>DBDB01000098.1:0-13368 GCA_002293345.1 Alistipes sp. UBA943
CCCCGCCCAAGGATGGAGGCTATCGCCTTCGGCGAAGTACCCCCGAGGCAAAGATGTTTTGATTTTGGGAGTTTTGTGGAGCAGATTTGGTGCTTTGTCGAACTCGTCCAGACAGGAGTGTACTTTCGTACATGACTGTCGC
The DNA here is from genome assembly GCA_002293345.1 of Alistipes sp. UBA943. GTDB lineage: Bacteria > Bacteroidota > Bacteroidia > Bacteroidales > Rikenellaceae > Alistipes. The sequence continues at coordinate 143 of DBDB01000098.1, forward strand.
AGACGACGAGCAAAGTGCCGAAGATGACCGCGAAAAACCAAAAGCAACCCTCCGTTGTAAAAATTGATCTAATGTAGGGAGGGACAAAAAAAGAGCGGGAGGGGTTGGGATTAGATGGCTCCTCTCGCTCGACCATGGCGTCTGGTACCGTCATAGCTGCTGCAAAGATAAGTAAAAAATCACAAAAACAAGCATAGATGCTGTTTTTATTTTACTGTGAAATGATGTTTTTTGAACTATGGGAAGAACAAGAATCAACGTAGAAGCTATACGAGCAGTAGCCGCAAGGCTCCGGCAGGTTCGCAAAGAGAAGAATCTGACTCAAATGATGGTCCAGATAGACACGGACTATGACATAGGAAGAATCGAGCGAGGTGAAAACAATATCACGATCAGTACCCTTGTCAATCTTTGCGACTATTACGGTGTGACGTTGGAGGAGTTTTTCCGCGGTGTATCCAAATAAGAATCCCTCGCCGATGGTGGCAAAACCTTGTTCCTCCCTACATTAGATCTTTATACAACGGAGGGAGAGAGCCGTCCCGACACCACCGCGAGGGGAAGTTGCGGTTATACCATCTCCATAGAAATGAAAATGCAGTGCATCTACCGAGGAGTAGGCCTGATTATGCCAAAAGGTTCCGAGGTAATTCGGACGATCCTGTCTTCCATCGGCAGGTTCACGCGCCCCCGCCGCGGGGAGGTTTATAGATTGAATGTGGCAGAGAGATAAAACGTGCGAGGATAGGCATAGAGGTAGCGTGTCGGCATGGGACGGTAGACGTACATGTCACCGGCAGTGTAGCGGGGCGTGCGTGGCGATTCGTAACCGGCATAGATCTGATCCCGTGCCCCGAGCAGGTTATGGATGGAGAGCGTGAAGGTGAGACGGTGGGAGTTGAAATGGATTGATTTAGAGCAGGTTGCGTCGAGCGTAAAGGTATCCGGAAGGCGTTCCTGGTGTGTGATGAGTGCGAATGCCTCGGGTGACTCAGCCAGCGTGTGGGCGATGCGGAGGGTACGTCGCGAGAGGGCGGGATCGACGTATCGTGATCCTTCATAGACAGCCTCGACATGGAACTTCCATCCCCGAGCGTCGAAATAGTCGACACGGGCGGATGCAGTTATTTGTGGTACGTTTCCAACGGTGTAGTTGTTCATGTAACTCGTTGATCCGTTGTCGATTATCTGGTTTTCGGCGTCGGAATACACCCACACCGTGGGGTTTGCGATGTATCGATACCGTGACCATGCGGCGGCGGCGGAGCACGTCCATCGACGTGCAAGCCGTAGCTTCGCTACGGCTTCGATGCCACGGCGTAGCGTGGCAACGTCCGCCGCCGCCGCATTACAGAACTGTGCAGATGCGTCGTCGAAGTAACGACGCGTCAGCACGCCATTCGAGAGGTGTCGTAAGGACGCAGTGAGTTGAAAATCAACGCGTTGTGTTGTTAGGGTGTAGGTGATTTCTCCGGCATGTAATTTTTCGGTACCGATGTGATCGACGGGGCGATTGTTGTACCGCGGATTGAGAAACAGGTCGTCGGCCCGCGGGACACAAGCCTCGGCACGGAGGTTGAGTTCGAGACGGTGTTGTGGTGTAAATACGTGTGACAGAGCGAGTTTAAGCTCGTATGGGACGAATTGCAACAGTCTCGATTTGCCATAGGAACGACTCCCAGGGAACAGTTCCTTTTCATAATGTCCGACCCGTTGCACTGTGTGTACCCCTGCACGGAGGGAGAGGAGCGCCTTCCAACGGTCGACGGCATAGTGAATCGTGCCGCCGAAATCGAGCTTGTGATGCAGCATGGAGTAGTCGTACCCGAACCTATCACCCTGATGCACAACGCGATCGGGATGCCGCAAGTCATTTTGAAGTTGATTTCCGTACGTGTCGTCGTCGATGAGAAAATAGTCGTGATCGACGATATGGTCTGCCCCGAGCAAATCCCTCATCTGCTGGTAGTTACGACTTTCGATACGTGCACCGTGCAATAAATAACCCGCTGTCCAACAATCATTTAACTTCGTTTTCCCATCGGCATGAATCCGTATGTTCGCGATGCGCTCCACGCGATCCGTCACGGCAAACACGGCACTTCCGTCATCCGCTAAAAAATTCTGTGCATACAGCCTCTCCCAGTCGATTTGCGTGTAACGTGTGTCGTTCGATCGCCAATGTTCGGCGGCCTGCTGTTCGAGGGGTTGATCGTCGAAATAGCTCGGCATGTTGCGATAGTTGTCGGGTAGGGGAGTGCGCGTATTGAACCACGACAGGCCGCTCAACTTGCGATTCCCGACTTCTGCCGATGCTGAAAAATCCAATGTTGTGGCGTTAACTTCGACACGGTACGCCGCCTCGACACGCGGCAACACCTCACGCCTGATACGTGCACTACGCACCTTGCCGTTTTGATATCCCCATGCCGGGTTGTAGAGGTTGTCGTCGAGAAGGTCGAAAGCTTCTCGACTCGATGCGGACCGCAGGCTCCGCATCGACACAGGCATGCGTGCCTGTAACGACAATCGCCGCTTTTCGACCTTTACGCGAGCGTTCAGCGTGTTCGCGAACACCCCATCGACATAAATATCCCGTCCCGTTCGACCGTCGACATGGGCGGTGGCGGCCCAGCCGTGCGGTAGCACGTGATGGGCGAAAAGCCGCGCCCCGGAGAGGTACCCGCGTCCGGAGAAGTAGATGGATGCACCGGTGTATTGGGTGCGATGGATCGTGTCACGCTGCTGGTCTGGCATGGATTCAACCTCTCTATCCTCGGGGTTCCAATAGGGATAGTACAGATCTTCCTCCTCTCCATCCTCGATCGGGGATTGCGCACACAAAGAAGTAGCTGCACAGAGCAGCAATATTGAGGTCAGTAGTCGTCGGCGCATAGAGCGTCCTTAAAAAGGACGCAAGACAAATCCCATCATACCAGGTTCACACAAACCCACAAACACGAGGATCGCCTTGCGCCCAATGTTTGGGTAGACAATCTTCGCACCATGTCTGTACGTAATTTTGTGTGATTAGGTATAATGCACGGTAGTATTTCAGCACAAAGATAATAAAAATTTTCTCCACCCCGCGCCAAGGTAAGGCCGCCGAAGGCGGCAATGAAAAATTAAAAATGTAACGCTGCGCGCCCCAGCGCCGCCCTTCGGGCGGCAAGACCCCCGCTGCTAAACAAAGGCGTTAAGAAACTGCCGTACTAAAAGCGCCCGCGAAGCAGACCTTTTGATTGCTTCAAAAGTCGCCGCAGGCGATGCGGCAGCAGCGTTAGGGCGGTAGTTTTAGCCTTTTTTAGCCTCGGGGTGTCCTTTTTGGCATCGCTTTTTGGACAAGCAAAAAGTGATAAACGTTCGCGGCTTTGCCGCGTCTTCTCCTCCCCGCGGCGGGGTACCGTGATATTGATGGTGAGCTGGGCAGTCAGGCTTCCTATGGGGTTTACTGGTCTTCCCGAGCGATGTATGACATGACGCGTGCCCAAAGATTTCGTTTCTATTACGACCACACAACTCAATCCCCCGCTTATCTCGTCAATTCGGCCAATCTCCTCCGTTGTATAAAGATCTAATGTAGGGCGGGACAAGGAAGTTCTCCTCCCCGCGCCGGGGGGCCGTTACTACTCCAATGGTCAGCTGGGCAATCAGACTTCCTACGGAAACTATTGGGTGCTCTCGGCTTCGTCTACGGCGGATGCGCGAAGGTTCGGTTTCTATGCCGGCGCCTCGAGTACGACGACTACCTATTTCGTCGGGTACGGCTTCTCCCTCCGTTGTATAAAGATCTAATGTAGGGCGGGACAAGGACTAATAGACGAACTCAACGTCGTCAAGCCACAGTTTGGAGTCGGTACTGCCTCGTTTGTAGTCGCCCTCGTAACTCGACGTGGCTGAGATGAGCAGGTAGTTCGGCTTCTCCTTGCTACGCCACTCGATGGGCAACTCGATCATCGTCCACTCGTTGACGGACGTCTCGAAAAGCACATCGGCATACCCGTATATGGGTCCCGTGGAGAGGGTCTCGTCCGACGGGGAGAAGAAGGTGCTTTGATTGCTCGTGTCGATTTTGTGAGGCCCCATCATGTTGCCGATCATCACGTACACACGTCCCTTATCGCCACTTCCGACGATTGCTTTGTACCAGAATCGTAATGCTTTGGGGCGTGCACCGAATTCGTACGGGCGTCCCATATAGACATCGGCTTGCGTGACGTGATGTACTCCACCGAAATATCCGACAAAGAGATTCCCCGCGGCGATGATACCCACCATACTTTTGGTCTCCAACTTGGCACTCCGCATGCCTGTCGAACCGGGACGTGGGGCATCGGGTTGCGTGAAGAGCGTGCCGGGATTACCGGTGGCCCAGAAGCCGGTATAGGTATCGTTGGTCTTGCCGCCGATCTCGCTTTCGAGACACGGGAACCAGGTACTTGTCTCGGTCCACGTTTCGAGATCACCGTTCGGGATGATACCTTCGCCACGTCCGGTCGTCACGGTCTCGATTTCCGTCAGGTCATCGTTCGAGTAGGCGACGATCTGGTAATCGGTCTCGAAAGCGAGTCCTTGCAGGACGGCCTTGAACTCGCCGCCATTGACCTCCACATCCGGCACCGGAATCCATTCCGTTTCTTCCGCATCGTTCGCCACCCTATACCTGAAACCTAAATCGGTACCGGCGACACCCTGACCGGTGAGGAAAATCTCCGCACCCCACGGTTCTGCTTTGGTGATCTGCACCTTGATATCGACGGGTATCACGTAAAGCGACCAACGCGCGTCGGGCTCGGTCCATCCGTCCATTGTCACGGTGACGTACCGTACGGAACTGAAATCGGTCAGGTTTTCCATCGCGGGATCCGTCACGGCACTTGCGGGACCGAGTTTGAGCGACGTGACGGTCATGTTTTTGAGATCCGTGTCGAGTGGCACGAATGCCGTGGCGGTGAGGGCCGCGGGGTCGATCTCCGTCTCACCGAACTGCCCCTCGACGGTGAAATAGCGCTCGATGGGTTGCTCGGCAACGATCGTCCATTTGTAATCCTGATACAGCGAGAGGGTGATCTCCAACGGCGTACGCATGTCGAACGTTCCGTTGAGAGGCTGTGACGCGGCGACGGGTTCACCTGCCCAGCCTTCCGTAACGTTGAGCGATATACTGTCTATCTTCACGGCTTGGATATCCGTATCTTCGGGCAGGTGCAACGTCACGGTACGCGTTTCGAGATTTATGTCCTCTGGCGTGCAGGTGAACCCGTCGCCCGTCACGGCGGTGATCTCCAACTCGACATGCGGCAACGGTAGATCGTTGTGGATGCAACCGAAGGTGAACACAGCCGCAAAAAGTATCAGGAACTTTTTCATTGGGCGGGATGCTTGGAGTTAAAGAGGTGCATCGTCACCCCGATATTGATATTGAGCAGGTTGACGCGGAACCGCATTTTGGATTGAATACGCCGTCCGATAAAGTTCCCCTCGTCATCCGCCTGACGTATCATCGCATACTCCAAACCGCCCAACCCGACACTCATGGTGGTACAGACGTTGGGCATGATGAATACCGATACACCGGGGTTGAATCCCAGCGAGAGGCGTGTCTCGCGGTTGTTGGTGGCGTTGATGTTGTCCCCGGAACGATAGGCGAAACGTGATTTTCCGGTCTTGACCGACAGATCCAACTCACCGAACACGGCGAACGTCCCTTTGGCATCCAACCCGGCATAGGAACGCAGGTAGGCACCGATATTTATCGCCTGACTGTCGTACCACACGTCGCCCAACGAGATGTCCAGATCCATGATCTCACCCAGAAACGGAGATATGTTGCCCAACTCGCCATGCATCTTGGAGTATCCCAACCGCAGGCCCACCCCGAGGTTATCCCTGAAGAAGTATCCCACCGATGGCTTGATGCTGAACGTATTGCCTTTCAGGTCGATATTGTCCAGGATCAGATAGAGGTCCGTGTCTTCAGAGGAGAGGGTTCCGTACGATACGGTGAGTCCCATCGCCACCTCGCCCTTGTGCACATACTTCACGCTGTTGATCCCGCGATCCATACGCCGATGCATGGGCAGGAAGCGTTGGTTCTCGATCTTGGCGAGTGCCGGTTTTGGGAGCGAGTCCACTGGATCCAACGAACCGGCCCGTGCACCCGATGATGCACAAACCGTCAACAATAGTCCCAACAGCCACTTCCTCATAGGTAAAACGATACGCCCAGCCCGATGGCCAAGGGGTTGATTCTGAAATTCATGCCGCTCGATGACCGTTTGCCGCTCGTCACCTGATTATGCACCTGCTTGGCCTGCGAATAGGAGATACCCATCATGCCAATGTTGACCTCGAACGCAAGGTTATTCGTGGCGAAGGCAACCAGTCCGGGCGATATGCCGAGTGCGGCGCTGAACTGTTTCTGATACGTGCCGTGGATCGGTTCATCCATCGCGAACTGTGACTCCCCACCCCCGAAACTCAACTGTACCTCGTTGAACAGCGCGAAACGTTTGTTGTGTCCGAGCGGGATGTATTGCCGCCAGATCACCCCCATCGAATAGTCATGCTGCACGGTGTAGTAGTAATCCAACGCGAGGTCGCCCCCGAGTGCGATTTCGGCATTTCGGATGCGCTGCATGGCACGCGAGTAGGTGAACTTGGCACCGATCGCCATGTTGTCCCACAGCGCGTACGCCACCAACGGAGTCACCTTGACCGTGTATCCCTCCGAGTTGATACCTTCGATGATCAGGAACGAGTAGGCATTGTTGTCGTGCGTGGAGTACGACGCACCGAGACCGGCAATCCACTGTCCTTTCGGCACAAAGAGGTTACCCAGATTGGTTAATCCCCGTTCACTGCGTGGGTCGACGGGTTGCGCCTGCGCCGCCGTACCCCACAGACACAGCACCCCCACACATACGACAATCCACCTGCGCATACTCCTCACACTCGCCCCTTATCCGTCTCCCTAATAAACGAACTCGATATCGTCGAGCCAGAGTTTGTTACCCTCGCGACCATTCGTATGCGCCCCGTCCCAACTCGACGTTGTGGAGATAATCAGGTAGTTGGGCGCACCGGCATCGAGATATTCATCGTGATACTCGATCTCCATCTCTATCTGAGTCCATTCACCGACAGACGAGGTGAAATATTGATCGGCATACCCATAGCTATGTCCATCGGATACGTTTTTCCAGGTGGGATCGACGATCGAACCTTCATTTTTATTGTCGAGAAAATGAGGTTTGGTCATGTTGCACAACATCACGAACACACGTCCTTTATCTCCACCGCCAATATCCGCCTTATACCAAAAGCGCAACTTTTTCGGTCGAGCGTTGTACTCGAACGGACGACCCAGATAAACTTTGGCGCGTCCACTCGTCTCCGCCCCGTCGAAGTAACCTGTAAAGAGGTTTCCCGCAGCGATATTTCCCCAGATATTCAGGGTTTCCATATACGCACCCCTGCCGGAGTGACCGTTGTTGTCCGGTTTGGTGAAGATCACCTCCTGGATGGAGACTTTACCGTTACCGGTAGCCCAGAAGCCGGTGTATCCACTTCCCTGATTGCTTCCTCTGCCGACACAGGGGTACCATATATTTCCGTTATTTTCCCACTGCTCCATCTTGCCGTTCGGAATTTGTGTCCCGACGGCAGTGGTCATGCGTCGGGCGTTGCTTTGCGGCACCCCGTCGACAACGAGTTGATATTCGTACTCGTGGTCGGCAGCCAGGTCCGCCACTTGTGCCACGCAACGGTACGTATCTTCCCGGGCGGCAGGAATGGTTTTCCATTCGCCGAATTCATTTTCGACCATACCCGCCTGTATCGAGCGGTTGCGGTATCGCATGGCGATCTCCGTTGCATCGGCGGCAGCTGCACGTGCGAAGTAACCCGTTCCACGCCATAAATCCTCCACTTCGGCCGAAACATTCTCCGTATCGACGGCAATCTGCATACGGGTTTTGCCCACGCTTCCGGATTCATCGGTGAGGGTGAACTGCAACGTATGGGTACCTTCCTCGTAATCTGCCACGAACGATTCGTCGATCGCGATACGTCCGGTAATATCGGAAGTCGGTTCGTAGGTCACTCCACGGAGTGCATTGGAGAACGAGCGTGTCGGTGCGGAGAGGATTTCAAACTCATTGCCATCAATCGTCACGACGATCGAGGTGAGGGGTTGCACGAACGCCACGTCGAGCGTCAAGTCTCCGCCCGTGTATTCCAATACGCTGGACACGCCTTCGCCCTTTACAGACGGTTGCGGTGAGAAGTAGAAGCCATCCTGATGTTCCTCCTCGGATTTATCGACCGTCACGACGACACCCATCACTCCGGGACGCGTCTCCGAATACTCGAACGTGAGGGTGTAATTTTCACCCGCTTCGGGAGCGGCGATGATTCCCGACTGATCGACGGCGATACCCCCTTCGATATTACCCAAACCACTCTTTGTCGTGCCGCTGAAGGCCCACTCGATATCCCTGTTTTCATCGGCCGGGAGGAAGAAACCGGTTTTGGTCTCCGTGTAGTCCAATCCGTCGGAACCGGCAGCGACGTGGACGTTGAAACCGTCGATACACTCCGCGATAGAGCTGCCCAACTTGACCGTCACACCGACATTCCGAATGGCACACAGGATCGTCTCATCGACAGTCTGCCGGGGCAGGATCTCGAACTCCTTTTCGCCATAGTAATATTTATCGCCTTCGTCGAACGATGCCGCGACGGGCGTACCCACCTCGACAGCCGCACGATAGGTGCCTGTCATCAACATCAGTCCCTCTTCGGGCATTTCGGATGCAGGTTCGTACTTACGGATCAGTTTTTCCGTACCCTCATACACACGCAGAATGCTTCGGGACAACAACTCCTCGGCTTCGGTACGTGTCGTTTGTTTGGACTGCACGTTGAACGAGAGTTTCAGGGTGCCCTGTTCGTCGGTGGTGACGGTATTCACATCCTTGGTACAGGACACGGCCCCCCCCGCCAGCACGCCCGCGGCTATAATGTATAGTAATTTTTTCATGCTATCGTATACTTAAACTTACGCCGCAAAGCGGATGGTACGTTCGGTGGTTCCGTTGGCATCGGTGACGATGAGTTTGAAATCCGAATCACCGCCCGCTGCCACCATGGGTATCATCGAGGTAAATTCGGTGATGTTGAATTCGAGCGACGTTTTCCCCGCCACCATCTCACGCGTCGGGAAACCGAGTTCCATCAACATGCCGTTCATCGTGTCGTTGGGAGAGACCAGGTCGAGCCTTCCGCCCAATTGGAGCTGGACGAGTGCCGGAAGGATCTCTCCGCTCACCTCGACGATAAGCCCCGTGATGCCGGTTTCGGAGTCGATCTGTATCACGACGGGAAGCGGGTCGCCGGTCAGCGTGTAACGTTGCTCAAAGTCTCCGTTTTGCCACACGACACTCGGCCCGGTACCCGTATCTCCGGGATTCGTGATTTCACCGCCGCCGTCACCGCCGCCATTCTCGTCGATCTCCTCCTCGCCGAGGGCGTAGAGCGCGAAGCTATTCACATCCACGTCGATCTGCTCGTCGTACACCCATGTCTCGACAGAGAGTTGCAACTGTACGTTACCGTCACTGGCGTGCAGCATTGAGATGCGGATCTTGCGCCACTGTCCCTTCGTCACGTTTGGAATCTCCTGATTCCATGTCACGGGTGAGGAGGGAACCTCGTCTGCCGCTGCTTTGTTATACGCACCGACAAGTGCCACGTGGAGCGTGTTTTTGGTCTCCGGTGCACGGAAATATCCCATTTTCCCCTCGAACGCTTCGGTGACGAAGTCGCCGCGTCCGTACGTGAGCGTGTTGTCACCCACACCCACCGACACGGTCAATTTATCCGTTCCGTCATCGGCTTTGAACAGTGCCTCGAGATCGGCTGCGATCTCGACGGTGGTTTTGATGTTATCCAGGTGGCACGTCAAGGGATTCACCGTCACAGGATCCGCCCCGATCGTCACGGACGTACGTCCATAGTACACGGGTGTGCTCCACGCGGCATCGGTTTGCCCTGCATAGTTGGGGCACTCGGCCGACACGGTATACACACCTCTGGGGAGCGGAATCTCTATCCCGACGGTTTCGGAATAGGGTTTGTTGTACACCTCCTCGAGTTTGGAGTTAACCACCCGCACGATGTAATCGCCATCCGCATCCATCGTGGCATACGAGGCACGCGAGAGGGGTTGCTGTTCATCGGTGGAAACCTCCTGATCCATCGCCACGGAGAGATTCCACTCGGCAAACGAGAGGACGCCCATATCCATGGAGAGACTGTCGGACTGATTCCCGTTGCCCTCGGGCCCCAACCCATCGAGACCGAATCCATCTTTTCCGCACGAGACAGCCGCGAAGGCGATCATCAACAGTGCTATTTTAATTTGGTTTTTCATATTTCGTGTCTGTTTTAATCAAAACTAAGCTTCGGGATTCAACTCGAACGTCTCCTCGGGAAGATTCGTCATTTCGTCATCGAACTCGATGGTCAACCCGCCGTTGCCGACCTCCTGTAACTCGACTTCGAGTGTGTGCCACGTACGTGCGACGGCGGTGCCGATTTGAGTCTTGTCGAACGTCACCCGTGCGCCGGTCTGCTTAACGGCCGAACCGCTGATGTAGAGCGCGGTGCCGGGTTTCACGAACACCACTTGGCCCGGTGTCAGTCGGAAGTTGTGGTCATCCGTGTGCACGGTCAACGCGGCATCCGGGTAATAGTTGCCGAACCACTCACCTGTGGAGATCGACACGGCGGCATTGGTGAGACGTGCCGTGATGGTTTCGGTGGTGGTTTTACGTGCCACGACCGTGAAGTCGCGGGTGCCTTCATACGTGAAGGCGTCGGGCCCTTCGGCCTCCGGATCTCCACAGGTCACGGTAGCCGTGTAATTACCCGCCGGGAGGTAGGTGAACTCGTAATCGTACCTGCCGAAGGGCCCGTCGTAGATGACGGAGTCATCCGCACCCTCGACGCGGAGGTCGAACGCTTCGGCAGCAGGGATACACTCCGATGGCAGTTCCGCTGTGGCACGCGTGATCACGTCGACCGCGGCCGTGGTTTGGAACGCCACCCGCCCCATGTTTTCGGGCACATCGGTTTGAATGTTCTGGCCCGACTTGGCACATCCGGCCAACAACAACCCGGCGATAAGTATGTGGTTTTTCATATTCATGTTCTATTGTTGCGAAACGATTTTGATTTTGACTTCGCTTATACTGCATGTGTAGAGATGCCACATCTCTGCGGTATCACTAAGGGTGTACCAAGCGATGCGTGTAGTGTTGTTTGCGTTGTTTACCGTAAATTCTTCCACGTTATTGGGGCGATCGAGATTATCGTTGCTGTTGGTTCCACGTCCTTTCCAAACGTATTGAGGGTTTACAGCGTTGATGTTCAGATCGCTTCTTACATGATTGTTGAGATAGTTGTCGTTGCGCATTCCCTGCATGGCCATGGATGGCAAACGATTATTATCGTTCTTGGTGCCAAAACCCAAGTACAGGTTTTTATCGTCTTTTGCTCCGACAAAACGCACGTTCAAAGTAGCATTTGCATCCTGTTTGAGGCGTGCCATTTGTGGAGAGACCATGCGTCCGGGGTAGCGACCACCTGCCTCCACCCTTACGGACATACGCAACGCATCTCCCCAATCTTCTACACGAACCCCCGTCCAACCATCGTAACCAAAACCGAAATTGATTTCCGCAGGGTTGGAAACTCCATTTTCGCGACCTCCGTTGACACCCTTGTCTCCCGTGAACGCCACCTCGTACAGATACGGCATCGCGACATTGAAGTTTTGCACACCGGCTGTCCCTTGCGCACGCACCGCGCTGAACATTTGGTGCGCATGCTCCGACTCGAAATGCAACTGGAAGTCGCCTGCCGCGGCTTGTGGGCCATACAGATGGGGGTAGAACCCTACCGAACCGATATGCTGTCCCGTCCCGTCGCCCGAGAGGGTGGGGGTGAGCTCCATCACGTCCGAACCGTTGCGGAACCTCACTCCTGCAGGAGCCGTTACCGTTATTTTCGTAGGCGCTTCGCCGAGGTTGTTCGTGGCGAGTGTGAAGTTAAGTTTGGCATACGGCATCTCCTCGGGCAGTGTCATCGTGAGGGGTGTCACGCGTCCCTCCGCCATGGCGGGAATGGTGGTATTCATCGTGCGCGACATGTGTCCTTCGGCCGAGTAGCAGGTGATCGTCACGTCCGTCGATTCCGAGGTGGGGCAGAGTGAGATCCAGTGGTAATTGCCATCCCCGTCGGTCAGCGATTCGGGAGCTTCGAGCGTCACGGTACGCGTTGCGTTCGCGAGTGTCACCGGAGCCGCGGGGTTGGTCGCGTCGACCGACACGTCACCCACGACGTCGCGCGAAAACTCCATCACGATACGCTTTACGCTTGTATTTTCCACCGTGGTTTCTCCCCACTTGTCACGTCCCTCGGGGATCTCGATACGCAACATGTGGCACTTGTGTCGGAACGCCATTTCGTGTTCAGGCAACTCCGCGAGTGCCGCGTCGCTCGATGTGAATTGAGGTAAGTTTGTCCCGCCCACGGGTTCCGCGACGAGAATATCGTGTCCATACGCACCCGACTGTGTGGCGGGGATACGGAACGTGGCTGTGGTCCCGGAGATGGAACTCGGTTCGGGGCTAACGGCATAATAGGTGTAGTTATCCTCGGGCATGGCGTTTGCGGTGCCGAGGAACACGGCGTTGTGCCACTCCGGACGGTAGTAGGCGAGCGCAAACGTCACTCCGTCGAGGGCCCATGAGTTATCGGTTGCGCTTTGCGCCCAGACGGTCACCTGATCGTCTTCCGACCAGCGCACGGATTGCGCATCGTCGCCGATATCGGTACGCGTTTGGGTCTCATTCGCTGCACCCTCACCGCAAACGATGGCGAGTGTCACGCCGTTCGAGTTGCCGGATGGAGTTCGGCCCTCCGGGGCGTTGGTGTCGCCCTCTTTGAAGCCCGTACATCCACCTGCCCAAAGCCCCCCGATCGAAGCCGCTATGAAGAGTAATTTTTTCATACAGCGGCAAAAATACAACTCCTTACCTTATATAGGAAATTTTTTCAACGAACACCCCTCTTTTTTCAACAAAACGAAATACCTCCGCACCTTTTTTCACACCGCCGCTTTTACTTCCCTAAGAGCCAACTGTCGCTTTTTTGAAAAA
>DBDB01000098.1:13421-16314 GCA_002293345.1 Alistipes sp. UBA943
AAAACTAAATCGTTGCTTGCGAATAAATTCGACGCTCCGATTTACTTTTTCGCCACGATCTCTTCGAGATCTGAGATTTTTGGTCGCGAGGACAAAATCACCGTCAGGTGATTAGGGCGTTTTATGAGAAAACTGGCGGAAATTTATTTCCGTAAAAGTTCACGAATAAAATGACCAGAACGCTGAAAGCGTTTGTCCTCGCGCAAATTATGGAGATGCAAAGCATCTCCCGAAGTTTTTTGCTGGAGCTTTTTTCCAAAAAAGCGACAGTTCACGTAAAGAAAGCGGCGGTCTTAAAAGGGTTTTAGAGAAAAATGAAATCAGGCGAGCGCTTTGGCGATCCCTTCGGCCATCCGATCGACCCCCTCCTGCAACTTGCCGCCGATCATCATACGCATCATCATATTCAGGTCGGCATGCAGCACGATTCTGAGGCGTGTCTCGGTATCGGAAACGGGATGGAGTTGTATCCACATCGTGAAATCGACCGGTATGCCGTTTTCGCTGTCTGGTTGGATCTTGATGGTTTTGTGTGGCGTCCGTTCCACGATACGCAGTGCGGCCGAAAATCCTTTGATTTTGAAGGAACACGAGTCCGCATCGGCATGCCACGCTTCCACTTTGTCCTGCAGTGCGGGAGTGAGGGTGTCGAAGCGGCTGATGCGGTTGAAAATCGTCTCCGCGGGGCGGAGAATGCGTTGCTGTTTGGATTCGTATTTTTGCATTATCGTATGGTTAGTTGTCGTGTCTGATGGTCCAAAATTTTTATCTCCACACGCATCGTGTCGTCAGGCAAAAGAGGAAGAATCCGTTCCGGCCACTCGACCAGACACAAATTTCCGGAATCGAAATACTCTTCTACGCCGATATCCGCCGCCTCGCGAACGGACTCGATACGATAGCAGTCGAAGTGGAATATGGGGCGATCCTCCCCGTCGCGGTATTCGTTCACGATGGCGAACGTGGGGCTGGTGACCGTGTCGTGCGACCCGAGACGGCGTACGATCTCGGCGATCAGCGTCGTCTTGCCCGCACCCATCGGTCCGTGAAGCGCCACCACGTTGCGCCCCTGCAATCCATCCAGAATCCACTGCGCCGCATCGCCCAGTGTCGAAAGTGAAAACTTTTTCATCGGGATGCAAAGATATTTAAAAAAATGATTACATTTGCAATCCCTAACAAGTGTAAAGTGGTATGACAAAAGCAGATATTGTCTCTGAGATCTCCAAAAACACGGGTATCGAAAAGGTACAGGTACAGGCCGTCGTCGATGCCTTCATGGATAGTATTCGCCAATCGTTGGCCGAGAAGGAACATGTGTACCTGCGCGGCTTCGGCAGTTTCGTGGTGAAGCACCGTGCCGAAAAGGTGGCACGCAATATCTCGCGCAATACCACCATTACGATCCCCGAACGTCATGTGCCGGTGTTCAAACCCGCCAAGACCTTCACCACGCACGTAAAGAATAATCATAAGAAGTAAAACCTAAAAATTTAAAGCAATGCCAAGCGGAAAGAAAAGAAAACGGCATAAAATGGCTACCCACAAACGCAAAAAACGTCTGCGTAAGAATCGTCACAAGAAAAAGTAGCCCTTTTTGTGCACAAAGTGAGGGAAGCTGAAAGGGCAATGTCTCTTTTGGCTTTTCTCTGTTTAGAATACTATGAATCGAGAACTTATCATACATGTCGATCCGGCAGAGATCGTCATCGCCCAGTGCGAGGACAAGGTGCTGGTCGAACTCAATAAAGAACAGACCCACGCCGGATACGCCGTCGGGGATATTTACATGGGCAAGGTGCGCAAGATCATGCCCGGACTGAACGCCGCGTTCGTCAACGTGGGACACGAGCGCGACGCATTCATTCACTATCAGGACTTGGGCGATCACTTCGCCTCGTTACAAAAACTCATCAGTTCGTTCCAACCCGGCAAGCGCGCCTTGCGCCTGGACAACATGAAACTCGAACCGCCGTTGGAGAAGGACGGCAAGATCGGTACGTACCTCCAAACGGGACAGACGATCATGGTACAGATCGCCAAGGAGGCGATTTCGACCAAGGGTCCGAGGTTGACGGCCGAAATCTCACTGGCAGGGCGCAACGTGGTCTTGGTGCCGTTTTCGTCGAAAGTGTTTTTGTCGAAAAAGATCCGTGCCAACGAGGAGAAGAAACGCTTGAAAGGTATCGCCGCGAAGGTGTTGCCGAAGAATTTCGGGGTGATCATCCGCACGGCAGCGATGGAGGCGAAGGACAGCGATATCGAGCAGGATATGCAGTCGCTGCTGGACAAGTGGCACCAGGCGTTGGGGAACATCCGCAAGGTGAATGTGCCGTCGCAGTTGGTGAGCGAGATGAACCGTGCCAACACGATCGTACGTGACTCGTTGAACGGATCATTCTCACAGATCGTGGTGGATGACGAGGCGACGTACCAGCAGATGCGCGAGTACGTGCACATGATCGAGCCCAAGAGCGAGAAGCTCGTGAAGTTCTACAAGGGCAAACTGCCGATTTTCGACAATTTCGACGTATCGCGACAGATCAAATCGTTGTTCGCCAAGTACGTGTCGTTGAAACGGAGCGCGTACCTGATTTTCGAGCACACGGAGGCGATGCACGTCATAGATGTCAACTCGGGTAACCGTACCAAGGCGGACGAAAACCAGGAACAGACGGTGATGGAGGTGAACCTCGCTGCGGCGCATGAGATCGCACGCCAGTTGCGTCTGAGGGATTTGGGAGGTATCATCATCGTGGATTTCATCGACCTGCATAAGGCACAGAACCGCCAGTTGCTGTACGACGAGATGGTGAAACTGATGTCGACGGACAAGGCGAAGCACACTATTTTGCCGATCTCGAAATTCGGATTGATGCAGATCACGCGCCAG
>DBDB01000098.1:16469-16668 GCA_002293345.1 Alistipes sp. UBA943
CGGCGGCAGTGGATGTGGAAATACAAGGTCAAACTGCGTGTCACGGCAGACCAGAGTGTGGGGATTGTCGATGTGAAGTATCTCGATGCGAAAGGGCATGCCCTCGAATAGAGCCGATATATTGGATATTGTCGCCGGAGGAGACCCCTTCGGCGATTTTTCGCGTTTATGGGACTCGCACGATGCCGCCGGTCGCGGG
>DBDB01000071.1 GCA_002293345.1 Alistipes sp. UBA943
ACCCTTTCCAGCGCATGTAGCGCCGTTTCTTGTCGGGATACACGTCAGGAATCGTAATTAAGATGGCTGTCTCCTCGACGTTGCCGAAATCGGGATTCAGTGTCGTGTCGAATACACGCATCGTCGGCGAAAGATTCATGTAGGCGTTGATCAACGGCGGTATGTGTTCGTTGAACTCGCGGATGCTCTGCATGAGGATCTTGTAGTTCTCTTCGTACGTGGATCCCGTGAAAAACTGCTCGTAATAGGCATCGTTCAAGTCGAGTGCGAGGGGCTGTTTGGCCTTCACCAGTCCGTCCGGATCGGGGAAGTAACGCCGCAAAAACCAGATCAATGTGTTGCGTGCCTGTTCCTTATATGAACCGTACATCGTCACCTTGCCGAACAGGTATTTGATGTGTGGATTGAGTACCACCAGTGCCCCGAGGCCATCCCACAGATTGTCTAGCGCGTAGAGACTCTTGGGGTTCTGGCGTGCCTGGTAGACCGGTTGCACGAACGAACGTCCCAACTCGATCGTACGCGGAAGGAAGCGGCGGCGGAACTTGTCGCTGAACGTGAAGTAGTGCTCCGTCGAGAGGTGCTCCGGGTGTGACGAGGTGGAGATGATGAACCTGTACCCGCCGACGATCTCTTGCGCCGCGGGATCCCAAACGATCAACTGATGATAACCATTCGGAGCGGTATCCTCCCCGTCGATGTCGACCGGTGCACCCGTGCCGCCGCCGCCCTGACGGAACGCCACTTCGCGCAGGCGTCCCACCTCGCGCATCAATGCGGGACATTCGGCGGCATTGAAAATATAAATCTCGTTACCCGCCTTCGAGGTGTCGCGCACCTTCCGTTCGGGGGTCAACTCGGACAACAACTCGTTGCGGTCGACAGCGTCAATAATGGGTTCCATTGAGGTAGTAGGCTTTTTTGCGGATGTATTCGGTCTGCTCGCGCCACGATCCCTGGCGGGCCAGTTGTTCCGGTGAAATCGGGTCGCCGACGAAAATACGGAAATGTTTGCCCGATTGCGAAAACATTTCGTCCGGAAGGTACAGCATCTCGATGTTGAACTTGATGCCGATGCGTTTGCGGAAGTTTGCCAGGCGGTAGAAAAAGTTGGATAAATTCCCCTCCACGAATACCGGAACGACGTTCCGATGCGTGGCTGAGGCGCGTTTCACGAAATTGGTATGCCACGGCATGTCTTGTACCACACCGTCGATACGTCGCGAACACACCCCTGCCGGGAAGGTGAGAATGGGCAGATCTCCCTCGAACGCGGAGTCGAACAGGCGCAGGTTCTCACTGTTCTGCCGCCCGTGCTTGTTGACCGGGATCCACAGCGGACGCAACGGATCCAGCGCCATCAACAAGTCGTTGACGACGACACGTGCGTCGCCGAAATATTGGATCAACTCATCGGCCAGCATCATGCCGTCCATGCCGCCGAAGGGGTGGTTCGATGCGAATACGTAACGTCCCGCAGGGTCGAGTTTGTCGAGACCGTGGATCGAGTACGTGACGTTCCACTCCTTGAAACAGGCCTGGATAAATGGCTGGGGGGCGAGGTCGCCGTACGTTTCGAGGATATAGTTGATGTCGTCCTGATGAATGATACGCTTGAGCCATCCCGTGATGAAACGCGGGATCCACCTTGCGATACGTGGCGCTTTGGCGGCGATGATGGCATCTAAATCTATCTTCGGCATAAGTAAGACAAAAGTAATCTTTTTTTAGTAATTTTACAGCAAATTTCGACCCGAATGACGCAAAGCTATCACACACCGGTATTGTTGGACGAGGCACTGGAACTTTTGGACATCCGTCCGGACGGCACGTATGTCGACCTGACGTTCGGTGGCGGGGGGCATACGCGTGGCATTTTGGAGCGTCTGGGTCCGGAGGGGAGGGTGTTCGGATTCGATCAGGATCGCGATGCGATGGCCAATGCTCCGGATGACACGCGGTTTATGTTCGTGGAGAGTAACTTCCGATTCATGCGCGGCGCGTTGCGGTTGCGGGGTGTGACGCAGGTCGATGGCGTGTTGGCGGATCTGGGGGTGTCGTCGCACCATTTCGATGCCGCCGAACGGGGATTCTCGTTCCGTGCCGATGCGCCGTTGGACATGCGGATGAATCAGCGCGGTGGGCGTACCGCCACGGAACTGCTCGCACAATTGGATGAGAAAGGTCTCACGCACCTGCTGGGTGAGTATGGCGATATCGAGACGCCGTGGAAGGTGGCCAACTGTATTGTCCGCGCACGTGGAAAGAGACCCCTCGTGACGACGGGCGATCTGGTGGAAGCGGTGGCTCCCTGTACGCCCAAAAAGGATGCGTCGAGTTTCCTGGCACGTATCTTTCAGGCCCTCCGTATCGAGGTGAATGGCGAGTTGGAGGCACTCAAAATGGCGCTCGAGCAGAGTCTCAAAGTGTTGAAGCCGGGAGGAAGGTTGGTCGTCATAGCGTACCACTCGCTGGAGGATCGGCTGGTGAAGAATTTTTTCCGGGCCGGCCGTTTCGACGGGCCGGCGGAGAGCAACTTTTTTGGCCGGACGCAGCTCCCCTTCGACGTGGTGACCAAAAAAGCCGTCGTACCGACGCCCGAAGAGATCGAACGCAACAACCGCTCCCGTAGTGCCAAACTGCGGGCGGCGGAAAAAAAATAGAATCCTATGGCATTTATCGTCCTGGAGGGGCTCGACGGAGCCGGAAAATCGACGCANNCGGCTGGTGAAGAATTTTATGCGGTCCGGGAATTTCGAGGGACGTATCCAGAAGGATTTCTACGGTAATGCGATCGTGCCGTTCGAGCCCGTGACCAAAAAAGCCGAAACGGCGTCCGAAACCGAAGTTGAGGAGAATCCGAGATCGAGGTCCGCCAAGTTGCGGGCCGCAGGTAAGCGTCTCGATGCCGGGCTTGCAATCAAAGTATGAAATACGAAGACGTCGATATAGATCCTGAGGTTGCCGAGGAGCGCGAACGCGCGTCGCGCGAAGCGGAGCTTGCGCGACGGATCCGCCGCGAAGTGTTGCGTGTGCAACGCGGAGAGGCGGATGACGAGATCCGTGAGGATGAGGATCTCGAGCGTTCGCAGCGGGAGGAACTGCAGGAGCGTGAGGCTCGTGTGCAGCGTCGCAAGGCAAGCATCGGGTGGCAACTGCTCTCGGGTAAGATACTCGTGCCCAAGGAGGGGACGGGATACTATCGCTATGTGATGTTTATCGCGGTGATGTTTTTCATCAGTATCGTGGTGATGTTCACGACGTTGCGTCTCGATATTCGTCACTCGCGACTGCAGGACCAGGTGCAGATACTGAAAGAACGTGCCACCCGGTTGCAGGAGGAGCGGTTCCATCGCACGACACACTCCGCCATTGTAAATGAACTCGATCGTCGCGGCATCGACCTCCATGATCCGGTAACTCCCGCGGAAACGTTGAAAAAATGAAAAATTTGTTTAACTTTTTTAAAGACCTTCGCTTTTTTGAAAAA
>DBDB01000006.1:0-9087 GCA_002293345.1 Alistipes sp. UBA943
AACAGCTCCACATATTTCGGAACTCCGCCAGTGAAGGCGTAGAGAGCCAATAAGTCGTCATTCGAGTATTCGGGGCGATAATCGTGCATGATCTCTTTGAGCGTCGAAAGGTCAAATGTCGAGAGCTTGATGATGTTGTCGGCGCGACCGAACAGGGGCTCCTTCTTGTCCTGAAAAATCTTCTGCATCATCGAATAGACCGAACCGGAGACGATAAGGTTCATGCGCGACCGTGTGCGATATGCGTCCCATGTATTCTGCATATCGCTGTACACCGACTCGTTGATATTCAAAAACTCCTGAAACTCGTCGATCACAAGGTTGAAGGCGCGATGCGTGGCAAGCTCCATCATGTATTGGAACAGCGAACGAAACGTGCGTATCTCCTCCGGCACGAACACGTCGAGCGCACGGGCGATCTCGGGTGCAAACTCCGCACACAGGGTCGATTCGTTTTTGCGTCCCACGAACAGATAGACTGTGGGCGTCTCTTCCACCGACTTGACGATAAGGCTCGTCTTTCCGATGCGCCTGCGTCCGGTAATGACCGTCATACGGGAATGGTCGGAGAAGGATAGCTCGCGTATCCGCCCCAACTCGGCAAGTTCGTTTGTTCTGTCGTAGAATTTCATATCGCTCCGTTTTAGTAACTACGGTAACAGTAACCGCCGTTACAAAGATATGAAGTAGGTTTGAGTTATGCAAATTTTTTTTCTCCCAAATCAGTCGGATGAGTTGAGCTGTCCGTTTCAAACTCCCGGAACGAATTCTTTTGATGCAAACAAAAGATATTTTCGTTCAAATGGAAATACTTCAGCGTTCTCCAATGTTGGAATCACCTCAATCTCAGAATACACATAATCTCGTATTCGATGCGACGCAACAGCGGATAATATTCCTTCAACAGGGTTTGATAGGTCGTTTCGAGCGACATCAGTCGACTCTTTCGAGTTTGTACGTTTACCTCCCCGTTGATAATTTCGATAACGGTTGAACGATCGGCAAACTCTGACTCGTTCATCAGTGTAACGAGCCCGTCCCAGTCTTCACCCATCCAATTCACCTCGATTATCTCTTCAGGAATGCCGTACTGTTTGTGGAGATAGGTAGCAAAGGCATCCGTGCGGTGCTCCGACAACCTGACGTTACTCACGGGATCCCCTTCCGGCGAGGCGTATCCCGTCACCCGGATCCCTCCGATGGTGATAGTTTCGTCGCTTTGCATCTCGCTTAAGATCCGATCTACTTCGGCGAGTTCGGCTGCGTTGTCCATGAAATCACGCAAGATCACGTAACTGTCCACTGGAAAATTGAGATGTACATGAGACGTTACGGTTTTCACCGCTGCCGGTACAGGGGCCGGTAGCGATGCAAAAAGAGGTTGCAAAACGGTGTAGCGCCCGGCAGCCAGCTCTCGAAGACGACATCCATATATATTTTCATCCACACTCAATTGCGCGTCATCCATCCAGAATAGATAAGGCGCTTCGAGATGTATCGCCCGGTTGCCACGGTTCTTTTTCGTACGGACAATGGTTTGCTGCGGCGTGGGATCGAAACGAAATCCATTAAGGACTTCCGCACGCCGAATTGCCTTGTGGCGATTCCTGCCCATAATGACGATTGGGTCGAATACATAACTATGGACTCCGTCGTTCGAGCTCAGGATCGGAGTCAGGATCATCATCTGCTTTGAATGCAGGTCCAACCGATCGAGATCCAAGGTTGTCTCTATGACCACCGTTTCGCCGATCTTTTTCGCATTGGTTGAGGTCAATGGCAAATATTCAGCGTGTTGTCCGTACAAGTTTGCAGATGCCAGTAACGCTATGGTCGTCAATAATAAGGAGCGTATGTTTTTCATAAACAGTATGTTTTTGTTCTACTTCAGGAAGTAAACCAATGAAACGGTGGCCCGCGTAATTCCCCAATAATCTCTCTTCGACGATCCGAGCCACGCCCCACACTCGACAGATTCGTAATCGTCACCCCAAAGATGTGCGTATCCCGCTCCGATACTTGCCTCGATATTCCAGCGTTTGCCCACGATCCACTGATAACCGTAACTGATGCCCACGCCGCCAAGCCATCCTTCGGCACGCCGGGTCTTCATCTCGGGATACATGCCGAACGGAAATTTCACACCCCCGACGTTGAACTGCCCTGTCATGGCGTGCAGCCCCCAAAAACCTCCATTGAAACGTTCGCAAGTCCAATAACGAAACTCCGGCTGGACGAGCCAATGCTTGAACGTTTTGTTGTTCGAGAATTTGAACCAGTTGTACCCGCCACCTACATCGAGTGTCGTGCGTCCCCCCAGTCCCACCTCCAGGGAGAGGTTCGGTGTCAGCGTCGCGTCGTACAGAAAGTTATGCTTCAGCGCTATGGTCTGTGCCGAAGCACCCGAAAGACAGGTAAGAAGTATGGATAAAAACAGCAGTTTTTTCATCGTATCTTTATGTTTTTCGTTACGTTTGATTTCAACTCGAAACTGCTATCCACAAATTCCGAACCAAACCGTATCGATCGCATTATACTTTTCGGCACTTTTTTTGTAGTGATACGTTCGCAACGTTACATAAAAAAGATTGTTTATGCGAAAACGAATCTCTTCGATACTTGCCGCATCCCTGTTCCTGCTCGTTGGAACGATGGGGTGTAAGGACGATGATTGTTGCACTACGGGACCGATCTCGAGTGGCGAACAAGGAGTTCCGACGGAAATATCAATCCATCTGAAATTCCATCACAGCACCCGTGCAACCGCCGACTCCAACTCGACGGAAGAGGAGGCAGCCCTTAAAATGATCGATATTTTTATTTATGACGAGGCCGGTGACTTCCTGGAGCGGCACACGCTCTCACCCGATGAGTTTTCCGCAACCGACGGAGGACCGGGCTACGATGCCTATCAAACGGTGCCTCTTCCCGCCACGACCGGAGACAGGAGTGTCTATGTGGGGATCAATCTGCCACCGGCCGTGGCTTCGTCGCTGGATGGGAACCCTCTATCGACGGCAAGTACAGCCGTGCAAACCATCGACCCTTCGGATATCAACGCGACCGACGGTATACCCATGTTCAGCAATGCAGCCGTCCATATGACGTTCGTGGAAGATTCGTCGGCTAACAACGTGGTGGCACCCGTAAAGCGCCTGGCTTCCAAGGTGACTGTGGAAACCGACCCTCTACTGGATCAGGGTGCTCTCGGCGGCCAACTCGGCGAATTTTTCTTTACACTGAACAACCGAAACCGCAAATTCTTCCTGCAACAAAACAGGCGACCTTATGCTGATCCGAACTGGACGGCAGGATCTTACGATCCGCAAGATTTCAAGGACTCTGAACTGTCCGATTACGTCAAAGTAGCCGTCGGTCCACAAGATAATATCAATAACTATAACGCCAAGTATGTGCTGGAAAATACATCGGAGCTCAAAATGATGAAAGAACTCACCCGAATCACTGTTCGTACACAGTTCAGTCCGTATGTATTTTTGAGGTTCATCAACAACGAGTTGCGCATGAGCGACAACAATGACCTCACGCCCCGCACATTCTACACCGTCGTTCCGCCAGACAACCCGGACCATGTAGCCTATTTCGATAACACGACCGATGCCGGAAATTATGCCGCATACGTAGGTACGACCTACTCCACCTATACCGACGGTTGGTGTTATTGGAGCGTCTTTATGAACAACGATCATCCGGGCGAGATCCTGAGAAATGAATATTTTAAGTGCGTCCTCACGCGGATCTTCCCTCCGGGACAACCTTCGGCAGCACTGGCAAATCCGGATGGCCACCCCAATACGTACTCCGACATATTTGTCGATGTGCAGCTCCAAGGATGGAACGACCCTTGGATTTACAACAACGTCACTTTACAGCCCTGATCTTTCAAAAAGTTAGCCTACTATGAAATGGAAATATCAAACAATATGCATCGCAACGCTGGGCGGACTCAGTCTGTTGTTTCAGGCATGCGTGTATGAAGATCGTTCGTGCTGTACCGACACGACCGAACCGCCCGATGATAAAATGGAGATGCCGACGCTGAAAGTGACCTTCTCGCATCAGCAAACCGACATACCGATTACATCGGAAGATCTGTTGCACGCGGTTGTCTACCTGCATGACGAATCCGGCGTGTTTTTCGATGCGTGGGAGGTGCAAAATCTCACTCTCGACACTGAGTACGACACCGGCATAACACCGGAGAGAAGTCCGTTCGGAGTGGTTGCATGGATCAATCCGGATCCGCCTTATGACATCTACCCGAAATTCGAACCCGATTTTCAAGGTGGAATGCACAGGCGTGACTGTCAGTTGTCACTCATCGTCCCCGAAGACCGTATCTTCGTGGGGCAGATGCCTTGGTTGCTCTATGGCAAGGTCGATCGGGTAGCGGAGGAGTATGCCGAGGCTCCGGTGGAGATTCCCCTCACGCTGGACAATTATGTGATCAACCTGTCGGCCTCGGGACTCCCTGCACAGGCAGCCACATACTCTTTCATGATCCATGACGATGGCGGTACTTACGGCTTCGACAACACCGAAAAATACTGTACACCGTTTCATTACAGGAGTACCACGGACTTTGTTCCTGTGACGAGGGCGGCGGACGGTGCGGTCGAACTGTCACTGACGATGCTTCGTCTGGATGAGAATAGCAATGCAACCATCGGGTTCCGCAACGAGACATCTGCCACCACGCTCTATCCGAAAGAGAGTAACGATTTGACCGGACTGTTCCGAATAATCAGGAGGGCCCTCGTGGAGTACGACTTTGATAGGACACACGTCTATAACATTCATTTGGATTACTCCACCGGAGGCAACTCCAATCCCCAAGTCACCCCTGGCGGTGACCCTCCGGGTGGTGATCCCGGCACAGACCCTGGCGGTGACCCTCCGGGTGGCGACCCGGGCACAGATCCTGGAACAGACCCTGGCGGTGACCCGGGCACAGATCCTGATCCCGTTGTCGGATCTGTAACGGTGTATGTCAATGGGATGGTGTTGAAACGGGAAAACCATGCCTTGGTGGATTAAGTTTGTAAATGCGTAAAAACAAGAGACCATGAAGATAGAACATAGATACTTTTCCGTACTGACCGTCATGCTGTGTCTCGCGGCATCCTGTAACCACGAAGAACCTGTTGTAGATCAGGAGGTGTGGAGAGGCGAGCAACAGACCGTCACGTTCGATTTACATATGCCCGAAACACCTGAGATTGAGTCTCGTGTCATCACACAGGACGACATGTATGCCATTAAAACCTTGGACATCCTGGTTTTTAGGGCCGATGGTGGCGATGAGCGCTTCGATTATGCGATACGTGGCGTCGAGATGCCACGCAACCCAAGTATGCAAGAGGGAACGATTCGATATTATTCCGGTGATTTGCGTGTCGCACCCTATCCGCAGCGTGTCGTGCTTCTGGTGAACTGCCGCCAGCAGGTAGATCAGTTGTTGAGTGCTCCCGACCTTGTGGGAATGGAAAAGTGGGCCATGCTGTCGCAACTTAAATTCACGATCACACCCGGCGAGATATGGAATACAGAATCGTCGACGAATTATACCCCTCTGCCAATGTGGGGCGAAAATGAGCCGGAGGTGATCACCTCCACCACGTGGCGCTTGGCAACGCCGATCAGGATGGTGATGATGGTGGCCACGATCAACATAGGTATATCATCGGGTACCGCTGCGGAGGGTAAATTCGTTTTCAAGACCGTCCACGTGCTCAACACCAATACGAGTGGACATATCGTTCCCGCACCGGGAAACGTCACCCTGGGAAGCAGTATCTACACCAATTATGGCGAGATGAAATACGTGACGGCTCCCACCGTTCCGGATGAGGTAAAACCGTACTCAGCACGTCACTTCGGCCCACTTCGGCATCCGTTCGATCCGGGGGAAAAATTCTTAACGCGTGAGATATTCCTCTTTGAGATCGAGGAAAATCAGTCTCCAACCGAGACGTTCAGTCTGGTGATAGGCGGTGTGTATGGCAGCGATACGGCCACAACTTACTATCGGTTCGATTTTTTCGACTTGTTCGACCAGAATCGACGGGTACCCATCATGCGTAACTATGCCTATCTGGTAGGTATCATTGACGTGGTGTCTTCGGGATATCCGACAGCACGGGAGGCTTTTATGTCGGGGACTGGTACTATGGGGCCCAGTAGATCCGTGACAAGGAGTGGACATTTGCAACAAGGAGCGATGACTACAGGTATTTCGATCACTGAACTATGATCTGATTATGGGCCATTTTTATACCGACTTCATGGTTGTATTACAGGGGCGTTACCCGGTCAAATCGGACATGGTAAGTGCTCTCACGGAACTTCTGCATATAGAAAAAGAGAGTGTCTATCGTCGACTGAGGGGCGATGTTAATTTTACCGCTGAAGAGATGATGCGCATCGCCGGTGCATGGCACATTTCACTCGACAACATCGTCTCTCCACATCCCGATAAGAACAGAACGTTCCACCTGCAGACAACCGGATTTGTCAACCCCGCGGAGGAAGATTATGCCATCATCCCAACCGTGTAATGTCCCCTGTGACTGTCGATAAACTCGTACATTACTGGTCTGTTTTTGAGAAAACGGCGATCGCTTTTTTTAGTATCTCAAGCTCCAACTCCGTGTTACGCAGCTTCTTCTCCAGTTCCTTGCCTCGCTTACCTTCGTCGCTCAAACGCTCCACACCGTAGCCCTGGAAGCTCGCGTCACCATGTTTGGCAAACTCCGATCGCCACTTGTAAAGCCGATCCGAAGAGATGCCCAATTCTGCCGCCAGTGCCCTGACATTGTCTCGCTCATAACTCAGTTTTACCACCCGCTCCTTGAACGCACGGTCATAATTCTTTTTACTTGCGGTTGTTTCCATTTTTCAAAGTTAAGAAATCAGGGTGGTTCGAAGGCGCGTTCAGTTCCCGTCACCTCCACACCGCAACGTGGCGCGCGCCCGGTGACGTCACCCAATTCTCCTCCCCGTGACGGGTTGGCGTATCTGGAGCGATGGTCAGCTGAGTTATCACAACACCCAAGGGCGGTACTGGATTCTTCAAATAAATCCTGCTACGCTATCAGCATGGGGATTCGGCTTCTCTGAAGACACTTCGGATCTGGCGGAGAGCAATCGCGTCGGGTACGGCTTCTCCCTCCGTTGTATAAAGATCTAATGTAGGGCGGGATAAGGAGAAGCGCGCGGAGCGCGCCTTCTCCTCCCCGCGCCGGGGCTCCGTGTCTACTCCAATGGTCAGCTGTTCAATCAGACTACCTACGGCTACTATTGGTTGCTCTCGGCCTCGTCTACGACGGATGCGCGTTGGTTCAATTTTAATGCCGGCGCCTCGATTACGACGAGTACCGATCACGTCAGTTACGGCTTCACCCTCCGTTGTATAAAGATCTAATGTAGGGCGGGTAAAGGAGGGGGCGCCCGAAGGGGCCATCGGGCTATTGAGGGTTGGAGATGACGTGAAGCTGTTTGCCGATGAGTTTTTGGATGTCTTTAAGCATCGAGCGGTCGTCCGCGGAGCAAAACGTGAGGGCCGTTCCTGTGGCACCGGCACGTCCCGTACGGCCGATGCGGTGCACGTACGTCTCGACCACGTCCGGAAGGTCGTAGTTGATTACCAGCCCGAGCTCCTTGATGTCGATCCCGCGTGCGGCGATGTCCGTGGCGACCATCACCTTGATCTTACCCGACTTAAAATCCGCCAAGGCGCGTTGGCGTGCCCCCTGAGACTTATTACCGTGGATCGCGGCATTGTCGATGCCGGCCTTTTGAAGCGTGCGTGAAATGTTGTCCGCACCGTGTTTGGTGCGGGAGAATACCAACACCGATTTATCCGTTTCCTGTTTCAATACCGATACCAACAGCCCTTTTTTCTCTGGTTTTTCTACATAGTAGAGCGACTGCGCAACTGTGTCGACGGTGGAGGATACGGGTGTCACCTCGATCCGCACGGGGTTGGTGAGCATGTTACGTGACAATGACACGATCGCTTCGGGCATCGTGGCGGAGAAAAACAGTGTCTGGCGTTTTTTCGGCAGCATGGGCAACAAGCGCTTGATGTCCGAAATGAATCCCATGTCGAGCATCCGGTCGGCCTCGTCGAGCACGAAATGTGTCAACCCGTCGAGATGCACCTCGCCCTGACCGATCAGATCCAACAGGCGTCCCGGCGTGGCGATGAGAATGTCGATACCCTGATGCAGTTTGTCCGTCTGGGGGCGCTGTTTCACGCCGCCGAAAATGGCCGTGTGACGCAGACCGGTGTATTTCCCGTAATCGGCGAAACAGGCGTCGATCTGCAATGCCAACTCGCGTGTGGGGGTGAGGATCAGCACACGGATGACGCGTTGTTCCTTCGGTTTGCCGTGCGAACGGCCCTTGCGATCCTTGCGGGGTGGGAGGGGGTTATTTCCATCCTCAGTCGCCCGACGGGGCTTCTCCTGCCACAAAGTTTGCAAGAGTGGGATGGCAAATGCTGCCGTTTTGCCGGTACCGGTCTGTGCGATGCCGAAAATATCGCGACCCCGTGCAACAACCGGAATGGCCTGTTGCTGGATCGGGGTCGGTGTGGTGTATCCTTTTTCGCGGACGGCACGAAGAATCGGCTCCGCGATGTTGAGTTCGTCAAATGTCATAAGTTGTGATTCGCCACCTATACGGCGGCTTTGGTAAGCAGAAAATCTGTTTTGAGCTTCTCGATCACCTCGCGCACGGAGCGGATCTTGTCGGCCAGATAGGCGTTCGCTCCGGCAAAGGCATAGCCCTTCTTCATGTTGCCGCGCGCGGCGTTGTAGAGCGCTTTGATGATGCAGTAGGGACTTTTGGTGTAGTCGCACGTCTTGATACAGTGGAACGAGCAGGCTTTGGGGCGTGTCTCTCCCTGGGCCACGTGGCGGATGAATTCGCCGTCAAAAGCGCGTCCGGGCATCCCGACGGGGCTCTGGATGATGCGTACGTCCGAGGCATGGGCATCGAGATAGACCTGTTTGAACTCCGCAGAGGCGTCGCACTCGTTGGTCGGCACGAAGATCGACCCCA
>DBDB01000006.1:9122-9355 GCA_002293345.1 Alistipes sp. UBA943
ACCGGTATGTTTTTTCGGTCGGCATAACTGTGTGCCACGCTGACCACTTCCGGAACGAGGTGCTCGAGCGAGTAGTTTTCATCTCCGATCTGCTCGGCACTGAAGCCCAGGTGCCCACCCGCCTTTGGGCCCTCCACGACGATCGCATCGGGAAGGTAACCATATCCCGACGACCATTTTTCGCAGATCAACCGTGCGGCACGTGGCGACGAGACGATCGGCACGAGTTGCGT
>DBDB01000007.1 GCA_002293345.1 Alistipes sp. UBA943
TGAGGCGGGGGTAGGGGGGTGGGGCATATCTGAAGCCGCCGCCCTCTGGGCGTTGCGGCGCGGGTGTCCCTCCCCAACCTATCTCATCTCCCGAAATCTTTTGGGGTACACTTTTCTCCGAAAAGGGTACAGGGGGGTAGGAAAATGTTATTTCCTTCCGGGATACTGCTCGAGGGCCTTTTCGAGTACGACGAGGGCCTTTTCGAGATCTTCGCGTTTCAGCACGTATGCCATGCGAACCTCGTCACGTCCGGCACCGGGGATCGAGTAGAATCCGGCACCAGGGGCAAACATCACCGTGGCACCCTCGTACGCGAAATCTTTCAACAACCATTCGCAGAACTTATCGCTATCGTCGATCGGCAGGCGCGCCATGGCGTAGAACGCACCGCTCGGCATGGGCGCAAACACTCCCGGGATTTTATTCAGACCATTGACAAGACAGTCGCGACGGGCAATATATTCATCGTACGTATGTTGGAGATACGATGCAGGTGCGTCGATGGATGCTTCGGCAAGGATCTGACCGATCAATGGGGGACTGAGACGTGCCTGTGCGAGTTTCATCATGCCGGCACGTAACTCCGCGTTGCGCGTAATCACGGCGCCGATACGGATACCGCACTCCGAGTATCGTTTCGATACGGAATCCACCAACACGACATTCTCCTCGATACCCTCCAAGTGCATGGCAGAGAGGTAGGGCGCGTCGGTGTAACGGAACTCGCGATACACCTCATCCGAGAGCAGGAACAGGTCATGTTTCTTGATGGTGTCGCGAATCCGCCCCATCTCCTCATTCGTGTAGACATATCCCGTGGGGTTGTTGGGGTTACAGATCAGGATCGCTTTCGTGCGGGGTGTGATCGCCGCCTCGAATGCCTCGATGGAGGGCAGTGCGAATCCGTCTTCGATGTTCGTTTTGATAGGTTTCACGACAATACCGGCCTGCAACGCAAACGAGATATAGTTGGCATAGGTGGGTTCGAGTACGATCACCTCGTCACCGGGGTTGAGGCACGCGAGGAATGCAAATTGCAACGCCTCGGATCCACCGGTCGTGACGATGATATTTTCGGGCGTGATATCGACACCGAACGACGCATAGTAACCGACCAGTTTTTTGCGATAGGACAAAATACCCTCACTGGGACTGTATTCGAGTACTTTGCGGTCGATGTGTTTGAGCGCATCGAGGGCTACTTGCGGCGTTTCGAGATCGGGTTGACCTATGTTGAGGTGATAGATCTTGGTGCCGCGTGTTTTGGCAGCATCGGCAAAAGGTACGAGTTTACGGATGGGCGAGGCGGGCATCTTGACGGCCCGTTCTGACATTTTTGGCATGGTAATTTAATGTTTTTAGTTACTTCGCGTACGCGACGGCGCGTGTCTCGCGTATGACGGTGATCTTGACTTGTCCGGGGTATGTCATCTCATCCTGGATCTTCTTGGCAATGTCGTGCGACAGGCTTTCGGACTCCATGTCGGAGAGTTTCTCGGCACCGACGATGACACGCAACTCGCGACCCGCCTGGATGGCGTAGGTTTTCAGCACACCGGGATACGATTGCGCGATATCCTCCATCTCCTTGAGACGCTTGATGTAACTCTCCACGACCTCACGACGTGCGCCCGGGCGTGCACCCGAAATAGCGTCACATACCTGAATGATCGGTGCGATGAGCGATGTCATCTCCGTCTCGTCATGGTGCGCCCCGATGGCATTCACGATCTCCGGTTTCTCCTTGTACTTTTCGGCCAACTTCATACCGATAATAGCGTGCGGCAATTCGGGCTCGTCGTCGGGCACCTTGCCTATATCGTGCAACAGACCTGCACGTCGTGCCGTTTTGGGATTCAGGCCCAGTTCGGCAGCCATGATGCCGGCGAGATTGGCTGTTTCACGGGCATGTTGCAGCAGGTTCTGACCGTACGACGAGCGGTATTTCATCTTACCGATCAAACGAATCAACTCCGGATGCAGGTTGTGGATACCGAGGTCGATCGCGGTGCGTTTACCCACGTCGACGATCTCCTCCTCGATCTGTTTCTTGACTTTGGCGACCACCTCCTCGATACGTGCCGGATGGATACGTCCGTCGGTGACGAGTTGGTGGAGGGCCAGACGTGCGATCTCACGACGTACGGGGTCGAATCCGCTCAGGATGATCGCCTCGGGGGTATCATCCACAATAATCTCGATACCGGTGGCGGCCTCCAGCGCACGGATGTTACGCCCCTCACGCCCGATGATGCGTCCCTTCACCTCGTCACCCTCGATATTGAACACCGTCACTGCATTTTCGATCGCCGTTTCAGTGGCCACACGCTGGATCGACGCCACGATGATACGTTTCGCCTCCTTGGTGGCGGTCATTTTCGCCTCCTCGATGGTCTCGTTGACGTATGCCGCGGCATCGCTCTTGGCTTCCGACTTCATATTCTCGACCAGAATGTTTTTAGCCTCCTCGGTCGTCATGCCCGAGATCTGTTCGAGACGCACGTTCTGTTCTCGCATCAGCCTGTCAGCCTCCTCTTTTTTGGTTTCGAGCAGGGTGATCTGTGCCTCCATCTGCTCACGCAGACGGGTATTTTCACGCGCTTTATTTTCGAGCTCGCGCTGTTGATTTTGCAGGTTCGTCTCGATCTGCTTGGCACGCTGCTCGGCTTGGGCGACACGTTGATTGCGCTCGTTGACCGTACGGTCGTGTTCCGATTTGAGCTGAATGAACTTCTCCTTGGCTTGGAGGATCCGCTCTTTTTTGATCATCTCGGCCTCGGCTTCGGCCTCCCGGCGTGTGGTCTCGCGGATGGATTTGATGGTTTTACCGGTGACGAAACGCGTGATGGCGATGTAACCGCAAACGGCGGCCACGGCAGCGATCAGTGCCCATATAATAGTTGTCATGGAGTGTTATAGTATTTTATAGTTTAGTATAGTTGTTAATTTCTGTCAAAAAAACCGCATAGAACCCCCTTCGGTTAGACGAGACTGCAAAAGTCACGTGTGGGGACTCCCGTGTATCGCAACCTTCCACCGGCAGGGCCAACCTGCTCACCCAGAGGGGCTACAAGGCCTGGTTTTGAGTGCGGAGAGCGATCCCAAAGTTGAAAAATGTTCAGTATCGCAACGCTTGGGGCCCTACGCGGAAAATATCAATGAGCATGTAAATATATCAAATTTTATTCAAATATTGCTCTAATTCTTCACAAATGGCGTTTAACTGCCGCATGTCTTCATTTCCGAGCTCTCCTTGTTGTTGCTGTTCGACACGCGACGTGGCGAGTTGCAGGGCCGTCAGCGCGAGGTGGTCGCGCGACGTGTAACCGACATATTGTGCCTTCTCGAAGGCGGTGTAGAGCCGATTCACCTCCCGTTCCGCCAGACGAAACACCTCCTCTTTTTCGGTCAACGAATGTTTCTCGTCACGCGAGAGCGTCAAATCGTAACCTTTGCCGGCAACTTTGAGTGTTATTTTTTGCGAATCCTTCATTTTATTAGTCTGATACACTGATCCACCTCGCGGATCAACCTGTTCACGCGTGCAATGGCTTTCGTGTCACCTTCCGACGCGCCGTCACCCGCGGCAAACCCTTGTGCGAGCTGTGCCACGGAGAGATCTTTCTCGACCGATTTGAGTCGCTCGGCAAGGGCACGGTTCTCACGCCGCAACGCGTCACGCTCAGCAATCACGTCCGTATAGAGACCCTCGATACGCCGATGATCCTCCATCAATCGCCGTACCGATGTCGCTAAATTCTCTATGACCGAAGTTGCCATTCGCATCCAAAGGTACAAAATTTCTTCGTTGGGACAAACAAAAACCCCCACTCGATGAGCAGGGGTTTTACGCGAGAGTTTGTTTAATGGTGACGTTCGCCATTGTGGCCACGACCACCGTTGTGGTTCTGACCAGCGCCGTGTGCGGTGCCATTGTGGTGCGTGCCGTCATGACGTTGGCCGTTGTGCGCCGCATCGACACACGTCCGGTGCGACCCGTCCGCCATCACGTCACAATTTTCGTGATTGCCCTGGTCGTGTTGGTCGCGCACCCATGCGGCATACTCCTCGGCATTGTCGAACCCGATGGCATGCGCACGCGTCTCGACACCGGACGGCATCGGATAGACATCCACGTTGTCGGTTTTGTCGCACGAAGCGAATACACCCATCAGCGCCACGGCACCGATTGTCAGCATTACTTTTTTCATTTTGTTTGTTTTTTTAATGGTTAATAATTGGTTAATTGAGTCGATATATTTAGAGCCATACGGCGGAAAGTTGTGCGTAGGCGAGTTGGAAGTCACGTTCGGCGGTCAGGAGACGGTTCACGGAGTCATAATAGAGCCCCATTTCGACAATGTATTCGAGTAGCGACATCTCTCCCGCATCGAGGGCTTTTTTGAGCAGCTCTGCACTTCCCGATTCGGTCATTGCGCGACGGTACTCCGACGCCGAGCGTTGCAACCCCATGGCACGGGTGTAGAGATTTCGGAGCTGTTCGTAGAGCTGTATTTGTGCATCGCGTTCACGCGCCTCGGCGGCTTGGACAGACGCGCGTGCCTGCTTCACGCGATTTCGGTTGCCGAACAGCGGTATCGACATACCCACCGTAACACCCTGATAGTGCTGCCCGAGGGTCTGTTCGCGCATGTAACCAACCGAAAATTCAGGCAGGCCCTCGACACGGGAAAGGGATAGCTGTTTGCGATTCGCCTCCGCGTCGCGACGGACATATTCCAGCACAGGGCTCGCCTCGGCGGCATCGACATACCACGTCTCGAATTCATCGGGGAGCGATACGGGCGGGTATTCCGTGTCATCCAGCGCGATCTCCACCCCACCGTTCAGTCGTTGCAACTCGTCACGTAAGGCGCGTCGCTCGACCTCGTTTTGCGCCACATCACCCTCCACAGCAGCCAGGTTCAGCATCGCTTTGTTGTATTCGAGCCGTCCGGCATCGCCGCTCGCGAGACGCTCCGCGTAACCATCTGCGATGGTCCGGGCGTGGCGCAAGCGCAACGCCAACTCGCGAGCGGTGCGATTCAGGTGAATCAACTCGATGCAGGTCCGATGCGCTTCGAGCAACACGAGCGTACGTTCCGTGGCGAATTGCAGGTCGACGAGGGTATTCTGCCGCTGAGCCTGACGGAATTTCATTCCCGTGATGGTGGCGATGTCGAATCCCTGTGACACGGCAACATCCGTACGATTCCCGACGGACGCCGGATGTCCCCACAAGCGTCCGAACCCTACCTCCGGATCGGGCAATGAGATCCCCGTACGATTACCCCACTTATCGGCCTCGGCCTGGTCGGCAAGGGCACGGAGGGTGGTGTTATTTTGCTCTATCTGGAGCAACACCGCATCTATTTGCGCATGCGCGGACGGTGCGAACAGCAGCGCCAGCGCGAAGATTATCTTTCTCATTTTTTGTTCGTCATTAAGTAAATCACCGGCACGATAAATCCATTCAGCAGTGTCGACGAGAGCAACCCTCCGAGGATCACGCGTGCCATCGGACTCTGGATCTCGTTACCCGGCAAGTCACCTCCGACAGCCAACGGAATCAGCGCCAGGGCGGACGTGAGGGCGGTCATCAGAATGGGGTTGAGTCGGTCGAGCGATCCGTGCAGCACAGCGTCACGCGTCTCCATCCCACCGGCACGCAGGTCGTTGTATCGCGAGATGAGCAGCATGCCGTTACGCGTGGCGATACCGAACAGCGAGATGAATCCGATGATCGCGGGGATACTCAGCACGCCGCCACTGAAGAAGAGGATCATCACACCGCCGATCAGTGCGAGCGGCAGGTTTACAAGGATCACCACGGACTGTGTGACGTTACGAAACTCGTTGAACAGCAGCAGGAAGATCACCAGAATCGAGAAGATAGACGTGATCATCAGCGTGCGCGAAGCAGCCTGTTCGCTCTCGAACTGTCCTCCGTACTCGACGTGATACCCTTCGGGAAACGTGACGTTCGTATCCACACGGCTCCGTATGTCGTTCACCACGCCGCGCAGGTCACGTCCCGCGACATTGGCCGACACGACGATCTTACGTGCCACATGCTCACGATTGATCGTATTCGGACCCATCGAGGAGCTGATTTCAGCGATCGTTTCAAGTGGAATGTTCCCGCTGGGGGTGTCGACCGTGAGGTTACGGATGCGGTTCATCGTCTCGCGACTCCCGTCATCCACTTTGAGGGTCAGGTCGAACGCCCGATTCCCTTCGTACACCTGCGACACCACTTCGCCAGCCAGCGCCACACGCACCAGTTCTCCGAATTCGGGAAGCGTGACGCCATATCGGACAAGCAATTCGCGACGCGGTGTGATTTTCAACTGCGGGCGCTCCACCTGCTGCTCCACGTTCAGGTCGGCAATCCCGTCGACACCATCAATCGCACCCTTGATCTCGTTGCCCAGTGCAAACAGACGGTTCAGGTCGGGACCGAACAGTTTGATCGCAATGTTGGCCTGCGTGCCTGAGAGCATGGCGTCGATGCGGTGCGATATGGGCTGACCGATCTCGATCGCTACTCCGGGAAGGGTGTTCAACTTTTCGCGTATCTCCGACGCCACGACCTCTTTGGAGCGCCCGTCGAGAATGAACGGCGCCTCTATTTCGGACACATTCACCCCGAGCGCATGTTCGTCCAACTCGGCACGGCCCGTTTTACGTCCCGTGGTTTGGATCTCTGGGACGGACAACAGCAGCTCCTCGGCACGGCGTCCGATCGCGTCAGACTCCTCCAACGACACCCCCGGAAGTGTCGATACGTTGATCGTGAACGATCCCTCGTTGAACGGCGGGAGGAAGCTTCGTCCGAGGGAGAAAAACATCGCCATCGCGACGACCAACGCCATAGCTGTGGCACCGAGCACCCAGGATTTGTGTCCGAGCGCCCAATCGAGCGCATGCTTGTACCCCCGTTTGAGTTGGCGAGACAGCCATGGTTCGCCCCGTTCGTTATCACGTGTACGGCCCAACAGGTAACTGCACAAAACCGGTGTCAACGTGAGTGCTACGAGCGTCGAGGCGCATAGTGCCACGATGAATGCGATACCGAGCGGCACCAACATACGTCCCTCCATGCCCGAGAGGAAAAACAGTGGTACGAAACTGGCGATGATGATCAGTGTCGAATTCAGGATCGGCATCCGCACCTCTTTCGACGCGTCGAACACCACCTCCAGCACCGGTTTGCGTTCGCCGGCGGGTCGCTGACGGCTCTCACGGAGCCGTTTGTGGACGTTCTCCACGTCGACGATCGCATCGTCGACAAGCGACCCGATGGCGATGGCCATGCCACCGAGACTCATCGTGTTGATGGTCAGTCCCATCCACTGCAACGCGAGTATCGAGCTGACGAGCGCGAGCGGAATCGTGACGAGCGAAATGACGGTCGTACGCACGTTCATCAGAAACAGGAACAAGACAATGACGACGAAAATACCCCCCTCGTACAGCGATTTCTGCACGTTCGCGATCGAGTTTTCAATAAAACGTTCCTGTCGAAAGATATCTGTTTTCACCTGCACATCCGACGGCAGTTCCGTTGACATTTCCGATAGCGACCGGTCCAGTGCCGCGGTGAGGTCTATCGTACTGACGGCCGGTTGTTTGGTCACGGTGACCAGCACAGCGGGACGTCCCTCCACCGATGCCACTCCCAACTGCGGCGATTTATTGCCGACCTGGATCGTGGCGACACTTTCCAGCAACGCCTCTCCAACCACAGCTTTACCCAGCGCCGCCGTATCGTTCGTGGAGAGTACGCCGCGGATGATATACTCGTTGCCATACTCATACAACACCCCACCCGAAGCGTTTTGGTTCATCCCGTCCGTAGCGGCGATCACCTCGTCCAACGACACGCCGTAATGTTTCATCTTATCGGGATGCAGGAGTATCTGGTACTCCTTGATGTCGCCGCCGATGACTGCCACCTGCGCCACGCCGCCTGTGGCGAGCAGGCGCGGCCGAATCGTCCAGTCAGCCAGCGTGCGCAACTCCTGCAAGGAGGTGGAGTCGGACGTCAAACCGATAATGAGCACCTCTCCGAGGATGGACGATTGCGGCCCGAGCGTCGGGTTCCCGACGCCTGGTGGCAGCTCATCGGCGGCGACGGCGAGCTTCTCGGACACGATCTGACGGGCTCGGTAGATATCGGTACCCCACTCGAACTCGACCCACACGACCGAAAACCCCGTCGTGGAGGATGACCGCACGCGACGCACATCCGTGGCACCGTTCACGGCCGTCTCGACAGGAAACGTAACCAGTCGTTCGACCTCCTCGGGAGCCATGCCCGCCGCCTCGGTCATCACGACGACCGTCGGCGCATTCAGGTCCGGAAATACATCGACCTCCATCCGCGTGGCTGTGTACGTACCGGCCAGCAGCAGCAACAGCGCCCCCACCAACACAACCACCCGGTTGTGAAGCGAGAATTGAATGATTCTATTCAACATGATCGTGAGGTTTTAGTGACTGTGTCCCTCCGGGATAACCGCCGACATGGTCGCCAGACGCACCTGCATCGCACCCCGAGTAACGACACGGTCGCCGGACTTTAATCCGGCGAGCACCTGCACCCGTTCCCCGTCGTCAGCTCCGAGCGCGACTTCGGTTTTGTGGAAATCGCCCTCTCCGTGCGACACATAGACAAAATAGAGTCCCTGTTCCTCCGTCAGGGCGGTTTTCGGGATGGAGATCACATTCTCGATCGGTGCACCCAGCAGCCACACCTCCACGTACGACCCCGGCAGTATGTCTCCCACGTTATCGAACTCGAACAGCACCGGGATATAGGCCCCATCCGTACTCCGTCCGTACGACAGCAACCTATCGGCATGGTACACCTCATCGCTGTACGGGCTTTTGAACCGTGCCCCCGTGACACCCGACAGGGCGCCAAAGTAACGTTCCGACACCTCGGCGCGCAGTTGCAACTTATTGCTGGTGACGATAGCGGCGATCGGCTGCCCCACCGCAACATACGATCCGGATACGACCGACAGGCTCTTCACATAACCCGCCAACGGACTCGACACACTCGTAGCGGATGCCGTGCGTGCTGTTTCGTAACGACGCCGTGCCTCGTTGAACTCTCTTTGCGAGATGATCTGGTCCTCGATCAGCTGCTCCGCGCGACGGTACTCGCGTTCAGCAGTCTCCCGCTCGATACGTCCCCGTGCCTCGGGATCACGCACCGTGGCGATGGTCTGACCTTTTTTGACAGCCGCTCCCTCGGCAAGCGTCCCGGCGAATGTCACCACGCCACTCGACGTAGCTGCAACGACCACCTCCTCTCCCTGTGGAGACTGGATCCGCCCGCTTGTTTTGATAATTTGATTGAACGTGGACGGTACAACCGTCTCGATTGTCACGTCGAGGGGTGCATCTCCCTTTTCGATCCCTTGATCACTTTCTTCGTGATCGTGCCCCGAGTGATCGTGACTTTGATTGTGTCCCGAATGGTCGTGCCCTGCGTGAGATACGCCAACGGACTTGCATCCCACACATATTATGAGGGACAGCAAAATAAATATATACTTCATTTCTCTGCATTTTAAGATTTCGATTACGGTTTCTCTCCGCACAAAATCTTGGCGGAGTAGCTTAGCAGAGTGTCACGGGAGGAGCACGTAGACCCGTGCCCGAATGAATGTCGACGGACGTGTAATGAGTGACGAGATCAGGAAAACCAACCTCGACAATGGGATTTTCAGGAAGAAGGTCGGGAAGGATGAGGGCAAACAGATGCACATGTGCATCGTCATGTGCATGGTCGCAACAATCGACATCTTTACGTTCGACGGTCTGCGACGCATCGACAAATTCCGTTTCAGCAATACAAGCCCCTCCATCATGGTGGCAATGTGGAACAGCCAACGCAGCGACGATCATCGACATCGCCGCCACGACAAACGCTATGGATACATACCGTCTCATTTCCGGACTAACGCAAACGTAATGATTTTTATTGAATTTGCAAAACTTCTTTCCCCTTTCTTTCTAAACCCTTGCTCCTTGCTGAAACTGTCCCTTTCTTAGAAGAAAGTGACCCAAAGAATTTCGGGAGATACTATTCGTATCTCCATTATATGCGCGACACCAATCTCAAATTCTTTCAGAATTTTTGTGTTCAAAACAGAATACTTTGTTTTCAAGCAAGCTTGAACCAAATTTTTCTGTTTCGTTCACGATCCCTTCTGGATCTGCGATTTTGGTCGCGAATGTCAGAACATCCGAAGGATGTTAGTGCGTTTTGCGAAAAAAGTCTTCTGAGAATTTATTCACAAGAAGACTTTTGAGCAAAATGTACGAAAAGCCAGCGAAGCGGCTTTGACATTCGCGCAAATTATGGAGATACACAAGTATCTCCCAAAAGTTTTTGGTGCCGCTTTTCACTAAAAAGCGGCGGTCTTGAAAAAAGGGTTTAAGAAGAAAAGTTAGTCGTGGTGGATAAATGCGACGTATCGATCCACAAATTTTTGCAGAAATTCGGTTGTACGTTCATCTGTTCGTCCGTTTTCGTCGAGCAGTTTCGCGACGCCACCAATATACATTTCGGGTTGTTGGAGCATCGTAATATCGAGAAACACAACCGCCTGCCGAAGTGTGTGATTGGCCCCAAACCCACCGACAGCACCAGGTGACACGCTGATAACGGCACCTCGCTTGCCTCCACCCCACGCATTCTGCCCCATGGGGCGACTCCCGACATCCAACGCGTTCTTGATCACGGGCGGCAAGGTACGGTTGTATTCCGGCGTGACGAACAGATAGGCATCACACGACTTGACTGTCGCCCTGAAATCGACCCAGGATTGAGGCGGCATCCCATCGTCATCCAGATCCTGGTTGTACATCGGCATGTCGATCGACACCCACTCCACGGTTACATCCGCAGGTAAAAGCCGTGCCACATTTTGTGCAATTTTACGTGTAAAACTCTCCCGTCGTAACGATCCGACAATCACTCCAAGTTTCATAATCAATAGGGTTGTTGTTTGCGAAGGTACAAAAAATAGGCCATTTAGTTTTTTTCTCCTCCCCGTGGCGGGGTATAGGCGTGGAGAGGAAGGTGGGAGTCTAATTATTTACACTTCAGAAGCAGTTTTCTGGACGTCTCAAGTGGCCTTAAATAATCCAGAGATGGCTCAAAGACTCGCTTTTTTTGCCGATTACATGAACACAATGGACGTTGAGTTACACTACGCCTTCTCCCTCCGTTGTATAAAGATCTAATGCTCTCGCCCCTTCGAGGCTCGA
Organism: Alistipes sp. UBA943; assembly: GCA_002293345.1. Taxonomy (GTDB): domain Bacteria; phylum Bacteroidota; class Bacteroidia; order Bacteroidales; family Rikenellaceae; genus Alistipes. The sequence goes on from DBDB01000007.1 coordinate 11,291, forward strand.
CTTCCATTCGCGCCTCGGAGAAGTCCAAGCAAGCTTCGACTCCCCGCTCGGCTTGGCGGAAGTTGGGCGAGGACAAGGAGGGCGACGCCGAAGGCGGCGCTTTTTCTTTTACAACTTTTTGCTTGTCCAAAAAGGCATCGTAACGATGCTTTTAGGATGGCATCCTCGTGTTGCTACTCAAAACCGCCCTAACGCTGCTGCCGCA
>DBDB01000097.1 GCA_002293345.1 Alistipes sp. UBA943
ATAGTTGTACCCGAAATAGGCGGGAATACCGACGATCAGACCGCCCACCGTCGTCACCATTGCCACATACATACCGGCGCTCAGCAACGACATATCGACCGTACCACCCGCCGCGGACATATCCATAAACGTCTGCACCATACCGATCACCGTACCCAGAAACCCGATCATCGGCGCTCCACCGGCCACCATCGCCAATACGGGCAGTCCCGTCTCCAATCGCGACACCTCCAGATTCGCCTCATTCTCGATCGCCGTTTGCACGTCGCTCATCGGGCGACCGATACGCGCGATACCCTTCTCGATCATACGTGCAATGGGCGAATCGGTACGTTTACACAGTTTGATGGCCGACGCCACCTTGTCATCCGCAATGTACTCACGGATACGGCTCATAAAATTCGCATCGTAGGTCGACGCGCGGCGCAGGGCCAGGAAACGTTCCACGAAGATAAACACCGTCAAGCCGCCCAACAGCAGCAATACCCACATCAACCAGCCGCCATTGAGGAACAGCTCCCACAAACTCATCTTCGTCACCGGCTCCGCGGCCTCCGTGGCAGCCACCGCTGCCGCCTGCAAAAAGTTAATCATCATTTTTTTAAGTTTTTATTGTTTTTTTTCTCCAATTTAATTGAATCTCGTTCCAAATCCCTCAGTGAATCTTTCTGTTCTCGCCGCTCCTTACGCGCCTCTTTTTTCGTACGGCGTTCCTCCCTGTTGGATGCAAATCGGGCACGCGTACGGCGTTTCAAATCGGGCAGGTCATCGAAATCCTCACGGTACGAGATCCCAAGACCCGTCTCCTGCAACCCCTGCGTCTCATCGAAACGGTCGATCGTCTGCGTGAACGCGCGCAGGCGGAAGTTACCGGACTTATCAATGAGCCACGTCACGTTGGCCGATCCGTTGAACGTGCTCGTGTTACCCGAAGCCACGGCCTGACGGTTATCCAACACATAGTTACCCTCCACCTCGACCAGTAGGCGGTTATTCACCAGGTTGGTCGAGAAACCGAAGTCCAACTCCTCACCCGACATTTCCGAACCCGGTTTGTAGTTGAACAGGATACTGTACTGTTCGGTCGAGAGCCAACTCGTCACCATATTCGTCACCAGTTCGAGACCCGTCGCCACACCCGTGGCGGCTGTCAACCCCGTGCCACCCGACATCATGCTCTCCGGTGCAAACCCTCCGAAGAAGACCAAATATACGAATTGTTTCGTTTCGTTGTTCTGTAAAGCCGCGGCAACCTGCTCCTGGGTGTCCGTATCGCTCACAGGAACATCCACGCTAAATGTCAATTCCGGCGAAACTAAACGTCCACCGATATGGATGCCGCAATCGACCGGCACCGTGCGGTCGGTATTTTGCGCATTGTCGCCCAATAGAGGACGCAACGAAGCCTTCATGTGGTACAGTGCCGTAATATCCAACAGCGCGTCCAACGGTTCGCCCGTCCACTGGATTGACGAGCCACTTCCCAACGTGAATCGTTTGCTGCTGATCGGCAGGCCCGGCAAGGTGAAGAGGTAGTTACCCTCTGTGAGAGTGTAGTCGCCCAGCATCTCGAAAAGTTCCGTCGACGGATTCACCCGCACGCTCAACTGCCCATTGCCGCGTCCCCGAATGATATCGCCCACCGTGGGGTCGATCACCAGCTGGAAGGCCGTATTGTCACGCACGTCGATCATCATCTCCAACTCCAACGAGTTACCTCCTTCGCGATCGCCCTTTTTCTTGCGGTTGAGACTTTCGACGAGCAATCGCTTGCGTGTCATGTAACTCATCGAGTCCGTCACGTCGGGCACCTTGAAGGTCACGAAATCGACAGCCGACACATTCGACTTACCCGACAGCGGCATGAAGAACGACGAATTGTCATCCGTACGTGCCGTGATGTTCATCTTCACGCCCGAATTGTCGCCCGAAATCTCCGCACGTCCCGACGCGTACACACGCCCGTAGAACAGGTCGCTATCCTTGGCCGTCGTGTTGATGACCATCAGTTGTCGTGGGGTGACCGTCACGTTGAACGATACGTTCGGCAGCGATCCGAAATCGACCAGCAGCGACAATCCCGCACTGTTTCCTTCCACATCGTGCACCATCACGCTGTCCAGCCGCATTTGGCTGTCACGGATCTCGATCACCCGATCCGGCACCCGATAACGTACCTTCGTGTAGTCGATCACGGTCGAGAAGTCATGCAGTCCGATACTGCCCGTAAAGACGGGTTTACCGCGACGCGCATCCACCATCACATCCACATCGGCCGTTCCGTCCGTTTGTGTCAACACCCCTTTGAGCACCGGGTCGATCACCCCTACCGGCACTCCTTTCCACATCGCACGGGCGTAATATGCCTTTTGTGACGGCGAGTAGAATCCCCACGCCAACGTATCGAGGCTCTCCTTCTGCAGCACCATCACACCCGCTTGGCTCTCCTTCACGTCCCAGCGCGATTTCAGCCACAGATCCGGGATTTTATGTTCGTTCAGCGTCATGCTGTCCACCTGAATATCGGCCCTCATCTGTCCGTTGTGCAACGCCGAGTGCATGGTAGCGTAACCGTTCGTACGTCCGCGCACCGTGTAACCGATCGGTGCGGTGAAACCCGACAGGGGCGACAGGTCGAAGTTATGGAGCGACAGCCGGATCGAATCCGTCACGTTGCGCGACGCCACACCATCCACCTCCAGTTCCTGATCGCCGTGTGTCAACCGGAACCGATCCACCTGCACGCGTCCTCCGGCGAAAGCGATCTCGTCCGCCAGGATCTGCCACGTCGTGCCCATGCTCGTCAGATACGACGGTGTGAGTTGCATCCGGGTGGTTTTACCGAACTGTATACGCGTACCGAGGTGTGCGGAGGTATGGGAGGTCGTATCGGCAAAATCGAGCGTCAGGGTCAGCTCCTCCTTCTTCGCCGCACCGCCCACACGGACGTTACTGAGGTGGAACCCGTTCATGTAGAGATCCTCGGTCGAGGCAGCCAACAGCAACGAATCGCCCTGGTTGTGCGCATCCACATCGACACGCGTCACCAACATCCGTCCCCGCTCCACGTAATCCGACTTGACTTGCAGCGACAGGTGGTCGGTCCGCGGATTGATCTCCAAATCGAGCGATGACCCATCGGCCACCATAAGTCCCGACGCAAGGGCATCCGTGATGGGGTCGAGGTGCTTCACATCCACGGTCAATGTGCACATGCCGTCGCGCAACCGTGTCGAGTCGGGGGATGCATATCCATCGTCCGTCAACAGCGGCACATAGCTCCGGCTGCGCCCCAGCAGATAATCCCACACATCCTTGTACGAACTCGCACCCTCGTAACGTGCATCCAGAAACTCGGAACGCAGGTCGATGAACCGGTGTAACGAGTCGTTGCGTCCGACGATGCGGATCGTGTCGGCATGAATCTCCTTGCCATTGTACGCGTAGCGCGCCCCGGTCATCTCGATGACCCCGTCGAGATCATCGACGGTGCGCCCCCGGGCGCGGGCGCGCAGGCGCGTGGAGAGAACGGAGATGCTGTCGCGTTTGTTGATACGTGTCGCTGCCAGATCGGCACGTTTCAAGTCTAACGTAAAGTCATACCGCGGAACCTCTCGCCCCGCGGGGGATGCTTGCTTGGGCGGGGCCGCGAACGACACCAATCCCTCGAAATCGAAATCCAGATTCGGGTCGCGACTCGTCGCACGTCCATCGAAATGACCCTCCTCGTAATCGCCCGCGAACGACAGATCGTGGTACGCATATCCGTTCGCCTCCAACGTGGCAATGCGTGCATCCACATTCCCATGTGTCGCGGCGCCGTCCACCACACCGTCCAACCGTGCGGTCATCGTAAGGCTGCCCAGCATCTTGACACCCAACACCTGTCCCAGCCGGAAATCCGTCGTCTGCACGAGCCCCTTCACCGCCTTGCCCCACTTGCGGCCATCCAACTGCAACGCCCCTTGCGCCGTACTCAGCTCCGCACGTCCCTGAAAATCGTTCAGCCCGCCCCGCACATTACCCTTGAACGTCATCGCGCCCAGTCCATCCACGATCCCCACAACGGCCTTGGGCAGTGCATCCCCTGCCAACTGCCGCACGTCACGCGACGAAGTCCGTATCTCTATCTTTTTTGAGTCCACCCACAGGCCATCCACCGACGGGAGTCCCGTGACACGTGCCTCGACATCCAGACGGGTGTCGTGCATCGCATTGGCATGTACCGTCGCCTGAAAATCCTTCACCGGCCCCTCCATCGTCGCATCGGCATCCGTGAGCAGGATCCCCCGATCCCGCAACGCGGGAGCGAAGTACGCCACATCGTCACTCGACAGCGTCGACCCCGTCACCTCGGCATGGATCGCCACCCGGTCGATGAAGTATTTGTACGAAGCCCATGCGTTCTCATCCTCAGGCGCCGTAGTTCCCATAAACGACAGCAGTGGCATCGTCAGGTTCGACCGCGGCGTGCGGAAATGCAGCTCCTTCAGCTCGATCAACCCCTCATCGACACGCAATGCCCCATCCAGATCCGTCAGCACGAAACCGCTCGGCTCCTCGAAACTCACATTCTCTATCTGCATGCGCACCGCGGCCCCCGTCACCTCGAAACCACTCACCCCGGCACGAATGTGATCAAATCGCATGTTGCCGTAATCGACCCCGTACTCCGGGTATCGCAATGGAGAGACCGCCAGATGGAGGTTCAACCCATCCACCTGGATCGAGTTGATGCGCATCGTGAAACCGTTCTTTTTCGGTTTGTCGGGATTGCGAAGCTTATCCACCAGTGCCTTGATATTCAACACGCCGTCCTCCCCGTCACGCAGGTTCAGCACCCCGCCGCTCAGCCGTACGCTACCCAACGTCAACGGACTCAGCCCATTCAGCCGTGCATCCAGACGATTGGCGTACAGCAACGTGTCACCCTCGAAATCCTCCACGTAGAACCCCTCCACACGCGCCCGGTAGAGCAATCCCAAGTGCACGCGGTCGATCGAGATGCGCGTACCCAGCTTCTCGGTCGCGAACTCCGTGGCACGGTGCACGACGTAGTTCTGCACGGCGGGGATCTCCAACAGCAGCGCGCACAGCAACGGCACAAACACCACCGCCAGCAGGATTCCCGCCACGATACGGGCCAATATTTTCAACGTGCGTTTCACGATATACTTTAACCTGCAAATTTAACTATTTTCCGCAAAAATTCCTAACTTCGTGCCGTGAACAGCCACAAACAGATCCACATACTGGCCATCGAATCGTCGTGCGACGACACTTCGGCGGCCGTACTTCGCGGCACGACACTCCTGTCATCCGTCATCGCGTCGCAGGAGATCCACTCCCAATGGGGCGGCGTAGTACCCGAACTCGCATCGCGAGCCCATCAACAAAATATCGTCCCCACGGTCGATGCCGCACTCCGCCAAGCCGATATATCCCTCTCCAGCATAGATGCCATAGCATTCACCCGCGGCCCCGGACTCCTTGGGTCGTTGCTCGTCGGCACCTCATTCGCCAAAGGTCTCTCCATCGCACGACACATCCCGCTGATCGAAGTCAACCACCTCCAAGGGCATATCCTGTCGCACTTTGTCGACCTGCCCGACACGGCGAAAGAGCATCCCTCGTTCCCATTTCTCTGCCTTTTGGTCAGCGGTGGACACACGCAGATCGTCCTTGTAACGTCACCTTCCGACTTCCAAATCATCGGCACGACCATCGACGACGCGGCGGGTGAAGCGTTCGACAAGTGTGCCAAGGTAATCGGCCTTCCCTATCCCGGCGGACCGCACGTGGACCGTCTCGCCGCATCGGGCGATCCCACGGCATTCAAATTCGCCAAACCACGCATCCCGGGCTTCGATTTCTCCTTCTCGGGACTCAAAACATCGTTCTTATACACGCTGCAAAAACTCCCTTCCGAACCCAAAAAAGAGGATGTGTGTGCATCGTTGCAGAAAACAATAACAGATATCCTTATGGACAAACTCGTCAAGGCAGCCAGGCACTTCGGCATCACCGACATCGCCATCGCAGGCGGTGTAGCGGCCAATTCCGGACTCCGGAATGCCGTCGCCGCCGAGGGACAACGACACGGACGGCGCACCTTCATCCCCGAACTCAAATTCACAACCGACAATGCCGCCATGATCGGTATCGCGGGGTATTATAAGTACCTTAACGGCGAATTCGCTCCCCTCGACCTCCCTCCCACCGCGAGAATGTAATTCCCCTCCTCCCCGCTCCGGCCCCGCCCAAGGATGGAGGCTGTCGCCTTCGGCGAAGCACCCCGGGGCTCAAGGGGGCCCCTCCTGGGAGGGGCAGGGGTGGGACAAACTTAGCCGCTGACCCCAGCGGCTGGGTTGGCAGGTATGAGCATGGTCGTCTCTAACGACCGCGACATGCGACTATAAAGATCTAATGTAGCGCGGGACAAGAGAAAAAAGTGTACCTTTGGCGTGTTTATGACGAAACAGACACCACGATGAAGAACTTTTTTGAATTCCGTCCCTCGCTCCTAACCTCTCTACGCGGCTACACGCGTGAAAAATTCACTGCCGACCTCATGTCGGGTATTATCGTGGGTATCGTCGCGCTGCCGCTCGCCATCGCGTTCGGCATCGCCTCGGGAGTGACGCCCGAAAAAGGTATCATCACAGCCATCATCGCCGGATTCATCATCTCCGCCCTGGGCGGAAGTCGCGTGCAGATCGGCGGCCCGACGGGCGCGTTCATCGTCATCGTCTACGGCATCATCCAACAGTACGGCATCGAGGGACTCACCATCGCCACCATCATGGCAGGCGTATTCCTGATTCTGTTGGGCGTATTGCGTCTCGGCACGATCATCAAATTCATCCCCTATCCCATCGTGGTCGGGTTCACAAGCGGTATCGCGCTCACCATCTTCACCACCCAGATCAAAGACCTGTTCGGCCTCACGACACCCGAACTTCCGGGTGGATTCATCGAAAAATGGATCGTGTACGTCCAGTCGTTCCCCTCGATCAATCTCCCCGCCACACTTGTCGGCATCCTCTCGATCGTCATCATTGTCCTCACCCCGAAGTTCAACAGGAAAACTCCCGGGGCATTCGTGGCGATTATCCTGATGACGGTCGTCGTGTGGCTGTTGCGTGAATATGCAGGTATTGTATCTATCGAAACCATCGGCGACCGCTTCTCGATCAACTCGACGTTACCCGACCCCGTCGTACCGGCACTCTCGTGGGAGGGGATGAAGGGACTCCTCCCGGCAGCGGTGACGATCGCCATCCTCGGCGCCATCGAATCGTTACTCTCAGCCACTGTGGCGGATGGTGTGATCGGCGATCGGCACAACTCGAACCAGGAACTCATTGCCCAAGGTGCGGCGAATATCGTCACTCCCCTGTTCGGCGGCATCCCCGCCACGGGAGCCATCGCACGCACGATGACCAACATCAACAACGGCGGACGTACCCCCATCGCCGGTATCATCCATGCCATCGTGTTGCTGCTTATCTTCTTGTTCCTCATGCCATTGGCGAAGTTCATCCCGATGGCCTGTCTGGCCGGAGTGCTCGTCGTCGTGGCATACAACATGAGCGAATGGCGCACGTTCCACAACCTCATGCGGAGTCCCAAATCCGACGCGGCGGTGCTACTCGTCACGTTTCATTTGACGTTCCTGGTCGACCTCACGGTGGCGATCGAAGTGGGTATTGTACTGGCCTGCCTGCTGTTCATGCGCCGCATCATGGAGACCACAAAAATCGCCAAAGTGGGTGATCCCGAGAGCACTGTGGATGAACCCGAGGAGCATCTGGATATTCCTGACGGCGTGGAGATTTACGAGATCGACGGTCCCTACTTTTTCGGTATCGCGAACAAATTCGAGGAGCAGATGATCCGGATGCAGGAGCGTGCCAAGGTACGTATTATCCGCATGCGACGGGTGCCGTTCATCGACTCGACAGGCATTCACAACCTCACGTCGCTGCTTAGGACGTCACGCAAGGAGGGGACCCAGATCATTCTTTCGGGCGTGAACCCTCGTGTACACGAGGCACTGCACAAATCCGGTTTCTACGATACGCTTGGCAAGGAGAACATCTGTCCCCATATTGACGCCGCCCTCGCCCGAGCACGCGAAGTCTTGGGATAAAAATTCCGCTCATCCCTGTAAAACAAGTTTTGAATCATCTGATCTACGATCAGATGATTCAAAACGAACTAAAATCCTCCCCTCCCTGGGGAGGGGCAGGGGGGTGGGGAAACGAAAAGGGGCAGAGAAGATTTACCTTATCGAATTCATTCTAATACTGGCCTTGACGAGTGCCAGTGCACGGACACGTTCCAACGCGACTTCCTTATCGGCATGGTGGATATTCTGACTCACCAATTTGATATATCCCACCCGGTCGCTTTTTTGGATATATTTGACGGTAATAAACTCCTCGCCGTCGATGTCGATAGAGAGCAGATACATGTCGCCCCAGAAGATATCACCGAAATCTTTCAGTTGCTTGTACAGCACAATATCGCCACTCTTCAGCAGTGGATACATCGAGTCCCCCACAACGTAAATCGCCCCATCGCAACGCGGCAGGTTTGGGATCTGAATGTAATTGAGTGGATCCTTTCGCGTCGCGTCCGCGAACAACGGCACCAGTCCGGCAGTCGCCTCGACCGAATACAACGGCACACTCTGCAACGGCAGCGAATTATCCGTACGTCGCGTGTAGGGTGTCAGGTCGGGTTCGGAATTGAACATACGCCCCTCGCCGGTCTCCAACCAATTGGGATTCACGTTCAATTCTTGAACTAATATATAGCGATTTTGGGAGGACAGACCTGCCTTCCCTGTTTCGATCATGGAAATCGCCGCTTTACCGATCCCGAACCGGTCTGCTAATTGACTCTGCGTCAATCCTAAGGATGTTCTTAATAGTTTTATCCTATCGCTTATCATTTTTCTATAAGAATTTCTTATATTAAATATTTTGACTTTATTGTACCAAGTTCAATTTTTGTACTTATATTTGTGCCGTAAAGTTAAACAATTTATCATAACACTACAAAAATTTTACCAACATGGCCTACCCAATCATTACCGAACTTTATCAAATCACCGCACAGAAACTGTTAGACCACATTGAAGGTAAAAATTTTTACTCCGGTTCATTTTCATTTAACTATGGTTCAAAATCGTGCCGTTTTGTGGCGACGATCATCGTTTATCGTCAAAAAATTGAATTCCCGGAAGGGCCGGTCGATCAAATCATCGACCTGGTACCCGTCTGGTGGGAGTTCCAAACCGAGGACGACAATGGACCATGCCCCAACGACTTTTCATTCAATGACCTCAAAAAATTCATATCCTTATAACAACGCTATTTTTCGTTCAAAGTGGCCCTCAGGCAACACCGGTCGAAGGCGAGAGCGAGGGAGTGTACTCAACGTACATGACCGAGAACTCGCCGAGCCGGGGGCAGAATCAGGGCCGCTTTCAACGAAAAATCAGGGAGTCCTTCCCCGGATGCAGTCAACCACAACTACCATGAACAATCTCGATGACCTGCAACCCGAATCGCCCGTGGAGTCCTCCACGGGCGATTTTCCTTCCTTCACACAGTTCGCCACGACGGTCTATCCGTTCATCGAACTGCAACCCTTCCACACGACATACTACCGGATCCTCGAAACATTTGCACGGCGCCGGATCCGTAAACTGATCGTGTCGATGCCCCCGCAACACGGCAAAAGTGTCGGTGCATCCACCCTTCTCCCCGCTTATCTACTCGGCTGCGACCCCGATCTACGCATCGCCATCGCGTCGTACTCCGCCTCATTCGCCTCGAAATTCAACCGCCGCGTGCAACGCATCATCGACTCACGCGAGTACGCCTCTCTCTTCCCCGCAACGACTATCAAACATGGTGCCACCCCCCGCGAATACATCCGTACGGCCGATGAGGTGGAGGTGATCGACCACCAAGGGGGCCTACTCTCGGTGGGACGCGGCGGATCGCTGACCGGCAATCGCGTGGATTGTCTGATCCTGGACGACCTGTACAAAAACGCGATGGAGGGGAACTCGCCCGTCATCCGTGACAATTGCTGGGAGTGGTACACGTCCGTCGTCAAAACCCGCATGCACAACCAGTCGAGCGAACTGATCGTCTTCACGCGTTGGCATGAGCAGGATCTGATCGGCATGATCGCCGAACGCGAACCGATCCTCAACTTTACACACTGGAGTCAGTTGGATCTGATCGATTCGGATGCGTGGCTGCATCTCAATTTCGAGGCTATCAAAGCATCGACACCCTCGCAAATCGACATGAGGCGTCCCGGTGAAGCGCTGTGGGAGTCACAGCACAGTGCCAAGTTATTGGCATCGAAACGCCGGCTCGACCCCGCGCGCTTCGAGTGCATGTATCAGGGTTGGCCGTCACCCGAGGAGGGACTGCTCTACGGCAACCGCTTCTTCACGTACGACGATCTGCCCGGTGTCGAAAAACTTGTCCGATATGCCAACTACACCGACACGGCCGACATGGGCGACGATTATCTCTGTTCGATCTCCTATGCGGTCGATACCGCCGAAAATATCTACGTCACCGACGTCGTATATTCACGCGAACCGATGGAAGTAACCGAACGATTGGTGGGCGATATGCTCCGTTCGTCCTCCACCCGTCAGGCGGCGATCGAAAGCAACAACGGAGGACGTGGATTTGCACGTGCCGTGCAGAAGTTGGCACCCGAGGTACATGTGGAGTGGATCCACCAGTCGGGCAACAAGGAGGCACGCATCCTGTCGAATGCCGCCACGGTGATACGCACGATACGCATGCCGCGCGACTGGCCGCAAAAGTGGCCCGAGCTATACGCACACCTCACCACCTACAAACGCCAGTTCAGGAGCAACCGGTGGCACGACGCAGCCGATGTCCTGACCGGCATCATCGAACGCGAAACATCGACCCAAACCCCACGGGGAGCCAGTGCATTTAAGTAAGTGGCGTTACTGTCTCCTGCGTTCCTGCTGCATCCGGATTGCCTCCTCGTAACGTTGCTGGAACTTGGATTTGGTACCGGAAGTTGCTTTCTTGGTGTTACGCACGGACGTGGCACGCATCACTGCATGCAGTTTCTCGTCGTTAACAAACTTGCGGATGACAAACGTCTGCACAATCGTGAGCAGGTTGGCCAGGAAGTAATAGTACGTCAGTCCGCTGGAGTATCCGTTGAACCACAGCAACATCATCACCGGCATCAGGTACAGCATCATGAATTTCATCCCTGCCATTTGCGGTTGTGTGGATGCGGTCTGTTGGTAGTTGACCTTCGAGAAGAAGAACAGAGCCACCGCCATGAGGAGTGCAAACAGACTCACGTGATCGCCGTAGAACGGGATCTTAAACGGGAAATCGAGCACACTGTCGTACGCCGACAGATCGTCCGCCCAGAGGAATCGCTGTCCGCGTAACTCGATCGACGCGGGGAAGAACCGGAACATGGCGATGATGATCGGCATCTGTATCAGCATCGGGATACAGCCGCCCATGGGGTTGATCCCGGCTTTTTTGTAGAGTTCCATGGTTGCCTGCTGGCGTTTCATGGCATCCTCCTGCTTGGGATAACGTTTGTTGATCACATCGACCTCGGGACGAATGATACGCATCTTGGCGGTCGAGATATAGCTTCGGTAGGTCAACGGCAGCGTGATGAACTTCACGAGGAACGACAGTATGAGAATGATCAGCCCGAACCCAAGGCCCCAATTTTGGAGCCAGTCGAAGGTCGGGATGACGATATAACGGTTCACCCACCCGAAGATCCCCCACCCGAGCGGCACGAGACGTTCGAGACGCAGATCCGGCTGACCATCCTTGCTGTCGGTCAACTCCACGTCGCGCAAAATCGCATATTTGTTCGGGCCGAAGTAGAACGCCATGTCGTGTGTGTCGGCACTACGGAGGGTCATCGTGGCGGAGAAATCCTTCACAAAACCACTATTTTCACCCACTGTGTGGAATGCCACGTTGACGTTTTCGAGTTGATCCGCGACACCGGAGAGGAGCACCGAGGAGAAGAATTGCTGTTTGAACGCCACCCAATTCGCCACTCCCTCGACGGATTTCGATTTATCCTTGTCACTCACCCCGAGACTCTCGATGGTCTGCTCTCCGGGCTCATGCCACGACACGGTGGTATAGGTATTCTCGTTACGGAATCCCTTTTCATTTTGGTACGATCGGTTGTTCCATGCGATATCGAGGGGTTGCGCGGCGGCCAGACGCACATTGAAATCGACCAGATAGTCACGTTCGGGCATACCGCTGTTGTAGATCAGGTACTCGTACGTGATACCGTCACACTCCATCACGACACGGTGCGCTCCATGCTCACCGCCCTCGACACCATTCTCGACCAACCGAAAGACCTTGTCCGCGGTGTGTATGTTGACGATATCGAATTTCGCGCTACCCTTCTCGAAGAGTTGCACATTTTCAGTGCGTTCACCCTTCGCGTAACGCGTGTAGTCCTTCAACGTCACACCGGTAACCTGGCCGCCGAGGGTGGAAAAATCGACACGCAACACGCCATTTTCAACCGTGAATTCCTCGATCTCCAACGGGGCGGCTGCGGATCCGGCTCCGCCGGCTCCTGAGGCGTCTCCTTCTGCGGAGGAGACGCCTGCGGGTTCGGATGTTCCATCCGAACCCGTGGCAGCCGCCAC
>DBDB01000094.1:0-2939 GCA_002293345.1 Alistipes sp. UBA943
TCGGTGTGCCCGGGGCGGCGTAACACGCCGCGCTCGCGCGCCCGCAGCGGATTGATATGACCGGGACGTCCCAAGTCGGACGACAGGGTATCGGGATCGGCCAGCGCACGTAGCGTAGCTGCACGGTCGTGAATCGACACACCCGTTGTACAACCGTTACCCAGCAGATCCACCGTCACGGTAAATGGGGTACCCAGGTGGGAGGTGTTGTTGGCCTCCATCATGGGCAGTTCCAACTCGGCACAGCGCGCTTCCGACAACGGGGCACACAACACGCCACGTCCGTTTTTGAGCATGAAGTTGACCTGTTCGGGCGTGATTTTTTCTGCCGCCATGACGAAGTCGCCCTCATTCTCACGATCTTCATCGTCCACGACGATGATCATCTTTCCGTCACGAATATCCTCGATAGCCTCTTCGATCGTATTCAGACGGAAGGTGTCGTTGTTTTTTGAGGTGCTTTTTTCCTGGAGAACCATAGTTTGAGTTTTTGAAGTTGAATTCTGTACCACTCGACATCGAGCAATCCGGCATCGTTGGTGGCTTTGTAGGTGAGATACACGGCGATGGGCAGTAGCACGCTGGACGACAGCCACATGCCGAACAGGGGAGAAACGGTACCCTCCTTGGCCATCGTTTCGCCCGACACGCTGACGATATAGTAGACGAGGAAAAACCCGATCGACACGACGATCGGCATACCGAGACCGCCCTTGCGGATGATCGCACCCAACGGAGCACCGATCAGGAAGAAGATGATGATCGAGATCGGCAGTGCCCATTTGCGTTGCCACTCCACCTGGTCGCCATACAGACGCGTGAGCATCGCCTTGGTACGGTTCTCATCGAACGCCAGCAGGTTACGCGCGTTGCGTGCCTCACGGGTGGCTTCGCTCCACAGTTTCTCTTTCTGACGCACGTCGAGATGCGGTATCGAGTCGATCAACAGGGCGGGATGCAGTCCGGAGGTGTGTTCCAGCACGGACGTGTCACGTACGAAGAGGCTTTTTTTGATCAGCGGATCGTACGAACGTGTCGTTTCGACATTCACTTCGGCCGACAGCGAGTCGATCTCGTGTTGAAGCTGGTTGATGTTCAACGTCTCCACTTTCGACGCGAAGAGTCCCTCGTCCGTCTGTTCCATCTCGAATCCCGATACCGACACAAAATTTTCGACCTTGTCGAACGTCGTGCGCTGCAGTTGCGAGTTGTTGTACCACTGATTTTGGGTACGATTCCCCTGGTAACGATACCCGTTGTAGAGCAACACTTGGAGGAATCGCTTGTCGTCCGTGAGACGGATGTATCCCGAATCGGCGAGCGTCGCGGTCATCACACCCGACGAGGCACCGGTATTGGGATCGCGGTTGTCATATATAAGTACGTCGGTGAGCAGCCCTGTATCGGGATCCTGATGCCCGACGCGGATGGACATGTTGTCGATACCGTTGAAGAACAGCCCGTCGCGGAATTGCAACGTCTGTTTCATCTGGTTGATGTCGTATTGCATCCGGAACAACTTTCGGTTGGCGGCGGGTACGAGGTTGTTGGCGACGAAGAAACTGCCTATCGCGACGATCGACACGACCCACAGCAAGGGTTGAATGATACGCATCAACGACATACCGGCCGATTTCATGGCCAGCAGTTCGTAGTTTTCACCCAGATTACCCATCGTCATGATAGCGGCGAGGAGCGTGGCGAGCGGCAGGCCCATCGGGATCATGTTCGTCATCGCGTACCCGAGAAGTTCGATGATCGTCCACGCACTGAGTCCCTTCCCGGCGAGATTGTCGATAAATTGCCACAGGAAGCTCATCATCAGCACGAACATGACGATGAAGAACGTCAGGACCATGGGCCCTAAGTAACTTTTTAGAACCAACTTGTGGATGGTTTTCATAGGTGAGCAAAGGTAAGTAATTTTTTGTAGTTTTGCGGCGTGAATACGGTGGCATTTTGCACGTTGGGATGCAAGTTGAATTTTTCGGAGTCGTCGACGCTCGGGCGTGCGTTCGAGCGCGAGGGATACACCCGTCTGGAAGGCACGCAGGGTCTCGATATGGCAGGGGTCGTGGTGGTGAACACGTGCAGCGTGACGGCCGACGCGGACAAGAAGTGTCGTAACCTGATCCGACGTATCCATCGTAAGAATCCCATGGCACGTATCGTGGTGACGGGCTGTTATGCACGTCTCAAGCCGGATGAAGTGGCGGCGATAGATGGGGTTTGGAAGGTGGTGACGGATAAAGAAAGACTGGTCTCTGAAATAATTCAACATTCAACATTCAGCATTCAGCACTTCTTCCCGGCATATTCGAGTACCGAGCGCCGTAAATCCTACTTAAAGGTGCAGGACGGTTGCGACTACAAGTGTTCTTATTGCACGATCCATCGGGCGAGGGGCGAGAGCCGCAACCTGCCGATTGCGGATGTGGTGGCACAGGCACACGAGATTGTGTCGTCGGGAGGTCGCGAAATTATCGTGACGGGTGTCAATACGGGTGATTTCGGACGTACGACGGGTGAACGTTTCGTGGATTTGTTACGTGCGTTGGGCGATGTCGAGGGATTGGAGCGGATCACTATTTCGAGCATCGAACCGAATCTGCTGACGGACGAAATTATAGAACTTTGTGCGGCGAATCCAAAATTTGGGCATGAATTTCACATACCGTTACAAAGTGGCTCGGATCGTGTATTAGGATTGATGCGTCGCCGCTACACGTCGTCACAATACGCGGATAAAATCGCCCGTGTACGGCGTGCGATGCCTGAGGCGGTGATCGGTGTGGATGTCATTGTCGGGTTCCCGGGCGAAACGGAGGGCGATTTTGAGTCTACTTACGCGCTGTTGGCGCGGCTGCGGCCTTCGTACCTGCACGTGTTTCCATATTCGGCCCGTGCAAATACTCCGGCCGCCGCGATGGATGACCAAG
>DBDB01000094.1:3079-16000 GCA_002293345.1 Alistipes sp. UBA943
GCTCGGCGACGGCCGGATAGTGTTGTGCTTTGGGGCCGCCGCAATGGAAGGACAAGTGGCACCGGAGGTAAATGATAGGGCGGGTGAAACGATTATTGAAACTGGATAAAGAGTTGAGACAATGAAACGTTGGAGTGGATTGAGGAGACGGATGGCGGTGGCATTTTTGAGCATCGTGGCACTGTTGGCGATTTCGGGTACGATCTCGTTTTTGGAACTTCGGTCGTTGAGTCGCGAGATGGGAGAGCTCTCGGAGGCGGCACACGCACGTTGGGACACGCTGTCACACATTGAGACGGGTATCTCGAAGGAGGGCACGGACACATTGTCACAGACGTCATACGATGTACCGGTTATCGCTGAGGGGTATCCGTCGCGTGAGGATCTGAGTATCCGCATCGACGCGTTGAACCTCTCGGCACACCGTTCCATTGCACCGGTATTGATCTCTCTGGCGGTGATGATCGCGGCCTTGCTGTTGCTGTATTATTTTACAGTGATTTATTGCGTGCGTCCGGTGGTGGCGATGAACCGCGCGCTGGAACGCCATTTGGAGTTCAAGATACCGTTCGTCGTGAAAACGGAGCTTAAGGACGAGATGGCGGGCTTGAAGGAGGGTATCGACGACCTGATCGCGTCTAAGAGAAGACCTGTCGCAAACGGGGCCGCGCCTGCACACGTGCCCTCCGGGCACGGCGCATCGGCACCGGCCACCGCAACCACCCCCGCGAAGAAAAAGTCATGAGGCTGAACGTCGTCTTTCGTTATATGGGTATCGTGCTGCTGATCCTGGCGGCATTTATGGCGGTATCGGCAGGCGTATCGTGGTACAACGATATGGATTCGTCATTCTACCCGCTGCTGCTTTCGGCACTGCTGACGTCGCTGTTGGGTATCATGCCGTTGATCTTCGTCGAACGTCAGCCGCGGATCTCCAATAAGGAGGGTTTTGGTATCGTGGTCGGATCGTGGCTCATGGCCTGTATCGTCGGGACGTTCCCGTACCTGATCTGGGGCGGCGAGTTCAGCCTGGTGAACGCGTGGTTCGAGAGCGTGTCGGGATTCACGACCACGGGCGCTTCGATATTGAACGACGTAGAGTCCCTTCCGCGCGGATTGATGTTCTGGCGCATCGCGTCGACCTGGATCGGCGGTATGGGCGTGGTGATGTTCGCACTGGTGATCCTGCCCACGTATGGCGCGAGCCGGATGATGTACTCCGGAGGCGAGATCTCGCAGCTGGCCAAGGACAATTATCACTATCGCACGAAAGTCGTGGTGAGGATCTTGATGGTGGTCTACGTGGGCCTGACGGCTATTTTCACGTTGCTGCTGCACGGGGTGGGAATGTGTTGGTTCGACGCGCTGTGTCACGCGATGTCATCCACGGCGACGAGTGGATTCAGCACCCACAGCGCGAGCGTGGCCCATTTCGACAGCCTGGCGGTGGAGCTCATCATGATGACGTCGCTGGCGATCTCGGGAATCCATTTCGGTCTGATATACGCCACGGTGATGGGCAAACGGAACAACATATTCCGTTCGGAAGTGACCCGTTTCTACCTGTCGATGTTGGTTGTGGGTAGTGTTTTGATCGCGCTGAGCCTCTGGGTGGGACGCTTCTACCCCACTTTCTGGACGTCGTTGCGTCACGGTGCGTTTCAATTCGTGAGTATCGTCACGACGAGCGGATTCGCCACGACCGACACGACCGTCTGGGCACCGTTCGCGGTGATGGTCCTGATTTTCGGATCGTTCGTGTGCGCTTGTTCCGGCAGTACGACGGGCGGTTTGAAGGTGAACCGTATTTTATTGGCTTTCAAGATGTTGCGCGTGCAGTTACGACAACGGTTGCACCCGAATGCGGTGATCCGTATCCGCATGGACGGCATCGTACAGAGTGGCGAGACGTTGCACGGCGTGTCGTTTTTCATCGTCGCGTATCTGCTGATCATCTTCGCCGGTACCCTGTTGCAGGCGCTATTGGGGCAGGATCTCATGACAGCCTTTTCGGGCAGCCTCGCGTCGATGAGCAACGTCGGACCCGGATTCGGTGACGTTGGGTCGATGGGTAATTACGGGGGACTGAGCTCGGTATCGAAATTGATCCACACGACCCTGATGCTTCTCGGACGTCTGGAGATCTTCGGACTGTTGCAGTTTTTTATGTTTAGGTGGTGGAAATAAATTTTCGTATCTTTGCCCCATGGAGACGCTGATAATCACATACGATGACGGCAACCGGGCCATCAGGCAGGTGCTCGAAGGCTTGAAAAAAATGGGTGCTATTTCTGTCGAGAAATCACCCTACTCGCGGCGTTTTGTGAGGAAGGTCGCACGTGGTGACAAGGAGTTGAGTCAGGGTAAAGGCGTAGCTATTCCGATCGAAGAGCTATGGAAATAGTCTTTACGGTGCAGGCACAAGCCGACTTACGCCATTGGAAACGCAGCGGTAATAAAATTGTGCAGGCGAAAATCACAGAACTCCTTCAATCCATTCTCAAAACACCATTCGACGGTCCTGGAAGGCCTGAGGCGCTCAAGTATGAACTTTCGGGCAAATGGTCGCGACGCATCAATGGCGAGCACCGATTGGTCTATCTCGTCGAGGAGGAGACGATCTACATCTACTCCCTTCGCGGACATTATAAAAAATAATTTCCTATCTTTGCCTCGTGTTAAAACAAAACGACAACTATAGAGTAAAAAACAATTAACTAATTTAAGGCAAGCAGCCTTATACCCCCATTAAACGACGAAACCTCGCGAGAGGTGTTTACTTTCGGTATAAGAGTTGTGGACCCTAAGTGGTGACTTGATCCTTCGGGATCAGTCACGCTTGGGCGTAAGCGACTTTTGAAAAGTGGGTTTTCGTCGACCTGATGGGCAGAAGTTTAGCTTGCGCCCTTTTTTTATGGAAAAAATCGAAAAGAACCCCTTCTTTCTCTTTCAGCCCGGATGGCGATGCGTCAAGGCGTACAAGGTACCCACCGACTCCGAACGCTTCCCTGAAGAATTTACCGACATTTACAACCACCGTTTTATTCAGGTTTCGGCGGATGAGATTTGGTACTACATGCCGACGGACGGTTATGATTGCAAATTTATTTTTGAACGCGTCATCCAATGACTAATCACAACCCATCTTGCCATCGCGGTTTAGCGGCGTGTGCACCGTTACAGAACGGTTTGTTATCCGAACGTCCACATCGACAGAGGGTTGCACGGTTGCGGATTTCGTACGTTTCGCCATTTTCCCGTTTGATCGGGATGCCGCCCTTAACGAACAGCGCCCCACTGGCACGGATCGCGGGATCTTCGATGAGTCCCAGCGATGGTTCGTACGTGAACTCATGGGGTTTGTTGTTTTCCCACGCCACGAGACGCCCCGATGGACACATGGACGCTTCGCGGATGGCCAATTCACGTGACACAGGGTCGGCGGAGTGCTCTTCGGTCAGCGTCCACACATCGCCGCCCGGATCACAGAAACGCGCAAAGGCACAATATTTGGTACCTGCATCCGTTAGGGTAAGAGACTCACCTTCAATACGTTCGGCATGGTCGAGCAGGTGTTCGGAAGTGGGTGCGGTGAGCGTGGGATCCCACTCGGCGGAGGTATGCGAACCGTCACAGTATGGTTTTTTACGTGATGCACCGCATCGGCAGAGTGCTGTGGGAGAGGTAGTTAGTTGGAATGATTTTCCTTCCGTCCACGACCAGCTTTCTCCGTTGGCATTTGTGGTTATAATCTGCTGAGCGAGAGGCGGTTGGCCATACACCATGATGGGCCCGTTATCGAGCACGGTGATGGAGATAGAAGTTGTTTGTTTATTTTCCATGTGCGAAAGTTAAGATTATTGCGTCAATATAGCAAAATATTGCAATAAATGTTCCAGATTAACGTTTTTTATATATCTTTGCAAGGTTTGGTAGAACTACATATGAATATGAAAGCAACCATAAAAGGATTATTGGCCGCGGTACTGATGTTGGGTACGGTTTGCGCATGGGGCCAATCGGGCAATCGCACGATTCCTAAGGCGCCGCCGGTGGGTTTCGATTTTTCGACCATGTTTGTGGAGCCGGAGGAGGAGACCGTCAAGTCGCGGAGCATGTCGGGCACGGCCTATCTGGATTACCGTATCGGACAGTGGAATATTGAGCCCAACTTCGGAAACAATGCCTCGGAATTGGCCGAAGTACGTCGCCTGATGGAGGAGGTGCGCAGCAATCCCGACGCGAAAATCAATAAGATCTCGATCACGGGTTACGCGTCGGTCGACGGTAACTGGCAGCCCAACGAGGTGTTGGCGCAACGCCGTGCAATCGAGTTGAAGGATTATATCCGCCGCACCTATGGTCTGGCGGATTATCTCTTTACGGTCGAGTCCGTGGGTGAGGACTGGGAGGGCTTGGAGGAGCTCGTGTCCGCCTCGAATATGGCCTATAAACAAGAGGTGTTGGATATTATCCGCAACGTGGGTATCTTTCAGGGTCGCGAACGCGAGTTGATGGAGTTGGCCGGCGGAGATCCGTATCGTCACATGAAAAGCACGATGTTTCCGCAGTTGCGCCGTTCGGTGTATCGGTTGGACTACACCATCCGTAACTACACGGTCGAGGAGAGTCGCGAGGTGATCGAAAGTGCGCCTGAGAATCTCTCTTTGGAGGAGATGTATCTGGTGGCGAGTGAGTTGGAACCCGATACGGAGGCGTATCACGATGTGTTCGTCACTGCTGCCGAGGTGTATCGCGACAGCGATGTGGCAAACCTGAACGCCGCCGCGAGTGCGCTGCGACGTCGCGACACGGCTGCTGCGACGCGCTATTTGGATCGCGTGCAGGTACAATCGACCGCCTACTGGAACAATGCCGCGGCGCTGAAAGCGATCGAAGGTGACGAGAAGAGCGCCACAGAGTACTTCACCCGTGCACAGTCCGCTCCGCGTGACACGCAACGCGTGGTGGCTCAACCGATCTATAAGACGCGTGCCGTAGAGACTGCTCCGCGTCCGGTGGTTAAGACGAAACCCGTTCAACCGCAACGTACTGTTCAGCCTCGCTATGAGGTTCAAACGCGTCAGGTGGTGGAACGTGCTCCGCGCGAGCGTCGTCCTGTGAAACCGCTGTTCGCTGTCAACACGAACCTGCTTTACGATGCTGCCACGGCAATCAACCTGGGTGCCGAATTCCCGATTGGGAAACGCGTCTCAATCGGTGCCGAGGTGGTATTCCCCTGGTGGTTGTTGAAGGATCAACGCGCTTTCGAGCTCTTGGCCGGTACGCTGGATGTCCGCATCTGGTTGGGCAACAGGGACAGACGGGATAAAATGACAGGATGGTTCGTCGGACCTTATGGAGGTGCCGGATACTACGATATAGAGTGGAAAACGGCCGGACGTCAGGGTGAGTTCTGGCACGTGGGTGCGATGGGCGGATTTGCCCACAAGATCAACCGTAGCGGTTCGTTGCGTCTGGAGTATACGCTCGGATTGGGATACCTGAACACTGATTACAGGGCCTACAAACCGATGTTGGCGGCGGAGGATGAGCGCTGGCATCTGATCGAGGATCCGGATAACGACGGAGTCCTCCATTACTATGGCCCGACGCGCGTCGGAGTCTCCCTGGTGTGGCTGATCCACACAGGACGCCATTAGGGGTCTTGGCACGGTAATGGGTATAGGGCGTAACGGGGGATAATTTAAGAGGTATCGTATGAAATATACCAAGCGACTTTTATTAGTCATATTGACGGTTTTGCCGGTCTGTGCGTCGGCACAGCACGGTGTCGAGTTCGAGGTGGGTCAATCGCGCCTCGAACCGTTCTATAACGGTAATGCCACGGCCCTGCAATGGATTTACGACGAGGTGCAACGTGTGCAGATCAACCCTTCGGCAACGCTCGAATCCGTGGAGTTGATCGGTTGGACCTCTCCCGAGGGTAGCTACGAGTCGAATTTGGAATTGGCGCAGCGTCGTTCGGAGGCGGTGAAGGATTTCGTGGTTTATGTGCTTGGGATCCCGTTCGATCGGGTGACGGTGAAAAACGGTGGAGAATATTGGCAACTGTTGGATGCGATGGTCGAGGAGTCCGATATCGAGGAACGTGACCGTATCCTGTCGATCATTCGTGGTACGGAGAATCCGGATACGTGCGAATCGCTGCTGAACAAACTTCCACAGCCGTCACGCGATCAGGTGCAGTCGCTGTACGCCGATCTTCGGTGCGTGGAGTGTCAGGTTTATTACGTGTCGGACGAAACGACATCTGTCGAAGGTGCTGTACTCATGGAAGTTGAAGAGCCTGTGAGGCCGCTTCTCAATTCCGAACCGCGTCCTGTGGAACGTCCTGCGATACCGCGTGTGAGTGTGCCCGAAGACGGATACATGAACCGTTCTGTGCGTGCGATAGTCCCATCGCAACGGAGGTAATGATGATCAATCTGTTTGAAAAGTTGGGTGAGCGTCTTGTCGGTTTTGGGCAGGACGCTCGTTCGTTGGGGGTGATTGAAGAGGCATGCCGTGCCAATCCCTGGTTCATGCCCCATGAGGTGATATATGCCGTGGATGCGATACGCACGCAATATCTTGGAAATAGCCTCAAAATATGGGCGGCCAATACCACCCCACCCAAGGATGGAGAGCAAGCACCCCCATGGGAGACAGTTGGTGTTGTCATGGCAGGAAACATACCGTTGGTGGGGTTTTACGACCTGATGTGCGTACTGCTCGCGGGGTATAGATGCGTGGTAAAACCATCATCGAAGGACTCCATCTTGATGCGATATGTGGTCGACCTTCTGCGCGAGATAGACCCCGCGGTGCCGGTAGAATTCGTGACGGAGCTCTCTTCGACATGCCTCGCCGTCATCGCCACGGGAGGTGAAACGGCGAACAAGCACTTCAAAACGGCATTTTCGTGCCCCACATTGTTACGCGGGAGTCGTTATTCAATAGCTGTTGTGGGCGATGCGGATGGGATGGATTTCTCGAGACTTGCGGACGACATATTCACATATTCGGGTTTGGGATGCCGTAGCGTGTCGATGGTATTCGTACCCAAAGGGGGTGCGGATGCGCTGGCCATCGGGTTACGGAATGAGGCATCGCGTCGCGATTTTAACCCCAAATACTCGGCCAATTACCATCAGCGCAAGGCTTTTCGCGATGTGTGCGGATTGCCGTATATGGATTTGGGATGTGCCCTGCTTGTATCTGAATCCTATGCATTGAGTGAGATCGCTGTGACGGAGTACGATGACTTGAAAGAGGTGGATGCTTGGGTCGCAGGGCATACAATGGAGTTTCAATGCGTTGTCGGGAGGGGTGGAGTTCCTTTCGGCATGGCTCAGCACCCTACCCTTTCCGATTATGCGGACGGTGTGGATGTGATGGATTTCTTACACCGGGCGCGCGCATGTCGAGCTCCGCTCGCCATTATGAAGTGAGGAACTCACTTCATCGGGACTACGTCCCGCGGCGCGCGCCACTCGTTAAGAATCCCCTCCCCGCGTCGGGGTAGCGTCATTACTCCGATGGACATCTGACCGGCCAAACTTCCAGCGGGCACTACTGGTTGTGTACGGAGGCGGCATCTACAACGAATGCGCGAAGGTTCCACTTCCTTTCTGGCGACACGTTTACGACGAGTACCGTTTACGTCTGGGACGGTTTCTCCCTCCGTTGTATAAAGATCTAATGTAGGGCGAGACATGCTCCTCCCCGTGTCGGGGGGCCGTCACTACGCCGATGGTCGTCTGTACAATCAAACTTCCTCAGCGGAACTCTGGGCGTCTCAAGCATTCTCCACTGAACGTGCATACAGATTCGCCTTCTATGCAGACCATATGTGGCCTGACATTACCGTTGATGTCGGGATCGCCTGGTCCCTCCGATGTATAAAGATCTAATGTAGGGCGGAACAAGGAGAAGGTTACGGATGCACGAGGATATACTTCTCGTCATACCCATCACGGGCAATGTAGTGCCAATGTTCTTTGTTCGACACCCTGACGATACGATGCCCGAGGATACCGATGAACACATTCGAGAAAAGTTCGGCACCTTGAGGGATCTTCACAACCTCCACGGTTCTCCAGTGCGGTGACAGCAGACTGATTCTTTCTTCTCCATAAAAAAGGGTGCAGTTCGTACTTATCCAGTTGAGGCTTAGAAGGGCCCGTGAGAAATAAGTCGTGACTACACCCAAGTGTGACCCACCCCATAAGGGATGAGGCCGACACTCCGGGCTCACAACTCTTATACCATCTCACGTTAAGCTTCTAATTTCAACTGAGGTACAGGTTGCTAACCGTAAAATTTGTTAGTTAATCAGTGTTCTATATAGTTTGTTTTGTGTGTTGTTCAGTGCAAATATAATATAAAATGATTTGTGGTCAAAGTGCGTTAGATTTGGTTGCAACGAAGCGATGAGGATGGGGGACGTACAAAAGTACTTCCCCCTGATGAAGAACGAGGCGCGACCAAAGATGACGTGCTTTCACCACAAATCAATGGTTCATCGTAGCAAGGAACTCCTCATTATCCTTGGTGAGATTCATCTGTTTTTGCAGGAACTCCATCGCCTCGACGGGGTTCATGTCGGACAGGTACTTGCGCAACACCCATGTGCGATTGAGTATGGCGGGAGCCAGGAGCAGGTCTTCGCGACGCGTCCCCGAGGCGATCACATCCACCGCGGGATAGACACGCTTGTTGGCCAGACGCCGGTCGAGCTGTAGCTCCATGTTACCGGTACCTTTGAACTCCTCGAAAATCACCTCGTCCATCTTGGAACCGGTGTCGATGAGTGCTGTGGCGATGATCGTGAGAGAGCCTTTCTCTTCCGTGTTACGTGCCGCCCCGAAGAAACGCTTGGGTTTATGGAGTGCGTTCGCATCGACACCACCCGACAGGATCTTACCTGACGCGGGTTGCACGGAGTTATACGCACGCGCCAGACGCGTGATCGAGTCGAGGAAAATCACCACATCGTGACCGCACTCGACCATCCGTTTCGCTTTGTCGAGCACCATTTCTGCCACCTTCACGTGACGCGATGCCTGTTCATCGAATGTCGATGCGACCACTTCGGCCTTGACGTTGCGTGCCATTTCGGTCACCTCCTCGGGACGCTCGTCGATCAGCAGCACGATCATATACACCTCCGGATGGTTGTCCGCAATGGCGTTGGCGATGGATTGCATCAGCACAGTTTTACCCGTTTTGGGTTGCGCGACGATGAGTGCACGTTGTCCCTTTCCGATGGGTGAAAAGAGGTCTACGACGCGTGTGGAGAGTGAATTGTGTCCATTCCCGACGAGCCGGAACTTCTCCGTGGGGAAGAGCGGTGTCATGAACTCGAACTGCACGCGGTCACGGATCAGGTCGGGTGCGAGCCCGTTGATGTCGTCGACACGCACGAGCGGGAAGTACTTCTCGCCCTCCCGCGGCGGACGGATGGTACCGGTCACAGTGTCACCCGCTTTGAGCCCGAACATACGAATCTGGTTCGGCGACACATACACGTCGTCCGGTGAGTTCAAGTAGTTGTAATCGGCCGACCGTAGGAATCCATACCCGTCGGGCATGATCTCCAGCACTCCCATGCCGGAAATTTCACCCACATAGTCATCCTTCGTGATGACGGGCTCCTCATTGGATTCCCGGGGAGTATCTTTGGCCGTTTGTTTTTGTTTTCGTTGCTTTTTCTGCTTCTGTACGGGTTCGGAGGCAGGTTTTACCTCCGTTTCCGCGGCAGGAGACGCAGCAACCTCTTCAATTCCCTCTGTCGACGCTTGGTATGGAGCCGCTCCGCCATCATCGAACGACAACACGGGAGTCTCGGGGATCGAGGTATAAGCCTGTACCTGTTTTTTGGGCCTCCCCCTTTTTCTGGGTGCGGGAGCCACCTCGGGGGTGGAAACGGGCGACTCGGATGCAGGGATCGGAGTCGGTGCGACGATAGGTTCCGTTACACCGGGTGTGATAGCCATTCGGGGTCTTCGCCCGCGCTTCTTGGGTTCTTGCATAGAACGTATAAGATAGATTATTCAGTTATGGGGATGGCCCTTATGTTTGAGGGCCTGTGGTACTCGGAGCGGGAATCGAACCNNCTGTCCACAGGATTTTAAGTCCGGCGTGTCTACCAATTTCACCATCCGAGCATCAGTATAGGGATATAAAACAGGGGAGGGGCGTCACAAAAGTAGTAAAAAATGCGGAAGTTACAAATTCAGCGTCGTTCCTTTGGGATATTCGACCGTGTAGGTGACGTCGTGCGTGACGGATGCCCCGGCCGGTATTTCGTCCTCCCACGTGATGCGTCCCGTTTCCTGATCGACGGTTCGGTTGTCAGTGGCGGTGGCTGGAGTCACCTTCACGTTTTTCTGTTTCGACACGGGGTATTGATCCTCCACCGTGATACGAACGGCACTCGTCTGGTTATTCTTCACCGTGATACGGTACGCGAACGCCTGTTGGACGTTGCTGCCGAGCGATCGTCGCGTGCTGAAGTCCTGCAACAACTCACGTTTCACCGCCACACGGGCATCGGTGCCGAGCGTCAGGGTGAGTTTGTCGTCCGTCGAGGCGGCATCGAGATGCGTCTGCCCCACGTAAGTGCCGTCATAAGTGATGTTGGCAAGCCCTGACAGCAACTCCAGCCGCTGCCAATCCCCGATCTCGGCGACGAGATAGACACGCTCGTCGAGTTTCGGCACGGTGACATATTTATAGGTTGCATCAGCCTCTTTGGCGACGAGGTCGATGGTTTGGGGTTTGTTGTTACCCGGGATCGAGTATGGCAGGTCAATGTCGTACGACACATTGAGCTCATTGCCTGACGTGGCGACGAAATCCGCGATGGTGGCCTGGCGCGGTTCGTACACATTCAGGGGTGCCGCGGCATAGGCCACCGATTCTTCTGATACGGAATATAAGATTTCCGCTTCATCGTACTGAACGCCTTTGGCACGCGTCATAACACGCTGCACGGGGGATAAAAACCACGTATCGAGTTGCGGAGCCTGCTTGCCGGAGGTAGGGACCGATGTCGACAGAATGAGCCGGACGTCATTCCAGTCGAGCGAGGTGGATTGCGACACTTTGGCACGTGCCATGATACTAACGGGATCGTCGGTCGATGCCACGTTGATGTCGTAATAGGGCGTCCATTGGGCACGGGTGGTGTAATAGGTGATCACGAAACGGGCATCGACATCCCGCGGCGAGGTGAGCGAGAGACGCAACACGCCCGACGTACGAGTGATGCGCGCCTGTTCCTGTTGCAGTTTCGCTTTGAGGGCGTCGAGTTCGCTATCGACACGTTTTTTGCGCTCGACGAGGGTGGCACGTTCGGTTTCGAGCTCGATGGCTTTGGTTTTGTAGTATTCGATCGTGCGGCGGAGTTCCTCCATGCCGAGCCCGGATTCTGAACCGGAGACATTTTTCGCGATACCGTCGCTGAGGTAGGTGGACATATTTTTGTTCACATCCATATCCAACTTCACGCGTGCCGCCTCTTTCTCTTTAGATTCCACAGCGGTTTGAAGCTGCTGCACGGCGGGTGCCAACGCCCTGGATTCGGCGAAGTGATCGACCGAGAATTCCGACGCGGTGACCACTACCCCATCCGAAGTTTTGATTTTGAGGCTCGACTGATTGATCTGCGGACTGAGTCCCTCGATACGCAACTCATTCACCCCTTCGGAGAGGTGTGCGGTGGCGGTATGCGTCAACTCGACACCTTGGAGGTACACGACAGCCTGTTCGACACGGGCCGCAGCCTCCGCACCCCCAACTTGCGTTGGGGCAGCTCCGGCACTGGCCCTGACGGGTAAAAATGTGCTAACGATTGCCGCGATCGCGACCAGAATGTGTTTTTTCATGGGTACTAATATATGAAATTATTTTTTCAAATGCGGGCGGGATCCAGAAAATTTCCGGATCGCGACGGAACCATGTGAGTTGTCGTTTGGCATAGCGTCGCGAGTTGCGTTTGATCAGTTCGACAGCCTCCGCGAGGGTGCATTTGCCGTCGAAATAGTCGAACATTTCCGAGTATCCAACCGTTTTGAGTGCCTTGAGGTGCCGGTACGGGATGAGCGCCCGTGCTTCGGCCTCAAGGCCGTCGACCAGCATCTGGTCGACGCGCGCATCAATGCGCGCGTAAAGCACGGGCCGCGGCAGGTCGATCCCGATCTTGATGATGTCGAAATCGCGCTCCACAGAGGTCTCGTGACGAAATGACGAGTAGGGTTTCCCGGTTTGCATACACACTTCGAGGGCGCGTACGACACGGGCGGGATTTTTGCGATCGACGACGTCGTAGTATTCGGGGTCACGCTGTTGCAGTTCGTCCGCGAGTGCATCCACTCCTTCGGTTTCGAGACGCCCGTTCAACGTGGCACGCAACTCGTCATCCACCTCCGGCAGCGCGTCCATCCCCTCGCACAGGGCCTTGATGTAGAGTCCCGATCCACCGACGGCGATCACCGTGTCATGGGTCTGGAACAATTTTTCGAGCAATACGAGAGCTTCTGTTTCATAGATTCCGCAGTTAAAGTGTTGATTGAGGTCAATGCAGTTAATGAAGTGATGTTCAGCGAGTTGCAGTTGCTCCGCTGTGGGCTGTGCCGTACCGATCGCCATACCACGATACACCTGCCGCGAATCGGCCGACAGGATCGGTGCACGATAGTGTGCCGCGAGATGCAGGCTGAGGTCTGTTTTACCGGAACCGGTCGGCCCGACAATGACGATGAGTCGTTTCATTTGCACAAATACATTCTTTTACCTATCTTCGCGCCACCAATGCGGGAGTAGCTCAGTGGTAGAGCATCAGCTTCCCAAGCTGAGGGTCGCGAGGTCGAATCTCGTTTTCCGCTCCTGAGAATCAAGAGGTTACGACGAAAG
>DBDB01000004.1:0-24186 GCA_002293345.1 Alistipes sp. UBA943
GAACTGAACGCTGAAAGCGTTTGTCCGCGCGCAAGTAAGTGGAGATACGCAGTATCTCCCGAAGTTTTTTGGTTTCGCTTTTTTCCAAAAAAGCGAAGGTCTGAAAAAAACAAAAAGCGACAGTTGCGTAAAGGAGTAAAGAAAATGGAATTTTAGATTTTGTTGCCGTAGGCGAGGTCGCCGGCATCGCCGAGACCCGGGACGATATACGCTTTGGAGGTCAACTCCTCATCCACCGCGGCACACCAAATCGTGGCGCCGCGCATGTGTGCCTTCACGTACTCTACACCTTGTTCGCTGGCGATCACCGTCGCCACATGCACATTTTTGGGTGTGCCACCCTTGTCGCACAGCGCTTCGTATGCCTTCACGAGCGAGGCACCCGTAGCCAACATCGGGTCGGCAAGGATCAAGGTCTTACCCTCCAAATCGCCACATGACACGTACTCCACGTTGATCGTGAATTTGTTGTCCTTCCCCGTTTTGCGGTATGCCGACACGAACGCGTTCTGTGCCTCGTCGAAGAAATTCAGGAATCCCTGGTGGAACGGCAGTCCGGCACGCAGGATCGTACCCAGCACCACGTCGTCGGCAATCATCTCGACAGTCGCTTCGCCGAGCGGCGTCTCGACAACACGGGGTGTGTATGCGAGTGTCTTGGATATCTCGTACGCCATCACCTCACCACAACGTTCCAGATTGCGACGGAAACGCATCGCGTCACGTTGGATCTGTTTGTCGCGGATCTGCGCCACGAAACTATTGAGGAGGGTCGATTGTTGGTTGAGCACGTGCAACATAGCAAAATGAGTTTAAAAGTTGAGCCCCGGGGGTGCTTGCTTGGGCGGGGTTAATATAAAAAATTATTGAAAGGGTAACGCCCGGCATGGATTTCACGAACCATGCCATAGAGATCCGTACGCAACTTGTCGACATGGATACGTTCCTTGGCCGAGATGAAGATACAGGGGGTGTCGGTACGTGCGAACCAGCTCTTTTTCAACTCCTCCAGCGTGCGGTTTTCGGGCGTGGGGGGTGTGAGGTCATCGGGGTCGCGCTCGACGTGACGGTACGCGTCTATTTTGTTGAAGACAAAATAGACGGGCTTTTCGCCCGCGCCGATCTCTTGCAGCGTCTGTTTCACCACGGCGATCTGATCCTCGAACTGCGGATGCGATATATCCACCACATGCAGCAAGAGATCAGCCTCGCGTACCTCGTCGAGCGTCGACTTGAACGACTCCACGAGTTCCGTGGGAAGTTTACGGATAAATCCCACCGTGTCGGAGAGCAGGAACGGCAGGTTGTCGAACACGACCTTGCGGACGGTGGTATCCAGCGTGGCGAAGAGTTTATTTTCGGCAAAGACCTCGCTTTTGGCGATGAGGTTCATGATCGTGGATTTACCGACGTTCGTGTACCCCACCAGTGCCACACGTACCAACGAGCCACGATTAGATCGCTGTGTGGCCATCTGGCGATCAATCTTCACCAGATCCTCTTTGAGTTTGGCGATGCGGTTGCGGATGACACGGCGGTCGGTCTCGATCTCACGTTCACCGGCACCGCCACGCGTACCCGTACCGCCACGCTGGCGTTCCAGGTGCGTCCACATACCCGTCAGGCGCGGCAGCATGTATTGATAGTTCGCAAGTTCGACCTGCGTCTTGGCATAGGCGGTTTGGGCACGCGACATGAAGATGTCCAGAATCAATCGCGTCCGGTCCAGAATGGCACACGGCATCACCGCTTCGATGTTACGCGTTTGCGACGGGGAGAGCTCGTCGTCGAAGATCACCACGTCGATCTCGTGCTCCTTGGCGTACGCAGCGATCTCTTCGAGTTTGCCGGGTCCGGTGTAGATACGTGACGAGGGTTGCGGAAGGCGTTGCGTGAAGCGCTTGACGGTGCAAATATCGGCCGTCGCGGCGAGGAAATCCAACTCGTCCAGATACTCCTCCGTCTGGCGCGGATCCTGACCGTCACGGATCACAGATACCAAGGCAGCCCGTTTTTCGGGCTGCTCTTCGGTTTTTGCGTTTTTCAAGGGCTCTTTTTCCACCTCCTTGTCTCTCGTTCGGTCATGTACGTTAAGTACACTCCCTCACTCTCTCCTGCGCTCGGTGAAAAAATCATCCCTCGAAACTCCACAAAAACGGATTTCTCCCAAGCACTTCCCTCTCAAGGGAATTTTTATTTAACTGTCGGCAATTCTGAACATGATCGGCAGGGTGTGTTTTAGACGCACGGCCTTGCCACGCTGGCGGGCGGGTTTCCATTTGGGCGACATTTTCAACACGCGGATCGCCTCGTCCGAAAGCGAACTGTCGGGCGAACGGAGTACCTCGATGTGGGTCAGCGATCCGTCCGTCTCGACAACGAACGAGAGGATCACCTGTCCCGAAATGCCCATCTCCTGTGCCATCGCAGGGTAACGCAAACGCTCTTGCACCCAGTTGCGGAAGTCATTCAGCGTACCGCCGTTGAACGACGGAAGTTCCTCTGCCGTGACGAAGATCTCCTCCTCGATAATCTCCTCGCGTTTCGGCGGAGCGATCACGATCTCGGTGTTGTCGTCAAACTCGTCGAAGTTCATCTTCGTATCGGTGGTCGCTTTGTTGTCGATCAACTGCAACTGGTCGCTCATCACCTGAATCTCCACCTTCTCGGGCGGCGGGGGAGGCGTCTGGTCTTCACGCGTCACCTCTACCAACTCCACCTCCACGGGACCTATGTCCGACTCGATCTTGTCGATACCACGGTCGATGGTCCGGTACGCGAACGCCGCCACGACCAGTAACAGCGCCGCGACCAATCCTATTTCAAGGTACAACCCGCGTCTCTTTTCGAGATCTGCCTTAGGGGATTTTTTAACTTCCATAACTCGGGATTATTCTTTATCTGACCCCAAATATAAATAGAATAATATAAAAATGCAAAAACCAACGAAGAACCCCTCGCGAATGCGAGGGGTTCTTGTTTGTTACATCTTGTCCAATTCGATGGTGAAGTGTCGCATGATGGGCACCTCGTAGGTGATTTTGTATCCGGAGGTGATCGTCTCGCGACGGTCGAACACATTCTTACACGCCGCGGCGATGACACGCATGTGGTTGTCCGTGTAGACGCGTGCCGGGATCGCCAGACGCAACAGTTCCAACGCCGGGTAACGGTTCTCACGCGTTTCGGGGTCACGGTCTGCCAGGATGGAGCCGATCTCCACGCCGCGGATACCTGCCTCCAGATACAGCTCGATACCCAACGTCTGGGCGATGAACTGCTCCTTGGGCAGGTTCGGCAGGATACGCTTCGCGTCCAGGAAGATCGCATGACCTCCCGAGGGGCGTTGGCACGGAATTCCGTACTCCTCCAACAGGTCGCCGAGGAACTTCACCTGACGGATGCGTGCATCGAGTTGGTCGAACTCCGTGTTCTCATCCAGACCCACGGCCAGTGCCTCCATGTCGCGTCCCGACATACCGCCGTACGTGAGGTAACCCTCGAACATGATATTAAACTGCGACGCCTTGCGGAATAGCTCCTCGCTACGCATCGCCACGAAGCCGCCCATGTTTACCACACCGTCCTTCTTCGCCGAGATGGTCATGATGTCCGCATAGGTATACATTTCGTGCACGATCTCCTTGATCGTTTTGTTCTCGTAACCCTTCTCGCGCGTCTTGATGAAATAGGCGTTCTGCGCGAAGCGTGCCGAATCCAGCAGCAACGGAATTCCATATTTACGACACATTTCGGCCGTCTCGCGGATGTTCTTCATCGACACGGGCTGACCTCCGGCCGTGTTGTTCGTCACGGTCAGGATGCAGCACGGGATCTTCTCCTTGGGATACTTTTTGAACGCCGCTTCGAGTTTCGTGACGTCGATCTCACCCTTGAACGGAATTTCGAGATCCGTCTTTGCCGCGTCGTCGATCGTGCAGTCCAGTGCCACGGCACGGCGGAACTCGATGTGTCCTTTCGTCGTGTCGAAGTGTGAGTTGCCGGGCAGGATGTCCCCCTCCTTGATCATCGCCGAGAAGATCACGTTCTCCGCGGCACGCCCCTGGTGTGTGGGCAGGAAGTACGGCATGCCGAAGATGCGCTCGATCGCCTCTTTGAGACGGTAATAGGAGCGTGCACCGGCATAACTCTCATCGCCACGCATCAGGGCGGACCACTGTCCGTCGCTCATCGAACCCGTACCGGAATCGGTCAGCAAGTCGATCAACACCTGATCGCCATGAAGTTTAAAGAGGTTGTACTTCGCGTCACGGATCCACCCTTCGCGTTCGGCACGCGTGGAGTTACGGATCGGTTCGGTCATCTTGATTTTGTACGGTTCGCAGTAAGGAAGTTGCATGATTGGTAAGTTTTTTGATTACATTTGTTTGCAAGCAAAGATAGAAAAATAAACAGAACAAAAAACTTACGACTATGAAAAAGTATCGCTGTACGATTTGCTCCCACGTGTACGACCCTGCTGTGGGTGACCCCCACAACGGCATCCCTGCCGGCACACCGTTCGAGAAACTTCCCGACGCCTGGCGATGCCCCATCTGCGGTGCCGCCAAAGAATCCTTCGAGGAGGTTGACGAGTAACTTTTCTTCCTAAAACCTTTTCTTTTTCTAAGACCGCCGCCTTTCCTTCCCTAAGCCCCAACTGNNAAAAGTGTACCCCAAAACCTTTCGGGAGATACGTTCGTATCTCCACTTCTTACGCGAGGACAAAGCCTGACGTTTTAGCATTCCGACTTTTCGGTTCTGTGATGAGTTTCCGAAGCGTCACGAGAAACCCAATCCTAAAACACCTTTCTTAAAGGTGTCGCGACCAAAATCTCAGATCCCGAAGGGATCGTGGACGAAAAGTAGGTCGGTGTGTCGAATTTATTCGTAAACAACGATATACTTTTTGAACACAAAAATTCTGAAAGAATTTGAGATTGGTGGAGCGCATAGTTCTAAGTACGAAGTACTTGTAAAGTTTTTTGGTGCCGCTTTTTTTCAAAAAAGGGGCAGTGGGAGTAAAAAACAAAGGTTTTAGGAAGAAAAGAAGAAACTTTTCTGTCGTCGTTTGTCGTCGAGGGAGCGTGCGACGTAGACGGGATCACCGGTATAGGGATTCATGCCGGTGTGGAACATCACGGACGAGAGCGTCATGGGAGTAGGAGTGAGATCCTGCACCTGTTCCAATGTGAAGTGGAGTTTGCCCAACACCTTGCGGGAGAGGTTTTTCATGTCGTGTTCCGTGCATCCGGGGTGTGACGAGATGAAGTACGGGATGAGTTGATACGGCAGGTTCTGTTCGCGACAAATACGCATAAAATCGCCGTTCAGGTGCTCGAACAGTGCGAACGGGGGTTTGCGCATCAACTGCAGGACATGTTCCTCGGTGTGTTCGGGTGCCACTTTGAGGCGTCCCGAGGTGTGGTGGCGGATGACGGTTTCGAGATAAGGTGACTTGTCAAACAAGTCGTAACGGATACCACTGCCGATGAAAGCTTTCTTGATACCCTTGACGCTACGAATCTTTTGGTACAGATCCAACAGCGGACGGTGGTCGTTATCGAGATTGGAGCACATTTTAGGATGCAAACACGAGGGGCGTCGGCACTTGAGACACACGTCACGGTCGCGTCCCCGCATGCCGTACATATTGGCCGACGGGCCTCCGACATCGGACAGGTATCCCCGGAAGTCGGGCATCAGTGTGACACGTTTCACTTCATCCAAGATGGACGTCTCGCTGCGTGCCGTGACGAATTTACCTTGGTGTGCCGAGATGGTGCAGAAGGCGCAACCGCCGAAACATCCCCGATGGATATTGACCGAGTGTTTGATCATTTCCCACGCCGGAATGTCGCCGCGGCCCGCGTACCGCGGATGCGGTACACGTTCAAACGGCAGTTTGAACGTATTGTCGAGCTCCGTGCTCGACAATACGGGCCGCGGCGGCCGCACGACCACGAATTTATCCCCCACCGGTTCGACCAACGTGGTGTTCGTTTCGAGGAGGTTGGAGAGGGTCTCTATCTTCACGAAATTCTCGGGAAACGCGCCCTTATCCGTGACACACTCCTCGAACGAGTGCAGCATTTCCACCTCCCCGTTTTTGGGCGGTGTATCTGCTATGTACGCCACCTGGCGGAGGTTGCGCAACAGCTTGGCGTTGAATCCGTTACGCATGGCACGTGCCACCTCCTGGATCACCCCCTCGCCCATGCCATAGACCAGCAGGTCGGCACCGCTTTCGATCAGAATGGAAGGGCGAAGCTTATCCCCCCAATAGTCGTAGTGCGTCAACCGCCTCAGCGACGCCTCGATGCCGCCGATCACCACCGGCACATGTGGAAACAACCGTTTCAAGATCTGTGTGTATACCGTCACGGCACGATCCGGACGCCGCCCCGCCTCACCCCCTGCGGTGTAGGCATCGTTACTGCGCAACCGCTTGTGTGCCGTGTAGTGATTCACCATCGAGTCCATCGCTCCGGACGTCACACCGAAGAACAACCTCGGGGCACCCAACTTGGTGAAGTCGCGCAGGTCGTCGCGCCAGTTGGGTTGCGGTACGATCGCCACGCGATATCCCTCGGCCTCCAACAGACGCCCGATCACCGCCGCACCGAACGATGGATGATCCACATACGCATCGCCCGTGAAGAGGATCACGTCCAGCGAATCCCACCCCCGGGCGCGAACCTCCTTAATCGTTGTCGGCAAAAACATCGGCAGATGCGTGATAAGTATCCCACTTAGCCAGTACGGCCTTGAAATCATCCGGAAGTTCGCTCTCGAACTCCATTCGTGCGCCCGTCACGGGATGCGTGAATCCCAACGAACGCGCATGCAGTGCGTGTCGCGGCATCAGCGCGAAACAGTTCTCGATAAACTGCTTGTACTTCGAGAATGTGGTACCTTTCAGAATCCGGTCACCGCCGTAGCGTTCGTCGTTGAACAACGGGTGACCGATATATTGCATGTGCACCCGGATCTGATGTGTGCGTCCCGTCTCCAAGCGACACTCGACCAACGTCACATATCCGTACCGTTTCAATACCCTATAATGTGTCACCGCATGCTTGCCGTCAGACCCGTCCGGGAAGACCCACATATTCTGACGATCCTTCGGGTTGCGCCCGATGTGACCCGTGATGGTACCCTCGTCCGTGTCGAAATTGCCCCACACCAGCGCCACATACACACGCGACGTCGTGTGGTCGAAAAATTGCTTCGCCAGACGTGCGTGTGCCGTTTCGTTCTTCGCCACCACCAACAACCCCGAGGTGTTCTTGTCGATTCGATGCACCAATCCGGCACGGACGTCGGAAAGGGAATTTTCGGAATTTTGGGGAGCAGATTTGGCCGCGCCGCCGCAATGAGGAGGGCGGGACGTACAAGACGTACTTCCCCCCGACGAAGAGCAAGAAGCGGTCGAAGGTGCCCCCAAAAAACGGAAAGCCAGAGCGTTTACGAGGGTGCCCGAGTAATTCCCATGCCCCGGATGCACGACCAGACCGGCTGGTTTGTCGACGATCAGCAGCTCGTCATCCTCATACGGAACCACCAACGGAATATCCTCGGCAATGATCTCGACTTCACGTTTCGGGTAGGGCATCACGATCGCCACCCGATCCCCCGGCTTGACTTTGTAGCTCGATTTGGCCGCCGCGCCGTTCACCAGAATGTTACCCGCATCGGCAGCGGTCTGTATGCGGTTGCGCGAGCAGTTCTCCATGTGTCCGGCGAGGAATTTATCCAAACGCATCAATCCTTGACCCTTGTCGGCCGTTAGGGAATAGTGCTCATAAAGTTCATCCGAACCCTCCTCCAAATCGAAGGATGTATCTTCCGTTGTTTTCAATCCGTTAGAAAAAATCGTCCGCAAAGGGTGTTTCAGCGGGTTGGTTGTCGAAACTGAAATCCGTCACGGGATTGGCGCGCGACATGCTGTCGATCAGCGCACGTGCCACAGAGTCGCGACGCTCCTGTTCGATACGTTGCAACTCCTCGGCACCGGCACGATACTGTCCATCGGCGATCTTGCCCTGCTTCTCCACCTTCTTCATGTCGAGGGTCAGCTTCAACGACACCTCCGTGCCGACCGTCATGTGGCGTCCCGCGGCGGGCGATTGCGAGTAAACACGCGCATCCTTCTGATTCAGCAGCGTGATGCCGCGATCGAACTCCACCTTGCCGATGTTGAATCCCTGCTCCCAGAGGCGGCTCTTGGCCTGATGCAACCCGTCACCCACCACCTTCGGAATGGCTGTGGCGACGTAACCGCTGCGCCCCACGTGTAACGTCACACCCGACCCCTGCGGCAGTTCCAACTTGCTCGCCGACGTAATACGGCGGTCGCCCACGTACTCCTCCAACACGTAATTGGTCGCCATATCGGGCTTGTAGATGATCTTCTCGATACCGAGCCCCGCCACCTCCAACATATTTTTCGCCTGACGCAACGATCCTCCCGCCACGTATGGCACACGTACCATCCGTTGTGTGTGGGCATTGATGGTGATGTACACCGTGCGTCCGGGTTTCACGTTCACTCCCGCCTCGGGAAGTTGATCGAGTACCGTGCCACCTTCATAGGCTGCCACATACAACGAGTCATTCACCCGCAAATCCAGGTCGCTGCGACGCGCTAACTGTCGAGCCTGCTCGACAGGCATGCCCGTAAGAACGGGCACAGTGCGTTGCGCACTGTGGCGCGTCCCCAGGAGCAGCAGCACGTGTATCACCAGTGCAGACACAACCAACAGACCCAACAAAATAACGAGATGTTTCACGAACGGTGCCCGCTCACCCAGTTTCGTCCAAAGTTTCTTCAACGTTTCCATGTCGCAAAGATACACTTTTTCTTTACGCCTCTACTCAACCGTCCCTTTCGTTAGAAGAAAGTGACAGTTTCGTCAAAGAAAAAGCGACAGTTGTGGACAGAAACTACAAGATCAGCATCGCGTCGCCGTAGGTGCCGAATCTGTACCCTTCTTCTTTGGCGATTTTATAGGCATCCATGACACGGTCGTAACCCCCGAATGCCGCCACCATCATCAGTTGCGTCGAGAAGGGCAACTGGAAATTGGTGATCATCGCATCGGCGACCGAGAATTCGTATGGCGAGAAGATAAATTTATTGGTCCACCCCTCCATGGGCTTGATGCGTCCGCCCGTCGACACGGCTGTTTCGAGTGTCCGCATGACAGTCGTACCGACCGAGATCACTTTGCCACCCTTTTCACGTGTCGTGTTGACGCGATGGGCGGTATCGGCATCGACAGCGAACTGTTCCGAATCGACTTTGTGTTTGGACAGGTCCTCGACGTCCACGGTTCGGAAGTTGCCGAGCCCGACGTGCAACGTGACGAACGCCTTTTCGATCCCCTTGATGTCCATTCGTTTGAAGAGGTGTTTCGAGAAGTGGAGTCCTGCGGTCGGTGCGGCAACGGCACCCTCTTTTTCGGCATAGATGGTCTGGTAACGATCCACATCCACCTCCTCGACTTTTTCGCGTACCCATTTCGGAAGGGGTGTTTCGCCCAACTTGAACAGCGTCTCTTTGAACTCCTCGTACGATCCGTCGAACAGGAACCGGAGCGTGCGTCCGCGCGACGTGGTGTTGTCGATCACCTCGGCAACCAACAGGTCGTCGTCACCGAAATAGAGTTTGTTGCCGATACGGATCTTGCGTGCCGGATCGACCAGCACATCCCACAGACGCAACTCGCGATTCAACTCGCGCAACAGAAAGATTTCGATCTCGGCACCGGTCTTCTCTTTGTTGCCGTACAGGCGTGCCGGGAAGACTTTCGTATCGTTAAACACGAACAGGTCTCGTTCGTCGAAATATTCGATAATATCGCGGAACGTTCGGTGTTCGATGCTTCCCTCTTTGCGATTGACGACCATCAGGCGTGACTCGTCACGGTTGTCGGCCGGATAGTGGGCCAGCAACTCGGCAGGGAAATCGTATGCGTATTGGGATAGCTTCATGGGTTGTTTACGTTAAATCTTTATAATTGTTTCGCAGCTTTGATAGGGCTGTTTCGGGAAAGAGCCAATAGTGTAATTCTAAAAAACTGAGTATCAAATTGTTACCTGGGTAATTCCGGTTAGAAATTCTTCCAAATTTTGTGCCGTATTTTCATCGAACCGACCGCTTCGCGTGCGGCGCAGGGAGGTCAAATGTCCACCGCTATCGAGGGCCTCGCCGATCTCGTGCGCCAGGGAGCGAATGTACGTTCCTTTGCTGCACGTCACCCGAATCCGCACCCGCGGCAGGTCGAACTCCAGCAGTTCGATGTCGTAAATATGTATCAGCGCCTTGCGCATCTCCACTTCCTCACCGGCACGTGCCAATTCATAGGCACGTACCCCCTCTACTTTCTTGGCAGAGTAGAGGGGCGGCGTCTGCAGACGCTGGCCGGTGAGGGATTTCAGCACCTCCAAGACCGCTTCGCGCGTGACGTGTTCATACGGATAGGTCTTGTCCACCGGATGTTCCAGGTCGTGGCTCGGCGTGGTGGCACCCAGCATCACGTCCGCCACATACTCCTTCTCCTCGGCTTGCAGGGCATCGACCTGCTTGGTCGCCTTACCGATACAGACGAGCAAAATCCCGGTGGCCAGTGGGTCCAACGTACCGGCATGCCCCACCTTGATCTTACGCGGATGCCCCGCCCGTTGGAGCGTGTATTTGATCTTCCTCACCACATCAGAGGAGGTCCAGCCTAATGGCTTGTCTATGACAGCTATATGATCTTCAAAATTCATCGAACCACAAACCACGACACGATAGATATCACCCCGACGAGTGTACAGTACACGGCGAACCAGCTCAACTTGCCACGCTTCACGAGTCCGATCATGAACCTGCAGGCGAAGCACCCCGTCACGAACGCCGCTGCGAAACCCGCCGCCATGGGTCCGAAGGCAATGGTCTGTGCCGCGAACTCACCCCCCACAATATCCAAAAACATCTTACCCAACACCGGCACCAACACCATCAGGAACGAGAACTGCGCCACAGCTTCCTTTCGGTTACCCAACATCAGCCCCGTTGCGATCGTGGCACCCGAACGCGACAGCCCCGGCATCACCGCCACCGCCTGCGCGCATCCTATAATGAACGCATCGCGATACGAAATATTGTCCCTTTCGCGTGGACGGGCCCGAAAAGCGAAGTATAGGAGTGCCGCCGTGACGAGCAACATAGCCCCCACGACGAGCAAGATCCGATGGTCGGGCAGTCCGCCGAAGAGTGTTTCAAGCAGCGGTTCGAGGGTGAATCCCACGATGACGACCGGCACAGCCGACAGAGCGAGCTTCAGGATATAGCTGAAATTGATGCGCCATATCTCACGCCACAACACGACGATCGTGGCCAGTACCGTGGCACCATGCAACGTCAGGTCGAACGTCAATCCCCCCATCTCGGGATCCACGCCCAACAGTTCACGTGCCAGTTGCAGGTGTCCGCTGCTCGACACGGGCAGGAATTCGGTCAGACCCTGGACAATGCCCAGAATGATTGCGTCGAGAATCCCCATCAGTCAAACTTTTTTAGCAACGCGTAGATCTCGAACACGAACCCGCCGACCACGAGGATCGGAGCCAACGTAATGCGTCGGAACGAGAACATGGCGTAATTGAACGTGTCCGGAGAGGCGCTTTTCCCACCTGCCATCAGGATGAACCCGAGTACAATGGCGGCGAATCCAACGAGGAGCAGGATGTAATTTTTCTTGGTCAGTGGCATGATCGACATAATCAACTTTTGCGAATAAATTTATAGGCTGCGAAGAGGGTGAAGAGCAGCGACAGCACGATACCGCACACGATCAGCATCCCCGCAACGATCCCCACACGGAGATAATCGGCCGGTATGGACCCCGTGGCAAGGGTGGAGGAGTTCGGGGGCGTCAGTTCGGGAATGAACGTCCCCAACCCGTGGAGTGCGAGCAACAGGAGCGCCGCGGCGATCACTCCGGCGATGGCCCCCTGGGCGACGCTCTTACCGAGTAACGGACGGAGGATGAATCCCCGGCTCGCCCCGACGAGTTTCATCGTGTCGATCAGGTTACGTTTCGATGCGATGACGAGACGGATGGTGTTGTGGAGCAGGATGAGCGAGATGACGAGCAACGCACAGCCGAATAGTAGTAATACGAGGCGGAATTTGGCCACTGTGTCATGCAGTTTGCGGGTGGTCTGTTCGGGATAGAACACGCCCTCCACGCCCTCCAGACGTCCGACACGGGTGATGAGGCTGTCGATACGTGCACGATTCGCCGATGCCGACGTGAGGGAGAGCTCGTAACTGTCCATCAACGGATTTTCCCCGAGGATGGCCTCGAAATCCTGCCCGAAGGCCTCCCGGAACGCCTCGTCATGGAGTTTCTCCTCTTTGGAGCTGAATGTAGTTTCGCGCACGAGCTGTTCGGCGTCGAAGGCACGCCGCAACACGGCATGCTGTTCGTCATCGAGCGAGTCTCGCAGTTCGACGGTCACGACGGTACTCTCCTGGAGGGTCTTCCCGACGCCGAGAGCGGCCCAGGTGAGGTAACCTACCGCGCTGAGCAGGAAGAGCACCAGCGCCAGGCTGATGGTCGACACGGCATAGGAGGTCCGTGTTTTACGCAATTTTTTTTCGTCTTTCATAGATGTACAGGATCAATGAGGCAGCCAGCCCGATAAGGATCAGCAGGGAGCATATGAGCGTGACCCCCTCGACGGCACTCCAGTGCGGCGACTTGAAACGCCACTCGACGGTATGCGTCCCCGCAGGCAGTTCCACCGCGCGGAAGATGTGATGGGCACAGGAATAGGGTGTCTCGACACCATCCACATAGGCCTTCCACCCATCGGGATAGTAGATTTCGGAGAAAATAACCATACCGGACGCGTCGGAAGTGTATTCGTACGTCAGGTGATACGGGAGATACTCGACAAGTTCGATTTCTCCTTCGCCATCAGGGAACCACGCGGCACCCCGGGCCGTGGGACGGTACAGTACCGAGTCGGGAGACACGATCACATAACGCGTGTTGAGCATATCGAGCATCTCCTCGCGCGCGGGTCCCTCTTGGGATAAATAGCGGTCGATCACGTACTGGTAGTTCGCCAGCTTGGCGCCATGATATCCTCCTACGGAGCGATGGAAATAGCTTGTTGTGGCATCGTTGAACGGGCTCACGGTGAGGTTCAGCACCCGATAGGCGGGGTCTTTGTCTCGCAGGATCTGTTTGTCGGCTTCCGTGGGTCGGAACGTGTTGTGGCGCGCGGCGACGAATCGCTCATGGGGCTGAAAACGCAGATCCACAGGAAGCATATCGACGATCACGATGACCGAGAGGAGTGCCACGAGCCATTGCCGGTTCACCTTTTTAAGGGCATAGAGTGCGATGCTTCCCGCGGCGAGTAGGATCATCGACAGGGATCGCCACGCATCGCCGCGCGCCATGTGCCATCTGTCCGTGACGATGGCATCGGCGAGTGCCTCACCGACACGTCCGCCCACCAGACTATCCATCAGCAGCACGGTTTCGTCACGTCCAAAACTGAATATCGAGCCGCCGAACAGTGCGAACAGGAGGCATATTCCTCCCGTGATCCCGGCTGCACAGGCGAGTGAGGTCAGCAGTTGCGATTTTCGGATTTTGCCGCGACATATCGGCACGAGTGCGAGTGCGGCCAACAGCGGCACGGTCCATTGCAGTACCGCGAGTGCCATCGACACAGTCCTGAATTTATTGTACCCCGGCAGGATCTCGAACGCCAGTTCGGTGAACCACATCAGGTGACTTCCCCACGCGAGTAGGAGCGCCAACAGACTCACTGCGACGATCCACCACCGGTTGCGACCCGTTGTCAAGAATAATCCCAATATGGCCAAAAAGATTGCGGTGGCACCGAGGTATGTGGGTCCTGCCGTGTAGGGTTGCGATCCCCAGTACGACGGCAGCTGCGCGGCGGCTCGTGACGGGAGCCCATGGGCTCTCAGCGCACGCGCTGTGCGGCCATCCGTCGGAAGGCCGCGTCCCGAGTCGCCGCCCATCAGGTCGGGGACGAGCATCGTCCAACTTTCGGTACGTCCGTAACTCCACGCCGTGGCGTATTCCAGATCGAGACCTTCCCCGCCCTGCGTGTCCGCCCCTTGTGCGGACACGCTGCCGCCGCGGATCGTGTAGGGTGTATGCCGTGTGGTGTAGTACAGTGGTGCGAAGTTCGACCCCACAGCGAGGATCCCCGCTCCGAGCAGGATAGCTGTTTTGATGCCGAATTTTCGGAGTGTTCTGCGTTTGAAATGGAAGATTCCCTCGCTGATCCACAGGGCCGCCATGGCAAGGAGGAAATAGTAGGTGATCTGCGGATGGTTGGCGCCGATTTCGAGCGACGCGAATAGTGCGGTAAGCGCTCCTCCGAGCCACATTTTCCGTTTCGATCGGGATCGCAACGTCATCCACGCCCCTCCCATCATGAGCGGCGCATATACCATCGCCCACATCTTCGTGGCATGGCCGGCGCCTATAATTAGGAAGAAGTAGGTCGACAATCCGTACGCCAGCGATGGCACCACCCCCACCCACGGATTCACGCCCATCAACAGCAACATGATCCAAAAGGCCGTCATGGCGAAGAACAGGAATCCGGTCGGGGTGTCGATAATCTTCACGACCTGGCCGATGGTGTTCTTGATGACCTGCGCCGGGTATGCCGTGTCGATCAGATAGGCCGGCATACCGCCGAACATGCGTCCCGTCCAGTGCGGATCCTCATGTGTCGCCTCGCGCGTCTCGACAATATCGCGGCGCATCCCCTCATACTGACGCAAATCGTGCTGCGGCAATACTTCCCCCGAAAACTGCGGCGCAAACCCGATGGCGCTCACCGTGAAGAACACCAGCAACGGCATGCAGTACGACATCAACTGTTTGATCGAGATCTTCATGGGGCCGAAGGTACAAAAAAATCATTATCTTCGCACCCGAAACCCGAATTAAACCCGATGGTTACCTTAGATGCGATACGTCGTCCGGTCGCGGCGGAGTTGGAGGCTTATGAGTCGTTCCTGCACAAGCAATTTGCCGCGGGGGACGGATTGTTGGGCGAGATGCTTCGACATGCGTTATCGTCCCGCGGCAAGGGGGTACGTCCGTTGCTGGTGATGCTCGCCGCGGGTCTCCATAGCGACGGACGCGGGGGCGGCATACGTGCCTCGTTGGCTGCGACGTTGGTGGAGATGATCCACGTGGCGTCGCTCATTCATGACGACGTGATCGACGAGGCGGATATGCGCCGCGGGCGTCCCTCGGTGAATGCCCGGTGGCAGTCGCACAAGGCGGTCGTACTGGGTGACTATATCCTCGCACGTGTCATGGACATCGGTCTGCGGAGCGGACAGTACGATCTGGTGACACACATCTGCGGTTCGATGACATCGCTGTGCGAGGGCGAGTTGATGCAAGATGAATATGTTCATTTGCCGGGAAGCGTGACACGTGAAAAATATTTCGAGATCATTCGCAAAAAGACCGCCAGTCTATTGGGCGTGAGCGCATCCGGAGGAGCCATGTCCCCCGCCCCAGCTATGCGCTCTTTGAGCGCAAACACCCCCGGGGGCGATTCTGCCGAACGTATGTATCAGTTCGGCGAGGCATTGGGCATGGCCTTCCAGATCCAAGACGACATTCTCGATTATCTCCCCACAGCCGACACGGGGAAGGAGTGCTGTAACGATTTGCGTGAAGGTAAAGTGACACTGCCGTTGATCGCCGTGATGGAACGGGGCATCGACGTGCCACCCCTCGCGACCACCCCTGTGGAGACGCTGCAAAGGCTCGTCATCGACAACGGCGGTATCGACATGGCACGCACCACGATGCAGGGTTATCTTCAAAAGGCCCTCCATATTCTTTCGGCATACCCTCCGTCGGAGTACCGTGACGCATTAGCGAACCTCTGCATCTTCGTCGGCGAACGCAATAAGTAATTTTTTCAAGACCGTTGCTTTTACTTCCCCAGGAGCCAACTGTCGCTTTCTTAGAAGAAAGCTCCGCAAAGAATTTCGGGAG
This sequence comes from Alistipes sp. UBA943, assembly GCA_002293345.1. Taxonomy (GTDB): domain Bacteria; phylum Bacteroidota; class Bacteroidia; order Bacteroidales; family Rikenellaceae; genus Alistipes. The sequence goes on from DBDB01000004.1 coordinate 16,077, forward strand.
ATACTGCGTATCTCCATTATATGCGCTCCAACACATCGCGACTTCCGTTGGAAGTTCCGCGTTCAAAAACCAAATCGCTGCTTATGAACAAGTTCAACGCACCGTTTTAGTTTTCGCCCACAGCCTCTTCGAGGCTCGCGATCTGTTGTCGCGAGGACAAACCGCGCGTAGCGGCTAAGCCGGGTTTTCGGGCGTTAGACGCCAGAGTCCCGAAAACCCATACCTCTTGAGCGCCGTCGTTTACGCGGCGGGATGCAGCGACGCAGTCGCTGCCAAGCGTCGCTTGCGACGATTGCGGGAGGGGGTGGTAGGNNCCCGATCTCTCTAATCTCCCGAAGTTTTTTGCAGGAGCTTTTTTCCAAAAAAGCGACAGTTCACGTAAAGAAAGCGGCGGTTTGAAAGGTTTTAATAAAAAATATTATCTTTGCCTCCTATGCACGTGGCAATCATCATGGACGGCAACGGCCGCTGGGCCGAGGGACGGGGCAAGGAGCGCTTCGAGGGACACTTACAGGGTGTCGAGAGTGTTCGTACGGCCATCAAGTCCGCTCAAAAGTTCGGCGTTCGTTACCTGACGCTGTACGCCTTCTCGACCGAGAATTGGGGACGCCCCGCGGAGGAGGTGGAGGCGCTGATGGATCTTTTCTGCACGTGCGTGGTCAACGAGACGCCGGAATTGATCGCCGAAGGGGTACGTGTACGGATCATCGGCGACAAGGAGGGGCTCTCGACGGAGGTACGCATGCATCTCGACAAGATCGAACGCGACACCGAGGGGGGTGAGACGCTGACGCTGCTGTTGGCGCTCAATTATTCGTCCCGCGAGGAGATCACGCGTGCGGCACGGCTTTGGAACGCCCATCCGGACACGACATTCGAGGCACACCTCTATACGAACGGCATCCCGGATCCGGATCTCGTGATCCGCACGAGCGGCGAGCAACGCCTCAGCAACTTTTTGCTGTGGCAGGCCGCCTACGCTGAGTTCTACTTTACGCCCGTGCTGTGGCCCGATTTTGGCGAGGCGGAGTTCAAAACGGCCCTCGATGCGTATGCGTCCCGCGACCGCCGTTACGGTAAAATCACGAATCAATGAAGCTGTTGAAACGACATATTATCCCTATCCTCACGGCGATCGCGTTGCTCGCCATCTTCATTCCGGTCCGGGCTCAGGAGGCGCCGAAACGTTACCTCGTGCGCGCAATCAACATCCATGGCACGGAACACCTCACGCCGAGTATCGTGCGGGGTACGATCGGACTCGAACCGGGCGATTCGCTCTACATTCCGAGCGACTTCATCCAATCCGCCATCTCGCGGCTGTGGAGTCAGAAACTCTACTCGGACGTACAGATGGGTGCCACGATCGACGGTGAGGAGTTGGATCTCGAGGTGACGATCGCTGAACGCGCACGGGTCAACTACTGGCGTTTCGAGGGGATCAACAAGTCGCAACAGAAGGATCTGTTGGAAGCGTTGCAACTGAAGCGCGGCTCGGAGCTTTCGGACTACATCATCGAGAAGAACAAGAAACTGATCCGCGACTACTACCACGAGAAAGGGTTTCGCAACGTCACGGTGGAGGCACAGATCGCCAACGACGCAGTGTTGAAACAGGCGGTGAACGTGACGTTCGTCATCCACCGCGGCAAGAAGGTGCGTGTGGGTGAGATTACGTTTGGAGGCAATCATGCCTTCACGGATAAACGCCTCCGCCGCACGTTCAAAAAGACACACCAGACGAGCATTAACTTCTTCCGCACGACGAAATTCAACCCCGAGGAGTTCAAGAACGACCAGGTGGAGTTGATCGACTTCTACAACTCGAAGGGCTACCGCAACGCGGACGTACTGTCGGATTCGCTCTACGTGATCAACGACAAACGCATCGGCATCCATGTGGAGGTGTCGGAGGGCAACAAATATTACATTCGCAACATCGCGTGGTTGGGCAACTCGATCTTCGAGACGTCGATGCTGGAAGACCTGTTCGGTGTCGAAAAGGGGTCGGTGTACGACAAAAAATCCATGTACAAACGCCTCGGGCTACCTCCCTATGCCGGTCCGGACGACGTGTCGATCCTTTCGCTGTATCAGGACCGGGGTTACCTGACGTCACAGATCGATCCTGCCGAAACGATCATCGGAGCGGATTCGATCGACTTGGAGATCCGCATCTTCGAGGGCAAACCGTTCACGGTACGCAACGTCGGCATCTCGGGCAATTCGCGCGTGAACGACGAGGTAATCCGCCGCGAACTGTATACACGTCCGGGTGAGCTTTACAACCGTTCACTGCTTTTTCAGACGATCCGCACGTTGGGTTCGATGGGTCACTTCGCTCCCGAAGCGATCGCCCCCGACATTCAACTCGTACCCGGATCCGACGATCTGGTCGACATCAACTGGCCCTTGCAGGAGCGTCCGAGCGATCAGTTCCAGATTGCAGGTGGATTCGGTGCCGGCACGTTCATGGGCTCCGTGGGCGTGACGTTGACCAACCTGTCGATGCGCAACTTCTTCAAGAAGGGTGCCTGGCGTCCCTATCCGATGGGGCAAGGACAGCAGCTTTCACTCACGGCACAATCCAACGGCACGTTCTACAAGGCCATCTCACTGGGCTTCACCGATCCGTGGATGGGCGGACGCAAACCCAACTCGTTCTCCGTGACGGCACACTATTCGGACGAGAACAACGGTTACTGGGCCCTCGGCAAGAGTGACCAACACTTCCGCACGACAGGTCTGGCGGTCGGTCTGGGCAAACGCCTGACGTGGCCCGATCCCTACTTCACGTTCTATGTCGAGGGTGCGTACGAACGTTACATGTTGAGGAATTGGACCAATTTCGTCCTTCGCGACGGCAACGCGAACCTCTTCTCGGTCAAGTTGGTCTTGGGACGCAACTCGGTCGACAATCCGATCTATCCGCGCCGCGGATCGGATTTCAGCGTTTCGTTACAGATCACGCCTCCCTACTCGCTGCTCGACGGGAAAAACTACTCGGACACGAAGATGAGCGACCAGGAGCGTTACCGGTGGATCGAGTTCCACAAATGGACGGCCAAAGGACAGTGGTTCCTGCCCCTCACGCCGAAGGGGAACCTGGTGTTGATGCTTCGTGCCGAGATGGGTTACCTGGGGCACTACAACCGTCACAAAATTTCGCCCTTCGAGCGATTCGAGGTGGGTGGCGACGGCATGGCGGGATATAATATGTACGGCACGGACATTATTGCCCTGCGTGGTTTTGGTGACGGGGCACTGGATCCGGTCGGGAGCAATCACTCCGTGGGGTATAATAAATACACGTTGGAGTTACGTTACCCGGTGCTGATGAAGGGACAGACGAATATCTATGTACTCGGATTTGCCGAGGGAGGTAATGGATTCCGTTCGTGGGAGGATTTCACTCCCTTCCGGATCAAACGTTCGGCAGGTGTGGGTGTGAGGTTGTTCCTACCGATGATCGGCATGGTGGGTGTCGACTGGGGATATGGATTCGACCCCGCGGCAGGCAGGGTCAACCCGAGCGGCGGACACGTGCACTTCACCTTCGGAGTACAGTTCTAAGTTGGCAGCATATTTGAGACGAATCATAAAAAACAGAACGAATATGAAAAAATTATCTCTCTTGATCCTGTTGCTGATGGGTATCGGCACAGCATCGGCACAGAACTACATGGTCGTTGACAGCGAACGTATCTTCAAGTCGCAAGGCGATTACAACAGCGCCACGACGCGTCTCGACAACCTCGCTCAGACGTACCAGACGCAGGTGGATGCCCGTTTCACGGAGGTGGAGCAGTTGTTTAATGCTTACAAATCGCAACAGGCGTCGCTCACGGCGGCACAACGTCAGGCGTACGAGCAACAGATCATCGCCAAGGAGAATGAAGCGGCCCAGTACCAGGAGTCGATCTTCGGTGCCGAAGGGACGCTGATGAAACAACGGATGGAGGTGATGCAACCGATCCAGACGCGTGTTTTCGATGCGATCCAGACATACGCACAGCAACATGGTTTCGCACTGGTGTTGGATGCCGCGTCGAACCCCTCGATCCTCTACAAATCGACGGGCGTCGACCATACGGACGCGATCATTCAGGCGTTGAAATAGCTATAAGAGAAACTGATACAACTTTTAAAAACGACAAGAAAAACTTATGAAAAAATTGATTTTCCTGGTGCTATTTGTGATGGTTTCGGTCACTGGCACCGCCCAAAAACTGGCACGTATCAACCTCGAGGAGGTGATCATGGCGATGCCCGAATATACGGAGATGACCGCCAATTTAGAGCTCTATAGCAGGGAGTTACGCGAAAACCTTGAGACGATCCAGGTGGAGCTGAACAACAAGATGAACGACTACCAGAAGGCACGCGCGACGATGTCCGAAACGGCACGCCAACTCAAAGAGCGTGAGATTACCGACATTCAGGCCCGTTTAAATGAGTATTATTCCTCCGCTCAGGAGGATCTGCAGACCAAGGAGCAGGAGCTCACCGAACCCATCATCACACGTGCACAGGATGCCGTGAAGAAAGTGGCTGTACAGCGTGGTTTGACCGCCGTGTTCAACACCGCCATTCCAACGATGGTCTATTACGACGAGTCCGCGATGATCGACCTCTCTGCCGACGTCAAAAAAGAACTCGGCATCTAAATCATTCCACTTTCTTACGCAAAAGACCTTCGCTTTTTTAAAAGCGAAACCAAAAATTTTCGGGAAGTACTTTCGTACTTCCCGAAATTCTTTGCGGAGCTTTCTTCTAAGAAAGCGAACAGTCGGGTATAGAAACAAGAGGTTTAGAACGGATACCCGACGCCGAAGTTGAGGGCCGTATCACGCCATGCGAAGGAGTGGAACCACCGGTCTCCTGCGGAACGGTTGGGGTTATGGAGTTGAATACCCCAGTCGAGACGTATCACGACAAACTTCACATCCAGACGCAACCCGATACCGGTATTGAGTGCCGTTTGGCCGATGAACGTGCCGGGATGGAACACGGCTTCCGGCACGGGTGCCGACGCGGCATCGGCAAACCATACGTTACCCGCGTCGAGGAACACCCCTCCGTGCAGCATCTTCCAGATCGGGAAACGGAACTCGATATTGGCCTCCAACTTCATATCGCCCGTTTGCGACGGGAAAATATCCTCGATCGGTTTCCCCTTCTCATCGACGGGTCGCGGCGTTCCTCCGGGCCCTAAGGTACGTGGACTCCATCCTCGCATGCTGTTCGCGCCGCCGGCATAGAACTGACGATCGAACGGTACCGAATTGGCATTGCCGTAACCGACCGAGTAACCTCCGTATAACCTGAACGCGAGCGCGGTCACTTCACCCAGCATCACCTTGCGGCTCGCACTCACATCGGCACGCACGTACTGCGAATAGCGCAACCCGAAGATATTATAATACCGTTCCGTTGCATCCGGAGCAGGTTTCCAGAAGGCATGCGCCAGTCCGTGCACGAGGTTACCCGCTGTCTCGAAATTGGCACGTATCATCGTCGCACTGCCGCCCGGCGTACGGCGTTGGTTGTTGAACACGTATCCGAAAGATAATCCCGGCACGAGTTGCGATTCGTACGATTGGCGAAGGTATTCGTTGCGCAATCCATTCCTGAAATCTTCGTCGATCCATCGCACGTCGATCACGTTGATGTCGACGGGACGGAACGTGAAGCTCGAATATTTGTGATCGTTCCACGAGTATCCCCACGATACGCTCGACAGGTTGCGGTCGTAGTTCGGACGGTTCTGGAAGTTGATGCCGAATTCGAGTCTCGTTCGCGCCTGCTGGATCTGCCACGGGCGACGGATCCGGAATGGAACGAGGAACCGAGGGAACGACAGTCCCATCGTCACGCCGATCTCGGTGGCATGGCGTCGCGACTGGGCACGGGTATAATATTCGTAACCCAACGTGACGGCGGCATCGAACGATTCGGCACCCCGGAACACATTGCGATTCTGATACCCGACCGTCGTACGGAGACCCCAAAAGGCGGAGGTGTAACTCCCTTCGAGCTCGATTTTGTAGCCCTGTCGCAAGGCGGGAATGCCGTGAATGTCGCAACGCATCACACGCTGGTGTGTCGACACGGGTGTGAAGTCCCCCGTTCCCCGCATGCCGTCACCAACGAACATGACGTCGTTCGACGCGATGGAGTCCGGCTTGATCGTGAAACGAATGTTCGCACTTCGGAAGTAACCGATGCCCATGAGTTGGTCGTAGGTGCGCCGCACGGTACGCGCATCGTAATCGAGGTTCGGTTGGAGGGGGATCATCTTGCGCAGCACCGCCGGACGTACGTGTGGGCGTCCCAACCGACGGGGGTAGACCACGTTCAGCCCCATGTAATAGGTGGTGTCCAACGGTTCGCGGTATCCCGACACGACAGCCATCGTGGGATCGTAACCCGGAAAAACGGTCACCGTGTCGATCTGGAACACGGCGTTGTTCTCCCATATCGGATCGCCATTCTCGTCGTTACCGGCAAGGTGTTGCTTGATGACCATCGTCAGGTCCACCTGTCGGTCGCCCGGCAGCGTATCGGCTATGTATGAGACGTTCGTCACGGCAAAGTCGTAGTACCCGCGGTCGCGCAACTGTTCCACGATCCGTTTACGCTCCTCATCCAACACACTCATGTCGAAGATCTTGCCGCGGCGAATCAGGCGTTTGTTCGTATCGGGAAGGATGAGCTGTTCGAGGAACTGGTCGCGAAATTCGTAGTCGATATTCCGCACACGATAGGGTTCGCCCTGCACCGTGTGATATGTGACACGTGCCTTGCGGGGGCGCCGCACAGTATCCACCTCGAAGGTGGCTTGCGAACGGTAATACCCTTTGTAGTCGAGGTACGATTTGAGATTTTGCCTCGACTGTTCGGTGAGCGCCATGTCCAGCAGTACGGGTTCCTGCCCGATGCGCCGTTTGAGACGGTTCCACCAGTTGTTTTTCTCGGGATTGGCGTGCTGATACACCCACACATAGAAGTTCGTGCCGAGGAGACGCTTGTTGGGACTTTGACGGACATATTTATTGAGTTGCGCCGCGTCGATACGCTCCTTGCGGGGAGGGGTTTTGTCGGCGTCGATATGCACCTTCGTGAGCAGGAACGTGCCTTCGGGCAGCCTCCGCGTGACGCTACACGATGCCAGCAACAATACCGATATGATCCACAAACGCCGCATGCTGCAAAGATAACTTTTTTCGGACACAACTAAAGAAAAGTTATTTCGGCCACTCGCCGATCTCCATATCGCGAATATCCCCACCGTCGATGGTGAATCGGAGTGCCGTTCGGACGTGATGCAGTCCGTATTTACCCGCACCGCCGGGATTCAGGTGTAACAATCCGTATGCCGGATCGTTCATCACTTTGAGGATGTGCGAGTGTCCGCTGACAAATATCTTGGGACGCAACGACTGGATCAGCGCCAGTGCCTTGGGCGAGTAACGGCGCGGATATCCGCCGATGTGCATCATCAGTACGCTGACCTCTTCGCAATCGAACGTCACGAATTCGGGATAGATGCGCCGCGTCATGGCATCGTCGATATTACCATGCACCGCCCGCAACGGTTTGAATGCCGCGATTCGATCCGCCACCTCCAGGCTGCCGATATCACCCGCATGCCACACCTCATCGACGTCTCGAAGGAAATCGCGCAACACGTCGTCGAAACAGCCATGTGTGTCGGAAATCAGACCGATTTTTTTCATGCGATAATTTAATCTTCGATACCGGAGAAAAACTCTTTGACGGTTATTCCCAGATAATCACACAGATTGGCCAACGTGCTGACTGTGATATTGGCCTTTCCGGACTCTATCCTACCTATGTTGTAGTCCGTGTCTATAAACATGGAGTCCTGAGAGATTCCACGCTCTTTACGCAATTCTTTGAGCCTTTGGGATACGGCGGACACCACTTTTTCGTTCGTTCTCAGCTTTCTCATAGCCCAAATTACACGACTATAACGAAATATTTCACCGACACTTGTGTGAGAATCGAAAAATTTTCCTACATTTGTGTCAGAAACCAGGTTTTATGGGTTACGACGCTTTTCACCGAACGGGGCGAGCCGTTGGCT
>DBDB01000004.1:24194-31508 GCA_002293345.1 Alistipes sp. UBA943
CGATCAGATAGTCGTTCGCCTTGTGGAAATGTCCGCATCCGAAGAATCCGCGGTGTGCGGATAGGGGTGACGGATGCACGCTGCGCAAGAGGTAGTTCCGTGACGGGTCGACGTGCGATGCCTTTTGCTGTGCATAATTACCCCACAACAGATATACCAGTCCCTCCTTCGTCTCATTGATGCGTCGCACCACGGCATCGGTGAAGGTCTCCCACCCGCGCCCTGCATGCGACGCCGCCTCATGGGCACGCACCGTTAACACAGCGTTCAACAACAAAACCCCTTGTTCTGCCCAACGATCAAGATTTCCACTTGGGGTCTCACCCCCAATCTCCTTAAATATATTCTGTAACGACGGTGGAAATGGCACCCCCTCGTTTACCGAGAAACACAACCCGTTCGCCTGTCCGGGACCGTGATACGGATCCTGTCCGATGATGACCACCTTCAACTGATCTATCGGACACTTGTCGAACGCTCGAAAGATATTCCCTCCGCTCGGATATACCGTCCGGGTGGCATACTCGTGCCGTACGAACCGGGTCAGTTTCTCGAAATAGGGCTTCTCGAACTCCTCGCCCAACAGCGCCTTCCAGTCCTCCGCTATCTTTACATCCATCACAATCTCTCCTGCTCGTTATCTTTTTCGGTCGTATCGTCACCCTCCCAATCGAACGGAGGGAATTCACGGATGCCGCCCAATTGGAATCTTGTGTACGTGATCGGCAGGCCGCGGTCCAAAAACATACGTTCGTAGGCCGTTTGTACCTCCACCACCCCGCCCTGGACGTTTGAATGATACACATCGCGTTCCGTCACGTCGCACGGCAATCCGAAACGTTCGATCACCGCTTGCGTGTAGTTGAACAGGTGCTGCGAGTCGGTCTTCAGATGGATAACCCCATCGGGTGACAACAACCTCGAATATCGTTCCAAAAACAACGGTGACGTGAGGCGTTTCTTCGCACGGCGCGTCTTGAGCTGCGGATCGGGGAACGTGATCCAAATCTCATCCACTTCACCCTCGGCGAAAAACGAGTTGATCAGTTCGATATGAGTCCTCAGAAAACCGGCATTGGGGATCCCCTCTTCCGTGACGGTTTTCGCACCACGCCACAAACGTGCCCCCTTGATGTCGACACCGATAAAATTACGCTCCGGATGGCGGCGTGCCAGCGCCACGGTATATTCACCCTTGCCACATCCCAGTTCCAACGTGATCGGGTTGTCGTTTTTGAAGAACTTTTGTCTCCACGAACCCTTCAACTCATGCTCCCTCGAAACAACCTCATAGCAGGGGGATTCAATCAAACAATCGAACGTGAGGTTCTCGGCGAACCGGCGTAACTTATCCTTGCCCATTGCCGCCCTGTTGCTGTTTGTTGCCGCTGCCTCCGGAACCGCCCTGCTGTCCCGATTGACCCTGCCCCTGGGCGCCGCGATTGCGGTTACGATTGCGACTCTTGTTACGGTTGCGGTTCGGACGGTTGCCACCCCCCTTGCGGTCGAAACGCGTGATGCTGTCCTCCTCGGTACGGTACGTGGGTTCCTCGACCTGCTTCTCGGCCACCGGTTCGGTGGAGAGTTTTTCGACCTTTTGTCCCGCACGGTTCAATGCCATGATCTCCTTCACACGCTCCACAGGAATCGTCACCATATTGGCCATCGAATCCTTGCTCGACGCGAACGACATTACACCCGCGAGCACGTCGGTTTTAACCAGATGGTACTCCCCATCCATCGCCTGCAAAGGTTCACGGACACGCGGCACGTTGCGGCGCGCATCGGCATAGAGGTCGTATTCATACGCCAGGCAGCACTTCAACTTGGAACACTGTCCGGCCAATTTCTGGGGATTCAACGAGAGCTCCTGCACGCGTGCCGAACTGGTCGTGACGCTCGTAAAGTTGGCGATCCACGAGGAGCAACACAACTCGCGCCCGCAGGCACCGATACCACCGATACGTCCCGCCTCCTGTCGCGCACCGATCTGTTTCATCTCGATACGTATGTGGAACCGTTCGGCGAAGACCTTGATCAGCTCACGGAAATCGACACGTTCGTCGGCAATATAATAGAAAATCGCCTTGATCTTATCGCCCTGATACTCCACGTCGCCGATCTTCATGTTCAGTCCCATGTCGGCGGCGATCTGGCGTGCGGCGATCATCGTCTCATGCTCCTGTGCGATGGCCTCCTGCCAACGTTCGATGTCGTACGGTTTCGCGAGGCGGTAGATCTTCTTCAGTTCGCCGCCCGTCTGTGGATTGGGGATGTGAAATCCCATGCGGCGCATCTGTTTGGCCACCATGTCGCCTGTCAACGAGACGATGCCGATGTCGTGACCCGGCGAGGCCTCCACAGCCACAATATCGCCGCGTTTCAACGGCAGGTTGTTGACGTTCTGATAGTACGAGCGGCGTGTGTTTTTGAACCGTATCTCGAAAATGTCGGTCGGCACATGCTGTGGGAAACGCTCCAGCCATGGTGTTTCGTGCAGTTTGCCCCCCTCGACAGCGGTTGCCGTATGGCCCTCCTCGGGCGTGTATCGAAACGCACAGCTTCGATTGATTCTGTTCTCTTCCATGTGGGACGAATTTACGAAAATTTTGGGGAATTGAAAAAATCGTATCTTTGTGGCCGATGTATAAATTTTCGACTTATAAGGAACAATACAAGGCCAGTTTGAAATTGGCGCTCCCGGTGGTGATGACCCAACTGGGACAGATCTTCGTGCAGCTGGCCGATAACATTATGGTGGGACAGTACGGCGGTGAGGATCCCACACCGTTGGCCGCCACGTCGTTCGGCAGCACGGTGGCGTTCATTCTCTTCATCGCGGCATTCGGCATCGCACTGGGTCTGACGCCGCTCGTGGGCGAGAGTTTCGCTCAGAACAAACACCGCAAAACGGCGCGTTACCTCCAAAACGGATTGGTATTCTACACGTTGTTGGGTATCGTGACCTGCGGATTGCAATTCGCCCTCATTCCGCTCCTCTACCATTTGGGACAGCCCGCCGAGGTGGTCGAAATGGCGATTCCGTACTATACATGCCTTTCGTTGTCGATGGTGCCGTTGATGATATTCTTCACGTTCAAACAGTTCCTGGAGGGTGTGGGCAACACGACTGCCGAGATGATGGTCGTCATCGCGTGCAACGTGCTGAACGTCATCCTGAACTGGATTTTCATCTATGGACACTGGGGTGCGCCGGAGTTGGGTGCCATGGGTGCCGGCCTGGCGACGCTGATCTCACGCCTCTTCATGCCGATCATGATCATTGCCTATTTCTATCGCAGGGCGGAGTATCGTGCCTATATGAAAGGATTTTCGTTACGCAATCTGTCGGGGATCGTGGTCCGCAAACTGGTGAAAATCGGGCTTCCCATCTCGTCACAGATGTTCCTCGAGGCATCGGCATTCGTCGGTACGTCGCTGATGATCGGATGGCTCGGCAAGGTGGCCATCACGGCGGGACAGATCGCTATCGTGATGTCGAACTGTGCCTTCACGATCGTGCTTTCGATCGGTGCCGCGACGACGATCCGTGTGTCGCACGCCTACGGGACACGCAATTTCAAAGAGATGCGACTCGCCGCACAGGCATCATGGCACCTGGTATTGGTATGGAACGCCATTGCAGCAGCGGGTTTCCTGATTTTCCGCAACGTGCTGCCGACCTTCTTCACGCAAAATGCCGAGGTGATCGAGATCACGTCGACACTGATGATCATGATCGCACTGTTCCAGTTGGCCGACGGGTTGCAAAACGTGTCGATCGGCATCCTGCGCGGTATGCAGGACGTACGTGTCATCGCACCGATCGCCTTTCTGTCGTATATCGTGCTGAACCTGCCGATGGGATATCTTTTCGGATTCACCTTCGGATTCGGTGCACCGGGATTGATGTTCGGATTCACGTTCGGACTCGGTGTCGCCGCCGTATTCCTCGTTCGCCGCGTGATGAAAAATCTCAAAAGTTTTAACTCACTCGTGTAACGCTCCTTTCGTCACCGTTTCTCTACGCAAGAAACCTTCGCCTTTCTCCGAAAAGGGTACAGGTGGGTAAAGGCGGAAAGAAAAAGCAAACGGTTACTTCGGGAGAATCAAATACAAGTTACGGCGTCGGGATGAGATCGGAGCTGTCGTATCTGGAAGATCAGCAGGGTGCCGGTGAGGAGCGATGCGGTGAGGTCGGCGATTGGCATCGAGATCCATACTCCCGTGATGCCGAGACGTGGCGGTAGGATCAGCAACAGGGGCAGGAGAAATAGCATCTGGCGTGTCAGGGATAGGAAGATGGCTTTACGGGGCTTGCCGATATATTGGAAGAAACTCGACGTGACCATCTGGAATCCTACCAGAGGCGCCATCAGCAGAACGAGTCGTAATCCTTGTGCCGCTACGGCGACCATCTGTTCGGCAGTCGTGTCGCCGACAGTCGTGTCCACGAACAGCATCGCCACCTCACGAGGCAGAAGTTGACTCACTAAAAAACCCACCGTCATTACCCCCACGGCACAGAAAATTGTCAGCCGCAACACCTTCAATACCCGATCGAAATGCCGTGCCCCGAAGTTGAACCCGACGATGGGTTGCATGCCTTGGTTGAGGCCGCCGACAATCATCGTGAAGAGGAGCGCCACGCGGTTGATGATCCCGTAGGCACCTATCGCCACATCACCACCATTGTCACGCAGTGCCTTGTTGACGAATATCACCACCACAGACGCACACACATAGAGCAGGAACGGCGCCAAACCTATCGAGAGAATACGTCCCACGATGCGGGCTTTGAGGGTGAAGATGGAGCGCTTGAAGTGCAGGAAGCTCTTTTTCGATGCGAAATGCGACAGCGATATCGTGAGGGCGGTGGTTTGCGAGATGAGTGTCGCGGCGGCGGATCCCTGCACGCCCCACTTGAATACGAAAATAAACAATGGATTGAGGGCGCAGTTCAGCAGTACGGAGGTCAGCACGACCGCCATGGCCTTCTTGGGATATCCGGATGAGCGCAACACCTCGTTCAGCCCCAGATAAACATGCGTGACGATGGTGCCGGAGAGGATGATGGTCATGAAGTCGCGTGCGTAACCGATCGTGGCGTCGCTCGCTCCGAAAAGGATCAGGATGGGATCGAGAAACGTGAGGGTCGTGACGGTGAATACGCTGCCGATGATCAGACATAGCAATACGACATGCCCCAGTATCTGTTCCGCGCGGCGGCGGTTTCCCTGACCGAGACGGATGGAGATCAGTGCCGAAGCACCGATACCGACCATCGTGCCGAATGCCGCGGCGATGTTCATCAGGGGGAGGGTCAGCGCGAGACTCGATATGGCCAGCGCACCCACGCCATGCCCCAGAAAAATGCTGTCCACGATGTGGTACAGGGACGATGAGGTCATTGCCACGATCGCAGGGATCGCGTAACGGGTCAGCAACTTGGGGATGCTGTCCGTGCCTAACGACAGGGGGGTCTGCTTGCTCATTCGTCCTTTATTATGGGGGTTCCAACTTCCAATATATAGGAGGCCAGAAAGTCCTGCCCGTCATCCGACAGGTCGATCCGCACCGGAGTTTCGTCACAAATCGAGCCATACAAAAGACACTCCTCGGAATAGGAGAGGTGTAGATCCCGCTTGAAGTCCAGTCCCTTGCGGCCGGAGTATTTGTAGAGTGTCTCCTTACCCAGCCAGAGAAGGATCGGTGGGATTTCCATCTCCCCGGGAGTGGCGATCCGTTCCACGACGTTGTCAAAATTCCGGTCGGTCGTCTCGATATCCACCGCGCACGGCTCCTCGGAGATCGCCACAGCCACCCATCCCCGGCAATGTGCTACGCCGATATGTACCCCTTTCATGTTCGTCACGATGGGCGCCCCCACCTCGTTGTAACCGATCTCGGCACCCGGGATCTCCCTCCGGACGATCGCCCGCCACGCCGCTCCTTCGGCCTCTCGCCGTGTTTGTCCCGCTCCGACCTCGATCGGCTCGATAAAGAGCCTACCCATGGAGCGTCACCTTCACCTTGTCGATACGGCGCCCTTCGACCCCCTCCGCCACGAAACGGATGCCATGCGAACGCACCATCTCGCCCTTGCGCAGGAAGTCGCGTTTGAGTTCCAACATCAGCCCGGCAAGCGTCTCGGCACGTCCCTGTACATCGGCAAACGTGTCCTCCTCCAACTCCAACACCCGCTCGAAATCACCCAAATGCGTTTTGCCATCGAACAGGTAGGTGTTTTTATCGAGACGCGTGTAGAATTTCTCGTGCACGTCGCTCTCGTCCGAAATCTCACCCACCACCTCCTCGATAATATCCTCCAACGACACCAATCCCTGCGTGGAGCCGTACTCATCCACCACCACCGCAATGTGTATCTTTTGCGACTGGAATTCAGCCAACAGGTCGTTGATCTTCTTGTGTTCCGGTACGAAATAGGCCTTGCGGACGAACCGTTGCCACGTGAAATCATCACCCTCGTTGATGTGCGGCAACAGATCCTTCACGTACAGCGTCCCTTGAATATTGTCCAGATCGCCCTCGTAGACCGGAATGCGCGAATATCCCGATGCGATGATGACCCGTTTCACCTCATCGTAACTGTCCGAGTTGGAGATCGCTGTCATATCGACACGTGGGTGCATGATCTCGACCACCTCCGTGTTGACGAAATTCACGATCCCCGACAGCATCCCCTGCTCCTCCTTCGACGCGGCACGTGTCATGTCCATCGCGTCCGCCAGGTCGTCTATCGACAGGTCGTTCTTTCCCGGTGCGTGCTTGCCGATACCGCTTCCAGCACGCAGCAGCAGCCATGCCATCGGGTAGAACAGCGTGCGGATGACACGCACGAACGGGGCCGCAAACGCAGCGAAACGTATGGGGTGCGCCTGTACGGCGATCTTGGGCATGATCTCACCGAACAGCAGCAGGACGAACGTGACGAGTACCGTTTTGATGAGGAACTCGAATCGTGTGATGGTGAAAAAGAGGTCGATGACCTCGGACGACAGGATGACGATACAGATATTGACCAAATTGTTGGCGATCAGGAGTGCGGCCAATAGCAAATCCGACTGTTCGAGCAGGTGCAACACCAGCTTGCCGTGTCGCGACCTACCGCGACGCAACTTGCCGATATCATTGTGCGTGAGCGAGAAGAACGACATTTCCGACCCCGAACACAACGCCGACAGCAGTAACAACACTACCGCCACGCCACACAATATCCACCTGTCCACCATCCCTACAAAGATACTTCTTTTTTTCTTTTTTCTAAGACCGCCGCTTTTTGGTGAAAAGGCA
>DBDB01000068.1 GCA_002293345.1 Alistipes sp. UBA943
TCGCCATTATGCAAAAGAGGAAGCGATTACCGCTTCCTCTTTTGCATCGGGACTGCGTCCCGCGGCGCGCGCCACGACTCCTGTTCACCCTAACGCACCCCCTCCTATGTCGCCCCTATTTGAGACTTCGTTCGAGCTCCTCGATTTGTGATCGGAAGTTTTTATCCGTGTCGATTTGATTCTGCACGGTTTTGCATGCATGTAGGACCGTGGCATGGTTGCGTCCCCCGATGGCAGATCCGATTGCCGAGAGGGAGGTTTTGGTGTATTTTTTGGCGAGGAACATGGCGATCTGGCGGGCAATAGCGACGTCACGCGTCCGTTCGGCAGAGTTAAACCGTTCCGATTCGATCTTGAACCGCTGACACACAACACTTATGATCTGCTCTATGGTCACCTCTCGCCGATTCTCCTTTACATACGCACGGAGCAATTCCTTTGCCAAACTGATATCGACATGCCTTCCGAGGAGTCTTGCGTGTGCGACGAGTGACGCGAGAGTCCCTTCGATTTCACGCACGTTATCGGCGATATTTTCGGCCATGAACGCTACCACGTCATCGGGTAACGTGACACTGAGGCGTGCCGACTTGGCACGGATGATGGCTGTTTTGGTATCGAAATCGGGTTTTGAGAGCTCCGTGGAGAGACCCCATTTGAACCGAGTGAGGAGTCGTTGTTCGATGTCACGCAACTCCACAGGAGGTTTGTCGGACGTGAGGATCAACTGTTTGCCGGCCAACTGCAGGTGGTTGAAGATGTTGAAGAAGGCATTTTGGGTACCCGTTTTGCCGGTCAGCTCTTGGATATCGTCGATGATCAGCACGTCGATCATCTGGTAGAAGTGAATGAAGTCGGGAATATCGCCATTCTTGAACGCCGTCTGGAACTGCGCCTGGAAGCGATTCATCGACACGTAAAGTACCTGCAACTCAGGGTGTTTCGCCCGCACTTCGTGCCCGATGGCTTGTACGAGGTGTGTTTTACCGAGTCCCGAACCGCCGTATATGTAGAGCGGGTTGAACGGCGTCGTGCCGGGTTCATTCGCCACGGCCGAGCCTGCGGAACGTGCCAAACGGTTGCATTCCCCCTCGATAAAGGTCTCGAACGTGTAGGCGGGATTGAGTTGCGGGTCGATAATTATACGCTTCGGTGCACTCTCGAACGGATTTTTTGGTATATTTGTGCTGTTCGTTTTCGATTCGACGATTGCAGCGACAGGTTGGGTGCTTTTCGGCACAGCGTAATGGAGACGCGTTTGCGGGCCGAAATGCCGGTCGATGAGTGGACGGAGGAGTGGGATGTACTGTTTCTCGATACGGTGGACGAAAGTCGTGTCGGGCACACGCAGACGCAGGATGTTGTCCCGATATTCGAGCGCAGCGACGGGACGGAACCAGGTATCGAACTCGTCCGTCGGGATTTGCGAGCGAATGTCATTGACGCAGTTGTTCCACCGTGCGACATGGGTCTCGACGGGAACCAAATGCTCCGTTGCCCCGGTTTGAAATTGACCGGTTTCGGGGAGCAGATTTTGATGGGGAACGACAGTGTTTTGCATGGCTCTTTTGACATCACAAAGATGAATGAAATTTATTCAAAAAGCGCGCAATTTTGGTTTGCAAAACTGGATAAATATGTTATGAATAAAAGGGAAATTTTATTAACTCACTGATAATGAACACGTATAAAATTTTCTTATAATCATCACGGATTAGTATAGTTTAAACTTATATCGTTTATGGAGATGGATGTGGAGCGGTTTGCTCAAAAAAACGTGGAGAAATGGTTGACGGGACCCTACGACGAGGCAACGAAATCGGAAGTTAACCGGTTGATACAGAGTGACAAAAAAGGTCTTTTCGATGCGTTTTACCGCGACCTTGAGTTCGGTACGGGTGGTTTGCGGGGCATTATGGGCGTTGGGACGAACCGCATGAACATCTACACGGTCGGTGCCGCGACGCAGGGATTGTCAAATTATTTAAAGCGCTGTTTTCCGGAGGTTGAAATCCGTGTGGCGGTGAGTCACGATTCGCGACACCACTCCCGCGAATTTGCGGAGCGCACGGCCGACATTTTTGCCTCCAACGGCTTCACTGTTTTCCTGTTCGACACGCTCCGTCCGACACCCGAATTGAGCTATGCGATCCGCACGTTGGGGTGCCAATCCGGAGTGATGATCACGGCGTCCCACAACCCCAAGGAGTACAACGGTTACAAGGCCTATTGGACGGACGGTGCGCAGGTCACCGAACCGCACGATATACGTATTATAGAGGAGGTGTCGAAAGTGACCTCCCCCGAGCAGGTACTTACGGGTTTGCACCCCGAAAAGATCCAAATTCTCGATGCGTCGTTCGACGAAAAGTACCTCGACGAACTGATGAAGCTCTCGCTGTCGCCCGAAAGCGTATCACGACACCGGGATATGCGTATCGTCTACTCGCCCATGCACGGCGCGGGGGTGAGGTTGGTACCGGCGGCACTGCACCGCATGGGATTCTCGAACGTGAGCATGGTGGCGGCACAGGCGGTGCTGGATGGTGATTTCCCGACCGTGGCGTCACCCAATCCCGAGGAGCGTGCCACGATGGCGATGGCGATCGAACAGGGCGAGCGCGAGGATGCGGATATTGTCCTCGCCACGGATCCCGATTCGGACCGTTTGGCTGTAGCTGTGCCGGGCCGGGATGGGAAATTCGTGCTGCTGAACGGCAACCAGACGTTGGTGCTGCTGATGAGTTACCAATTGACGCGTTGGGCGCAGTTGGGACGTCTCGATGGGCACCAGTACGTCGTCAAGACGATCGTCACTTCGACGATGGCCGATGCCGTGGCGCAGAAATTCGGCGTGAAGTGTTTCGACTGCCTGACGGGATTTAAGTATATCGCCCAAATCATCAGAGACCTTTCCGGTGAAAGGCATCGTAACGATGCTTCTTGGAAAGAGCGGCGGTGGATTTCTGTCGAACGTATATCCCCCATCGTCCTCCCTGCGTTGGAGCCAAATCTGCCGCACTTTGACCAAAAAGGCACCTCATTTATGAGCGCCGGATCCCAAAAATGGGAATTCGTGGGCGGCGGTGAGGAGAGTTTCGGTTATCTGGCCGGCGATTATGTACGCGACAAGGATGGCGTTTCGGCCTGTATGCTGGCTGCGGAAGCTGCTGCATGGGCACGCGACACGATGAACCTATCGCTCTTGGAGTGGCTCGAACAGCTCTATGTCGAATATGGATTCTACCTCGAAGGACTGCATTCCGTCACACGTCCGGGTAAGGAGGGGGCTGACGAGATCAAGGCCCTGATGGTCGAGTACCGTGCGAATCCGCCACGCGAAATCCTCGACTCGAAAGTGGTGAAGGTGAACGATTTCCTGTCACCCGACACCCCCAAGGAGCTGCACAGCAACGTGTTACAGTGGTACACCGAGGATGGTACCCGTGTGTGTGTGCGTCCGTCTGGTACCGAGCCGAAGATCAAATACTATTTCGGGGTGCGTGCCGAGTTGACTCGTGTGGAGGAGTACGATCGCGTCGAACGCGAACTATCGCAGAAGATCGAGGCGATTAAAAAGGCGTTACAATTATAAAGATAGAGGTGCAATGCACCTCTATCTCTTTATAATTACACAAGTCCCCATCCCTCCACCGATACACAGCGACGCGAGCCCGAGGTGTTTGTCGGCATGGATCATTTCATGGACGAGCGACACGATAATACGGTTACCCGACGCACCGATCGGATGTCCGAGGGCGATCGCCCCGCCATTGGGATTGGCATGGTCGAGCAGCCACTCGTGCGACACGCCATGATCGGTTTCGAGTTGCTTCATCACGCCCAGCGACTGTGCCGCAAAGGCTTCGTTAAGCTCGATCGTCTCGACGTCGGAGAGTTTCAGGTTGGCATTTTTGAGTGCTTGCGCGATGGCCGGAACGGGACCCATCCCCATCGTCTGTGGATCCACGCCGCCCTGCCCCGTGGCAATGATCTCGGCCAACGGCTTGACACCCAACTTCTCTACGGTCGCCTCCGACGCCAACAGCACGAAACTCGCCCCATCGTTGAGTCCCGACGCGTTACCTGCCGTCACCGTGCCATCGGCCTTAAACGCCGGTTTGAGGGCTGTCAGTTTCTCGGGAGACGTATTGCGATTGGGGAACTCGTCGGTATCGAACACGATGGTCTCCTTACGTGATGCGATCTCCACAGGCACAATTTCGTCCTTGAAACGTCCGCTGTCGATCGCAGCGATGGCTTTCTGTTGCGACGCGTATGCAAACGCATCCTGCTCCTCGCGTGAAATGTGGTACTTAGCGGCGATATTTTCGGCCGTAATACCCATATGCACACCTGTGAAGGCATCCGTCAGACCGTCGCACACCATGTGATCGACCGCCGTGAGGGGGCCCATTTTATGCCCTTGACGGACCGTTCCGGGTGTTACGAATCCCGCACCCGACATCACCTCCGTACCGCCTGCAAGGACGAGATTCGCCTCTCCGCTACGGATGGCACGTACGGCTTCGATGACCGATTTCATGCCGCTGCCACAGATCATGTTGATACCCCACGCGGGAACCGTGTCGGGAATACCTCCATGTATGGCCGTCTGACGTGCCACACCCTGCTTCTCACCGGCATGCAGCACGTTGCCGACAATCACCTCATCCAGGGTGGCAGGGTTGATTTTCGAGGATTTCACGATGTCACGAATCACCGTGGCACCCAACTCGCCGGGCGTGAGGGGCGTCAATGTACCGAGGAATTTACCGATCGCTGTACGTCGTGCAGCGACGATGTATACTTTATTCATGCTGTAAGGGTATTTTGTTTTGTGCAAAAGTAACAATTCTTTTCTTATATTTGTCCTGAAAATACAGCCTAATCGCCGCAAACTAACACATTGATTCGATTCGGGCTTTCCAAACTTTGAGGAACGCGCTTGGCGCGTGTTTTACTTTGTAGTTTGGAAGGTTTGTGTTAGACCTGCGGCGAGCATCGTAGATGCGCGCCTTTTTTATGGGCGCTTGGGTTTTAAAACTTAAAACTTAATCGCCATGACTCTAACAAAAGCCCCTCCCTAAACAGCATTCTATTGATTTTGCAGTACGCCACCGAGGCGTGCGGAGAGGCAGGAACACCTCTCCGCATGGGACTGATTTGCGACTCATGAACCCACGTACGCAGGTGCGCGCAGGGGTCCTCACTGACTTAGATCACCCTCAGCACGGTATCTTTTTTATCCGCATAGTTGGGATAGATGAATTGCGGCATGCCGAGCGCCATACCTGCATGAACGGTTTCCGTGATACCGATCGACCGCAGGAACTTGTTTTTCTTATCGCGACGGAGGGCATTGAGGAAGAACCCGGTGTAAATTTGCGACACGCCGAGTGTTTCTGCCATCAGGGATCCGTTTTGGTACGCGAGGTTACAGTCCGCCGCACCATAGTGATTCTCCCGTGGCGCATGGATGAGTAGCAACGTTTTGGCTCCGCGCAGGATGGGGTCGATCCCTTTTTCTTCATATCGTCGTGCCATGCCGGGGAACCGCATCGCGTAGGAGAACATTGCGGGATTCATCTTTTTGAATATCCACTTGACGGGCGGAATATTGAGCCACTTGATCATCGACATAAACATCTTGAACGTGAACCGTATACACTGGTCGATCACCACGGGATCGGTGATCAATGTGAACGACACCTGTTGTTGGTTGCTGGCGGTAGGCGCGCGGTGTGCCGCCTCGATAATTTTATCGAGGAGTGCCTGCTCCACAGGCACATCGAGCAACGCTCGATTGGACCGCCGCGCGCAGACGAGTAGCATGAGTTGTTCGGGCGACGGGAGCTTCTTGCGGTCGACGGTATGCACTTTTTCCGTGGGGAACAGTTCATGTACGACGGATGCCGTGGGACACACATCGACACAGTGTCCGCACCCGATACACGTGTCGGTATGCCTGAGCGAGATGGGTTCTCCTGCTTTTGCTTGTATCATGATCCGCGACGGGCACACTTTGGCACACTTGCCACACTTGATACATGTCTGTTGATTGATCTCGATTTTCATATGTTTTGTTTTTATGTTGTTAAAAAAAAACTCTCCTCCCCGCTTTGGCCCCGCCCAAGCTATCGCCTTCGGCGAAGCACCCCCGGGGCAAAGATGTTTTGATTTTGGGAGTTTTGTGGAGCAGATTTGGTGCTTTGTCGAAGTCGACAAGACAGGAGTGTACTTTCGTACATGACTGTCGCAGACGACGAGCAAAGTGCCGAAGATGACCGCAAAAAACCAAAAGCAACCCTCCGTTGTATCAAACCGATCTAATGTAGGGTGAGACATGTGCAAGAACCTATTCCGAGCGGCACAACAATCGTACCTCCCTTTTTATCTTTTCGTGCGACGTGCCACAGTTTCCGCAACGGGATGCGTGTCGCGACGGGCAATCCGAATCGTTGTAAGAGATTCAGAATGCGGGTTTTATCGCTATCAGGGAGCGTTTCGGAGTGCTCCATAATCAACGCCATACCGATCGAAACCGCCTCGCCATGGGTATATTTACGTGTCGATTTTTCTATCGCGTGACCCAACGTGTGACCGAGATTGAGCAACTTCCGATCGCCTTTTTCGAAGGGGTCACCCTCCACGATTTTCCGCTTCACGGCACCCGCACGTTCGATCACTTCGCGTAACAATGTATCGTCACTACGGAGTGTCTCGAAGGAGGTTTGCTCCAACATATCGAACAATTCGGGATCGCCTATCACGGCACTTTTCACCACCTCCGCCAATCCCGAACGAAATTCCCGATCGGATAAATTCTTCAAAATCCCCGTGTCGATATGCACGAATTCAGGCTGCGTGATGGTACCCACGATATTTTTGTATCCCCCCAGATTCACCCCGTTTTTACCCCCTATGGCGGCATCCACCTGCCCGAGGAGTGTCGTTGGGATGAATCCGAACCGCACGCCACGCATGTATGTCGACGCGACGAAACCAACCAGATCCGTCACCACTCCACCGCCTATTCCGACGATCAAAGTGTTGCGGTCGGCACCCATTTTCAATAGTTTACGGTGCAACTTTTCAGCCGTACGGAGCGTTTTTCGGCGTTCACTCACACGGATGCGAATTTCGTTATCGAATTTCGTTAAAAATTTCACGTTTCTCGTGAAATGATTTTTCACCCTTCGGTCCATTATTGCAATTGTCCGCATGATGCAAATGTAACGAAAAAAATCACTACTTTTGTAGCCTAAAAATCATACAATGCCAAATCTGCGCAACATCGCTATTATCGCCCACGTCGATCACGGTAAAACTACCCTTGTCGATAAAATGATCCTCCAATCGAACATTCTGCGTGACGGTAAAGCGTCCGGCGACCTGATTCTCGACAACAACGACCTGGAGCGCGAACGCGGCATCACCATCCTCTCCAAAAACGTCTCCGTCGTCTATAACGATACAAAAATCAACATCATCGACACCCCGGGCCATGCCGATTTCGGTGGCGAAGTGGAACGTGTTCTCAATATGTGTGACGGGGTACTGTTGCTCGTCGATGCGTTCGAGGGCACCATGCCGCAAACACGTTTCGTGCTCGGGAAAGCGCTCGCACTCGGCAAGAAACCCATCGTCGTCGTCAATAAAGTCGATAAACCCAACTGCCGTCCCGAAGTGGTCAATGAACAGGTGTTCGACCTGATGTTCACCCTCGGCGCCACGGAGGAGCAACTCGATTATAAAACTGTTTACGGTTCGGCGAAACAGGGATGGATGTCGCACGTGTGGAATGAACCTACGGAGTCGCTACAACCTCTGTTCCAGACGATTGTGGATGAGATCCCGGCTCCCGAAATTATCGACGGAACGCCCCAAATGCTCGTCACGTCACTCGAATATTCCGCCTACACGGGACGTATCGCCGTCGGCAAGTTGCAACGCGGATCGTTGGCCGCCAATCAACCCGTGACGTTGGCCAAACGCGACGGTACGCTCCAAAAGACGCGTATCAAGGAGTTGATGGTGTTCGAGGGGTTGGGTAAAAAGAAGGTGGAGTCGGTGCCGTGCGGAGAGATTTGTGCCATCACGGGAATCGAAGGATTCGAGATCGGTGACACGATTTGCGACTACGAGAACCCCGAACCGCTGCCTCCCATCGCGATCGACGAACCTACCATGTCGATGCTGTTCACGATCAATAACTCGCCCTTCTTCGGGAAGGATGGTAAATATGTCACGTCGCGACACATCCGCGAGCGTCTCGATCGGGAGCTCGAAAAGAACCTCGCCCTGCGTGTCGAACCCGGACCGTCGGCAGACTCGTTTGTCGTCTATGGGCGCGGCGTGTTGCACCTCTCCGTGCTGATCGAAACGATGCGTCGCGAGGGGTACGAACTGCAAGTCGGGCAGCCGCAGGTGATCGTCAAAACTATCGACGGAGTGAAGTCCGAACCGATGGAGGAGTTGATCATAGATGCACCTGAAGCGTATGCCGGTACCGCGATCGAGCTCGTCACGAAACGCAAAGGACAGCTCAAAAACATGGAAACCCACAACGATCGCACCCGGCTGGAATTCACGATCCCGTCGCGAGGGATCATCGGGTTGCGTTCCAATATGTTGACCGCCACCGCCGGACAGGCCATCATGACGCACCGTCTGGAGGGGTACGAACCGTGGGCGGGTGACATCGAGATGCGTCTTGCGGGGTCCATCATCTCAGGTGAGACGGGGCAGGCGTTCGCATACTCGATCGACAAACTCCAAGACCGTGGACGTTTCTTCATCGCGCCCGGCGAGCAGGTTTATGAAGGGCAGGTGATCGGCGAACATACGCGTCAGAACGACATCACCGTCAACGTCACCAAAGCCAAACAGTTGACCAACATGCGTGCCTCGGGGTCGGATGACAAGACTGTGATCATCCCGCCGCGCGTATTCTCGCTCGAAGAGGCGCTGGAATATATCAAGGAGGATGAGTATGTGGAGGTCACCCCCAACGCGCTCAGATTGCGGAAGATACTGCTCACGGAAGTGGATCGCAAACGGTTTTTGCGATGAAAGCACAACACCTGCGGCCGCTGTTCGTCATCCTCGGATGCGTGAGCCTCGGGCTCGGATTGGTCGGGATTTTTCTGCCGTTGCTGCCCACGACACCCTTCCTGTTGCTCTCCGCGGCACTGTTCATGCGGTCGTCGCAACGTCTCTATGACTGGCTGCTGAATCACAAAACGCTCGGGCCATACATCAGGAATTTTCGAGAGAATCGTGCCATTCCGCTTCGCGTCAAGATTATCTCCGTCACGCTCATGTGGATCACGATGGGGTACAGCATCCTGTGTGTCGTCGAAAATCACCTGTGGGCACAGTTGTTGCTCCTCGCTGCGGCGGTGGGCGTGACGTGGCACATCCGGTCGTTCAAAACACTTAAAAAATCATAACCATGAAAAAAATCGGTATCGCGTGCGATCACGCAGGGTTCGATATGAAGGAGTATCTCGTCGGATGGCTCGCTGCAAAAGGATTCGAGGTGCTCGATTTCGGTACCCATTCCGAAGAGTCGGTCGATTATCCCGATTATGCACATCAGCTCGCACATGCTGTGGAAAATAGAGATTTCGACTTCGGAATCGCACTCTGCGGTTCCGGTCAGGGAATGGCAATGACCCTGAACAAGCATGCAGGCATTCGTGCCGGAATCGCTTGGGAAGTCGAAATCGCGCGACTCATGAGGCAACACAACAACGCCAATATCCTTGTCCTTCCGGCACGGTTCATCGACAACGATCAGGCGACGGAATTCGTGCAGACGTTCCTCGATACGCCCTTCGAGGGGGGACGGCATGAGGCCCGGGTAAAAAAAATAGCGCTGTAAAGCGCTATTTTTTTTGTCATTTTTCTACACCCACAAATTTTCCGGATATTCGCCCCGATCGACCATCTGTCGAATCGCCGCGACGAGTTCCGGCTTGTCCTCGCGGTACGTCACACCGAACCACTGTGCCGATGAGTGCAGTACTTTCATCTCCGCATGGCCGCCATTCACCAACTCGTTCACCACCAACGGAATGAAGAATTCCGACTTCTCCTCGCCCCCGTGTGCCTCCAGGAAGCGGCGGAACGAACGCTCGGAATACAAAAAATAGTCCGGTGTAAATCCGAAAAGATTCATCGACACGGGTGTATCCTCACTGAACTCGACATCGTCCTGCAAATCCACGATACGGCCCTCCTCCGTCCGCTCGATATGTTTACGTTCCACGATGCCGGTCAAATTGTCGTCTCTGTCGACCGTGCAGACGCCGCGTGACACCGTGCCGTTCGCACTCAGCGTCTTGCTCAACTCGTACGCCACCATGCAATATTTATGGAATCCGCCCTTCAGTCCGTGCAGGTACTCACCGATCGTGCGGAACGCGTCCGCACCATAGAAATCGTCCGCGTTGATCACCGCGAATGGCTCGTGAATCACCTCCTTGGCCATCATCACGGCGTGGTTCGTGCCCCATGGTTTGGCGCGTCCGTCCGGTACCGTGAACCCCTCCGGAAGTGTGTCCAGCTCCTGATACACGTACGCCACCTCCACCCGGCCGCCGAACCGCTCCGCGTTGAACACCGATTCAAAATCGGCCGCAAAATCGTGGCGTATCACAAACACCACCCGTCCGAATCCCGCCCGGATCGCATCGTACACCGAATAATCCAGAATCGCCTCGTTCGAAGGACCCACGCCGTCCATCTGTTTCAACGACCCGTATCGCGAGCCCATGCCCGCCGCTAATACCAATAAAGTAGGTTTCATGGGCACGAAGATACAAAAGATTTTTCTATCTTTGTACATCATGAATATCAAGAAATTTCGACAAAATATTCGACACTGGTGGCGGTGGATCACACATAAGCAACGACTGTCGATGGTTGATCCGCAGACCAATCACGAATCGTGGTACACCTACATCACACGTGGAGGTCTCTCGACGGCGTTCATTGCATTCGCGTTGGTGCTGTTCGTGCTCGTCCTCTCGATCGTCGCCTACACACCCATCCTCAACCTCATGCCGGGCTACCGTGTCGATGCCGCAAGGTCGAGGGAAAACCTCATGGGGAGTCTCATGAGGCTCGATTCGATGGAGCGGATGATGAACGACATGATGACCTACAACCGCAATATCGCCATGATTATGGATGGCAAAACACCCGTCGTGAAGTTCATCAGCAATGCCGATACCGCCCGTGTGGATAGAACGCTCGTCGTGCCGTCGCGGGAGGATTCGTTGCTACGCATCCAGATGGAGGGTGCCGGACCGTACGCGCTCAGCCATGCTCCCGCCACGTCATCCTTGATCCGTGCCGAACTCGCACCACCCGTCGAGGGGATCATTATCGAACGGTTCGATCTGCGTCGCGATGCGTATGGCGTCCGTATCGCCGCGTCGCCCGATGCGCAAATCGTTGCTGTGAATGACGGTACCGTCGTGATGTCCATCTGGACTCCGGAAACCGGTTCCGTGATCGAAATTCAACATGAAAATAACCTCTTGTCGGTATACAAAAACCTGTCCCAATCGGTCGTTACGACCGGTCAGCACGTCAAACGTGGCGAGGTGATCGGTTCAAACACCGAAAAACTCGCCGGGGGCGGCGAAGCCAAAATCTTTGAGTTCGAGCTTTGGCAGGGAGGGAAGGCGATGGACCCGGAGTCTTTGATATTGTTCCAATGATTTTGTGGAATTTCGAGGGTGCTTTTCACCGCGCCTCGCTCTTCGTCCGGAGGAGGTACTTCGTGTACATCCTCCATCCTCATCGTTTCGTTGCGGCAAAAATCCCTCCCCGAAATTCCACAAAATTGGGTTTCTTATGAATATTAGTATCTCTATTTTAGGCTCCACCGGCTCCATCGGCACCCAAACGCTCGATATTGTGCGGAGATATCCCGAGAGGTTCCGTGTCGCAGCCCTCACCGCAAACCGCAACTGGGAGCTATTGGTACAGCAGGCCATCGAGTTCAATCCCGAACGTGTCGTCATTGCCGATAAATCGTATTACACCCAGCTTTGCGATGCGCTTGCCGATACCTCGATACAGGTGCTTGCCGGCGAGGAGGCGATTTGTGAGGTTGTAAATTCAGGTGACGTCATAGTTAATTCATTGGTGGGATATAGCGGTCTCTATCCCACTCTTGCGGCCATACGTGCCGGTAAAAAGATCGCACTCGCCAACAAGGAATCGCTTGTCGTCGCAGGTGCCATCGTGATGGATCTCGCGAAACAGCAAAACGTGCCGATCGTACCCATCGACTCCGAGCATTCGGCCATATACCAGTGTCTCGTCGGTGAAACTTCCCCCGCGCGACGCCTCATCCTCACATGCAGCGGAGGGGCATTCCGTACGTGGAGCCGTGACGAGATGGAGCGTGCCACCGCTGCACAGGCCCTCAAACACCCCAAATGGAACATGGGACGCAAGATCACCATCGACTCCGCCACGTTGGTCAACAAAGGTTTCGAGGTGATCGAGGCACACTGGCTGTTTGGCATGCCGGCATCGCAAATCGACGTGGTCGTACATCCCGAATCCATCGTGCATTCGATGGTGGAGTTTGCTGATGGGGCCGTCAAAGCGCAGCTCGGTTCGCCCGACATGCATGTACCGATAGCTTACGCGTTGACACATCCCGAGCGTGTCGATTTGGAATCCCCGACGGACGAACCGTTTGACTTCGTCAAACAAGCACCTTTTCACTTTGAAAAGGTGCCGGCTGCGCTGATACCTGCCATGGACATCGCTTATGATTGCTTGCGACGCGGAGGGAATGCCGCATGCACGATGAATGCCGCTAACGAGGTGGCTGTGGAGGCGTTTCTCAATGGCCGGTGCCGGTTCTTCGATATCATTGCATCCATCGAACATGCACTCGCCACCGTGCCGTTCATTCCCACACCGTCTCTCGACGACCTCGCCCTCACAGACTCTGAAGCGCGTCGCGTTGCGAGGGAATTCTTGGGATAACCTCCTCCCCGCGCCGGGGTACCGTGACGGCTCCAATGGTCAGCTGGGCAGTCGGACTTCCAACGGTTACCACTGGACTTCCGCCGCGTACTCCGCCACGCTTGCACGAGGCTTCAGCTACCATTCCGGCGCTACGTATACGACGCATACCGATTTCGTCGGGTGCGGCTTCTCCCTCCGTTGTATANNTAAAGATCTAATGTAGGGTGGGTAAAGGTTTTCGGCTCCGTAGGAGCCGTTACCTGCCCACGAGGGGGGGCGAGGGCAGGCAAGAAAGGTTTAGAGTATGTTGCAGCCCGAGCGCGCGCCTCGCTTCGCGCCTTGTCCCACCCTACATTAGATCTTTATACAGCGGAGGGAGAAGCCATACCCGACGTTATTGGTATTCGTCGTATTCGTGGCGCCGGCATCGAAATAGAACCTTTGCGCAAGCGTCGTAGACGAAGCCGAGAGCATCCAATAGAGACCGTTGGAAGTCTGATCGAGCAGCTGACCATTGGAGTAGTTACGGTATCCCGGCGCGGGGAGGTTCTTTGTTTCCGCCCTACATTAGATCTTTATACAACGCAGGGAGAAGGCGCCACCGGTAAGGGCCGGGTTTGCGATGAAATCGTCCACAATAAAATAGAGTCTTTGAGCCTCCGTCTCGGCATCTGTGTTTGAAGCCCAGTAATTTCCACGGATATTTTGATAGGTCAACTCTCCATTGGAGACAAAACGATACCCCGCCGCGGGGAGGGTGGTTGCGGTGTTTCAATTATCCATTAAAATTTCTATCTTTGCACACCTCGTAAAATGGAAGTAATATGAAGAACAGTAAATTGGGATTAGACTGTGCCAAAGTCGCGGCGGCACGCGCTGCAGCGGCGAACATCGCCGCTGCCGTTCAACGTTTCGTTGAACGTCGTTCGACAGTGGCTGTCGAACGCACGCTGTGCCGCCTAATCGGCATCGACGGTGTGGATGCGAATGGGGTGCCGTTACCGAACGTGGTGGTGGACCACCTGCATGAGCATGGTGTGCTGAGTCAAGGGGCCTTGTACTATATCGGTCAATCTGTCGCCACGGGCCGCTCGCCGCAACAGACGGCTGGAGCCGTCGCATGCGGCGAACTGGCCCTGACGAAACTCCCCGCGACACCGAACTGGAAGGAGGCTTTGAGTCCTTACATAGATGCCTGTATCGAGCGAATTCGCAAGAATCGTGAACGTAGGGAGAATTATATCGACACATTGGGCGAAGGGGCGAAACCCTACTTGTATGTCATTGTGGCGACGGGAAATATTTACGAAGACGTGATCCAGGCGCAGGCGGCGGCACGTCAGGGAGCGGATGTGATCGCGGTGATCCGTACCACGGGACAGAGCCTGTTAGATTACGTGCCGTATGGCGCCACGACCGAGGGATTCGGCGGTACATTCGCCACGCAGGAGAACTTCCGTATCATGCGCAAGGCGTTGGATGAGGTGGGCGAAGAAGTGGGACGTTATATTCGTCTGTGTAACTACTGCTCGGGGCTGTGCATGCCCGAAATCGCGGCGATGGGTGCGCTGGAGGGGCTGGACGTGATGCTGAACGATGCGCTGTACGGTATCCTGTTCCGCGATATCAATATGCAACGTACGCTGGTGGATCAATTCACGTCACGCGTGATCAATGGTTTTGCGGGAGTGATCATCAACACGGGCGAGGATAACTACCTCACGACGGCCGATGCTGTGGAGCAGGCACACACCGTGCTTGCGTCGGATTTCATCAACGAGCAGTTGGCCCTCTGTGCAGGATTGCCCGAGGAGCAGATGGGTCTCGGACATGCGTTCGAGATGGATCCGGAGTTGGAAAATGGATTCTTGCTGGAGCTCGCGCAGGCACAGATGACACGAGAAATCTTCCCCAAGGCACCGTTGAAATACATGCCGCCGACGAAATTCATGACCGGAAATATCTTCCGCGGACACATCCAGGATGCCCTGTTCAACATGATCGGTATCTGGACGAATCAGGGTATTCAGTTGCTGGGTATGCCCACCGAGGCGATCCATACGCCATTCATGAGCGATCGGTACTTGTCGATCGAGAACGCGAAATATATCTTCTCGAACATGCGTGCAATTGGGGACGAGGTGGAGTTCAAGGAGGGAGGCCTCATCCGCCGCCGTGCCGCTGAAGTGTTGGACAAAACGGTGGAGTTGCTGCAAACGATCGAACACGAAGGGTTGTTCAGTGCGTTGGAAAAGGGTATCTTTGCCGATGTGAAACGTCCCCTCGAGGGCGGCAAAGGCCTTGCCGGAGTGGTCGAGAAGGGCGAAAATTACTACAATCCGTTTATCGAACGAATGCTTAACACGAAATAATCATGTCAGGAGGACTTTACTCTACATCTAACAAGGATTTCGACCGGACGCTCGACCTGAAACACGTCAAACCGTATGGCGATACGATGAACGACGGCAAGGTGCAGTTGTCGTTCACGCTGCCCGTGCCCGCGGGGGACGAAGCGATGGAGGCGGCCAAACAGCTCATCCAGAAGATGGGCATGACGAACCCACAAATCGTCTTCATGAAGGAGCTCACGGAGGGATTCACGTTCGTGAATTGTTACGGCAATTGCACTCCGACAGTCGATTTTACGACGATTCACGTGCCGAAAGTCGAGGGTACGCATTGGGATATGCATGAGTGTGACGATTTTATCCGTACACACATCGGTCGCCCGATCGTGGTGGTGGGCGCATCCACCGGTACCGATGCGCATACGGTCGGTATCGACGCGATCATGAACATGAAGGGTTTCGCGGGGCACTACGGGCTGGAACGCTACGACATGATCGAAGCGCATAACCTGGGCAGTCAGGTGCCCAACGAGGAGTTTATCGAGGCGGCGAAACGCCTGAAAGCCGATGCGTTGTTGGTGTCGCAAACCGTCACGCAGAAGGATGTGCACATACAGAACCTGACGGAACTCGTCGAAATGTTGGAGGCGGAAGGGATGCGCGACAAGGTGATTTTGGTGTGTGGCGGACCACGCATCACGCACGAATTGGCGAAGGAGTTGGGTTACGATGCCGGTTTCGGGATGAACTCGTATGCGGATGATGTGGCGTCGTATGTGGCACAACAGTTGGCTTTGCGTTGAAAGGCATCGTGACGATGCTTCTTGGAAAGAGCGGCAGTGGATTTCTGTTGAGTGTACACTCCCTCGCGACCTCCTCGACTGCCTAACATCTGCCGCACTTTGAACACAAATAGAATATGAAAATGATGGACAAGGAAAAAATACGTGAAATAATCGCCGGACGCGCGGCCAAGGAGCTCAAAAACGGCGACGTGGTGAACCTCGGTATCGGTTTGCCGACATTGATCCCGAACTATTTGCCGGAGGGGGTGACGGTGACGATCCACTCCGAAAACGGATTGATGGGCATGGGCCCGCGTCCGGATGAGGCGCATCAGGATCCCGCGTGGGTCGATGCAGGGGGTGGATTCATCACCCACACGGTCGGTGCGGCTACGTTTGACAGTGCTTTTTCGTTCGGCATCGCACGCGGCGGACATATCGACGCCACGATCCTCGGGGCGTTGCAGGTGGATGAGAAGGGGAACCTCGCGAACTGGATCATCCCGGGCAAACTGACACCGGGCATGGGTGGTGCGATGGACATTATCGCGGGTGCGAAACGGGTGATTCTGGCGATGGAACACACCTCCAAGGGGAATCCCAAGATCCTGAAATCGTGCACGTTACCCTTGACGGCCGCCGGACGGGTGAAGTTGATTATCACCGAGATGGGCGTGATCGAGGTGACACCGGAGGGATTGTTGTTGACGGAGATCAATCCCGAATTCACGGTCGAAGAGGTACAGGCCGCCACGGAAGCGAAATTGATCGTCGCGAAGGACTTTAAAAATATGACATCATGTTGACAAAACAACAGGAACTTTTCCTGCAAATGATCCGTGAGTTCGCCGAAAAGGAGGTGAAACCCCTCGCGGCGGAGATCGACGAAACGGAACGTTTCCCGAGTGAGACGGTCGAAAAAATGGCACGTATCGGGCTGCTGGGGATCCCCATCCCGACGGAGTACGGCGGTGCGGGGGGCGACAACGTGCTCTATTCGATGGCGGTGGAAGAGCTGTCGCGTGTCTGTGGCACGACGGGCGTCATCCTGTCGGCACACACGTCGCTGTGCTGTGCACCGATCCTCGAACACGGCACCGAGGAGCAGAAACGCAACTATCTGCCCAAATTGGCCAGTGGCGAGTGGCTGGGCGCATTCGGATTGACCGAACCCAACGCCGGTACCGATGCTGCGGGACAGCAGACCATCGCCATCAGGGAGGGTGACGAATACGTAATCAACGGATCGAAAATCTTCATCACCAATGCCGGTCCGGCACACGTCTATATCGTCTTCGCGATGACCGATAAGTCGCAAGGTACGCGCGGCATCACGGCATTCATCGTCGAGAAGGATACTCCCGGATTCACGGTCGGCAAGAAGGAGAAGAAACTCGGCATCCGTGCCTCCGCGACGGCGGAATTGATCTTCGAGAATTGCCGTATTCCGGCTGTGAATATGTTGGGAGCGGAGGGGAAAGGGTTCGGTATTGCGATGAAGACGCTGGACGGCGGACGTATTGGTATCGCGGCACAGGCGCTCGGTATCGCCCAAGGTGCGATGGATGAAACGGTACGTTACACGAAGGAACGTAAACAGTTCGGGAAATCCATCGCGGCATTCCAAAACACGCAATTCCAGTTGGCGGACCTCGAGACCAAGATCCAGGCATCGCGACTGTTGGTACGTTCCGCGGCATCGAAAAAAGATCGCAAGGAGGCATATTCGGTCGATGCGGCAATGGCCAAGTTGTTTGCTGCGGAAACGGCGATGGAGGTGACCACGAAGGCGGTGCAGTTCCATGGCGGGGATGGTTACACGCGTGAATATCCGGTGGAACGGATGATGCGCGACGCCAAGATCACCGAGATTTACGAAGGGACGTCGGAGGTACAACGCATGGTGATCGCCGGAAATCTTTTGCGATGAAAGCACTGCTTCTGCGGCGTCATTCTGCGGATTTGTTTCGGTCATGTACCACTTGTACACTCCCTCACAAATTCCTCGGCTTCCTTGCATAAGCAGTACTTTGATCACAAAAAAAGACAGGGGAGGTGCTAAAAGCACCGCTAAAAAACAGAAAAATGAAAATTATAGTATGCATAAAACAGGTCCCCGACACGACGGAGATCAAACTGGATCCAGTGAAGGGTACGTTGATTCGCGAGGGGGTGCCGTCGATCATGAATCCCGATGATAAGGGTGGATTGGAGTTGGCGTTGCAACTCAAGGAGCGTCATGGTGCCGAAGTGACGGTCGTCACGATGGGCCCGCCGCAAGCGGAAGCCATTCTGCGTGAGGCGTTTGCGATGGGTGTCGATCGAGCTATCCTGCTGTCGGACCGCAAGTTTGCCGGTGCCGACACGTTGGCCACATCGAACACGTTAGCCGGAGCGTTACGCAAGTTAGAGTACGACCTGATCATCACGGGACGCCAGGCGATCGACGGTGACACGGCACAGGTGGGTCCTCAGATTGCCGAACTGTTGGATTTGCCGCAGGTCACGTACGTAGAAGGCATTTCCCCCGCCCAAGCTATGCCTTTGGCAAGCACCCCCGAGGGTATTGTTTTCAGCGTTAAGAAAGCCACCGAAGAGGGATACGAGCATCTGGAAGTGGCGGCGCCGTGTTTGATGACGGTACTCTCGTCGGCCGAAAAACCACGCTACATGTCGGTACGCGGTATCGTGGAGGCGTTTGACAAACCGATGACGATGTGGGGATTCGACGATCTCGATGTGGACGAGTCTCGTATCGGACTGAACGGTTCACCGACACGGGTGGCACGATCGTTCGGCAAAACGATGAAATCGGCCGGAAGCGTCCACGAGGTGGAACCAGAACAGGCTGTGGAGTTGATTATCAACAAGTTACGTGAAAAATACATTCTATAATATGGCGAACAACAACTTTAAGAACGTATTTGTATTCGCCGAGCAGCGGGGCGGAGTGATTCAACCCGTGGCGCGCGAGCTGTTGGGCAAAGCGCGATCGTTGGCCGACACGCTGGGTGAAAAGGTGTGTGCTGTGCTGTTGGGAAGTGGGGTAGAGGGACTCGCTGCGGAGTGTATCGCCCATGGTGCCGATGTGGTTTATGTGGTCGACGCTGCGCAGTTAAATGCGTATGTCACAGAACCTTACGCGCAAGCGATCACGCATATCGTGCGTACCTATATGCCCTCCATTTTACTGCTCGGTGCCACGACGATCGGACGCGATTTGGGTCCCCGCCTCTCGGCACGGCTCACGACGGGTCTCACGGCAGACTGCACGGGTCTTGAAATCGGTGATGACCGCAATCTGATGATGACACGTCCTGCATTCGGAGGTAACCTGATGGCCACGATCGTGTGCAAGGAGCATCGCCCCCAAATGTCGACGGTGCGTCCGGGTGTGATGACCGCCTTGACGGCGGACGCGACACGTAAAGGTAGTGTGGAGCGTGTCACAGTGCCGTTCGATGCCACGAAGTTCCGTGTCACGATCAAAGAATCGGTCACCGAATCCAGGGAGAAAGTCGACATCACGGAGGCCAAGATCCTTGTGTCGGGTGGACGTGGCGCTCAATCCGTCTTCCCACAGCTACGCGAACTGGCCCGCTTGATGGATGCCGATACGTCGGCATCCAGGGCTGTCGTCGACAGCGGCGTGGTGGAACACCAGCGCCAAGTGGGCCAGACGGGCAAAACGGTACGTCCGGATGTCTATTTCGCAATGGGTATCTCGGGAGCGATCCAGCATCTGGCGGGCATGGAGGAGTCCGAGACGATCATTGCGGTGAATAAAGACAAATTCGCCCCGATTTTTCAGGTCGCGGATTTGGGTATCGTTGGGGATGTGAATAAGATCGTACCGCTACTCATCGAGAGGCTCAAAACGAAATAAAATCACCCCCTCC
>DBDB01000002.1 GCA_002293345.1 Alistipes sp. UBA943
ACAACGGAGGGAGAAGCCGAACCAGACACTATTGAAACTTGGCGTATAGGTACCGCTGGCATCGAAGGGGAAATCTTGCGCATTCGCGATAGACGTAGTCGCCGATATCCAATAGTGTCCAATGGAAAATTGAACGAGCAGTTGACCATCATCTCTGTCACGGTGCCCCGCCGTGGGGAGGAGGATGGAGAAGTGACAAATTTTTTCTATCTTTGTGGCGCTGGTGACACTTCGAGTACCATAAAAAGTCCAATTTTTAGTCAATCGAAAAAAGTGCACCGAACTTGCTTTGCGAAAGGCAGGTTTGGGTGCGGTCTGCTTTTCGATTGGGGATTGGACTTTCCTTTTGGTATGAGCATTCCGTGCCCTTTTTGAAATTTTGGGCGTGGACTGCTTTGCGATGTAGGGCCTTGAATCCCTGTGTAGAGGAGCGGTTCCACGTCCTTTTTTAAGGACTACGACCCGTATGAAAATATCCCTGTGGCTACTTCTGATGGCACTTTGTGCCTGCTCGTGTGGCACCCCTACAACCGGGAGCGAACCGCCCGGACGTGACACCATCGTCAATGTGGAAACCGTGTCGATTCCCTATCTCAAATCGTTCTGCAAGGGAAATACGTACCGAATTGATCGTTCGATGGCCATTGAGGGGCGTGTCGTAAGTAGCGATCTGTACGGTGAATTTCCGAATGCGCTCATCCTCGAAGATGCATACGGTGGGATCGAAATTCTTGTCGACGAGGAACACTATTATCGACGTTTTCCGATCGGGAGTGCCGTGAGGGTGCATGTCGATGGCCTCATGCTGGGCGATTACGGGGGTAAAATTCAACTCGGTTTACCGGATAACGATACCTTGAGGCGAATTCCGTCCGAGGACATTTTTCGATACATGGATCGTGCCGATTCCACCGAGATGCGTTCGCATAACACGCTAACTATCAACGACATAGATCATCGATGGGTGTCGCGATTTGTCCGCGTCGAAGAGATGCGGTTTCCCGATGAGGAGGTGGGGATGAATTTTTGCGATTACGATCGCGAGGGGAAAATTGTCACCACGGAACGTCATCTGATCGATGCCCGTCTCGATACGTTGCACGTGCGGATCCCATACACCTGCACCTATGCCGAAGAGGTGATTCCCGACGGTATGGGGGCGTTTCGGGGCATTGTCGACTATTTTAACGGGGTGTATTGTTTGCGAATTACGAACAGAGAGATACTTTTGTAGCGTGGCAGGTCTCTATTTTCATATCCCGTTTTGCAAGCGCGTCTGTGCCTATTGCGATTTCTACAAAAGTGCACGGGTGGACCGTCTCGACGAGACGTTATTTGCCATCGAACAGGAGCTGATTCGTGAGTCCAACTGGTTGACGGACAGACGTATACGAACAATCTATTTCGGTGGCGGAACCCCTTCGCTGTGTCGTCCGGAGCAGCTGCAACGGTTGATCGACCGCGCCAAAACCTTATTCGATTGTGGCGAAATGAATGAGGCGGGAGAAATCACTGTCGAGGTGAATCCTGACGATTTGACCGAGGAGTGGCTCGATGCGCTGGCGTGTACGGACATCAATCGCCTGAGTATCGGGATTCAGTCGTTCGATGACGGGGCGTTGCGATTCATGAACCGCCGTCACACGTCGCAACAGGCTGTGGATGCTGTCCGGAGGGCTCAGGAGCGTGGATTTCGGAATATCACGATTGACCTGATTTTCGGTGTTCCGGGGTTTCCGGTCGATGGGTCGCTCGAAAAAGCCGTGCAACTCGACGTGCCGCACATTTCGGCCTATCACCTGACCATAGAACCCGGTACGGCTTTCGGACGACGGGGCATGCAACCCGTTGCAGACGAGGTGAGTGAGCGTGAATATATGCTGATACACAGTGCGTTAACACGATCCGGATATGAACATTACGAGGTGTCGAATTACGCGCGTCCCGGGTTTCGGGCCCAACACAACAGTGCCTATTGGACCGGCCAACAGTATCTCGGTTGCGGCCCCGCGGCACATTCTTACAATGGGAACGAGCGTCGCTATAGCGAAAGCTCGTTGGCGGCGTACCTCCGGTACGACGCAGCCGCGGGGCCGCAACTCCCGGCTAAAATGTACCACACCGAAACCCTTACAGCCACGGATCGCTATAACGAGTATCTGATGACGCGTCTGCGTACCACCGACGGGATCGATCTGAGTGACATACCCATCGAAAAGCGTCATGCGATTGAAAATCACCCGACACTTCGACGTGACGGTGACAGGATGGCGATCCCTCCCGAGAAATTTATGATCTCCGACTCGATAATCGCATCGCTGTTCGTCATGGAATGATTCTCCTCCCCGCGGTGGGGTACCGTCGCAGCACCGATGGTCAGCTGTTCACTCAGACTTCCAGCGGAGATTACTGGGCTTCCGCCGCGTACTCCGCCGCGAATGCACGCTACTTCAACTACTATTCTGGCGGCA
Organism: Alistipes sp. UBA943; assembly: GCA_002293345.1. Taxonomy (GTDB): domain Bacteria; phylum Bacteroidota; class Bacteroidia; order Bacteroidales; family Rikenellaceae; genus Alistipes. Next base: position 2,472 of record DBDB01000002.1, read on the forward strand.
CGGTTACGACGAATCCCGCTAACGTCGGATACGGCTACACCCTCCGTTGTATAAAGAT
>DBDB01000012.1 GCA_002293345.1 Alistipes sp. UBA943
TACGCCGCACGTCCCGTGTGCGCACCCTCACCCTGCAACGAGTAAAATGTCTCTATAATCCGATATTCACCCACAAACGACATGTATATCCCTCAAATTTCGTCCCAACTGGTTATAATCCATTCCATAACCCACAACAAATTCATTGCCGATCTCCATCGCCGCGTAATCTATCGGGATACTCTTCCGATATGCCTGTGGCTTGAAAAACAACGTGCAGATACGAATGCTGCGGGGGTTCGACTTGCGTAACTCCACCACCAGATGCTCGATACTCGCACCCGTGTCCACGATATCCTCCACCACAACCATATCACGTCCCTCGATCGGGCATCCCACGCCCATGACGGTCGACACGGTATCCGTAGAGGCCATCCCGTCGTACGACGATACCTTCACGAACGTCACCTCGCACACGAAATCCAACCGTTTCACCAAGTCGCTCAGGAACATGAACGCCCCGTTCAGCACCCCTACAAACACGGGTGGCTGTTGACTCGTACCGTAATCCTCATTGAGACGTCGAGCCACCCCATCGACCGCCTCAGCAATCTGCGAGGCTGGAATAAGAGGCTTGAAATGTTTATCGTATAACTTAATCATACAAATTATTTCGGTTTGGCGTCAAAGTGCGTCAAATTTGGGGCTTTGTCGAAGTTGGGAGTGAGGGCGCGTACTCGACGTACGTAACTGAACTACCAACGAGCAAAGTGGCAAAGGTGATGCACTTTCACACCAAACCCACGAAGCCCATAAACGCTAAGGCAAGCATTCCCGCCGTAATGAGTGCCATCGACACCCCCTGCACCGCCTTCGGGATACCTTCCAACTCCAACCGTTCGCGGATTCCGGACATCAGCACCAGTGCCAACGTGAATCCCACCGCCGTGGCTGCCGAATAGGCCACGCTGTGCCCAAAGTCGAAACCCTTAGAGATCATCAATATCGCCACACCCAACACCGCACAGTTCGTCGTGATCAACGGCAGGAAGATACCCAACGCACGGTACAACGCCGGCGACACCTTTTTCAGCACGATCTCCACCATCTGCACCACCGATGCGATGAGCAGAATAAACACGATCGTCTGCATGTACTCGATACCCAGCGGCACCAGCACGTACATATACACCGGCCATGCGATCACCGACACGAGTGTCATGACGAACGTCACGGCAGCACCCATCCCGAGCGACGTCTTGATCTTCGACGACACGCCCAGAAACGGACATACGCCCAAAAATTGGGTCAGCACGACATTATTCACGAATATCGAACCGAAAACAATCGCAAAAAAACTGGTCTCCATTATTTTCTCGACAAACGGTTAAACAATATCATCAGGTACCCCAAGACGAAGAACCCTCCCGGCGCCATCACGAACACCAACGGCATGTAACTCTTGATCCCCAGTTCGTACCCGAAGATCGCACCGTTACCCAACACCTCTCGTACGGCACCGACCAACGTCAGGGCCCACGTGAACCCCACACCCATGCCGAGTCCGTCCAGCAGCGAACGCCACACGTTGTTCTTCGACGCGAAGGCCTCGGCACGTCCCAGGATGATGCAGTTCACCACGATCAGCGGGATAAATACCCCCAGTGCCTTGTACAGCGACGGCACATACGCCTGCATCAGCAGTTCGATCACCGTGACGAACGACGCGATCACCACGATAAATGCCGGGATACGCACCTTGTCCGGAATCCACTGCTTGATCAGCGAGATCACCACGTTCGACAGTACCAGCACCGCCAGTGTCGCCACACCCATACCGAAACCGTTCTCCGCCGACGTAGTCGTGCCCAGCGTAGGACACATGCCCAGCACCAACACGAATGCCGGATTCTGCTTAATGATGCCGTTCCAAAGTACCTTCCAGTTATTCATCATTGTGGGTTTTTGTGGCGCCCGAATGGACCTCAATATCTTGTTCCACCTGTTCCTCGGACCCCTCCATTTTCGACAGTCTGTTATACGCATCCCCTACCGCCTCGATATAGGCACGTGACGATACCGTGGCACCCGTCAATGCATCTACGTCACCGCCATCCTTACGCACCGATAGTTTCATCTCTCCCGGATTACGTCTCCTGAAACTACGCAACAGCAGATTCTCTTCCTCGGTCATCACCGTACCCAAGCCGGGCGTCTCCGTCTGGGTCAATACTTCGATATGATAGATAGTCGTGTCCGGATGAAACCCCACGATCAACTCCACACGACCGCCATAACCGTTGTCCGAAGCCCCTTTCGATGCGAAACCTCCCGATGCGGGAACGACACGTGCCAATGCCTCGCGTTCCGCGTTCGCCTGTACCCTTGCGATCGGTTCCAGCGTCAGCCAATTCACCGCCCCCACGCCCAACGACGCGAGCAACGTGATCGACAACAGTACCGTCACCATATTTTTCAGCGTACTCTTCATTCTGCACCCTCTTATTTCCAAAACCTCCGTGCCCACCGGTTCACACCGAATCGGCGGGGTTTTATGTAGGTATCTATAAGCGGCGTGACGGCATTCATGAGCAGAATCGCGAATGACATTCCCTCGGGGTAACCGCCCCATAGGCGTATCGTCACCGCCAGCGCACCGATCCCCACGCCATAGATCACTTTACCGGCACGCGTCATGGGTGACGTCGCGTAATCCGTCGCCATGTAGACAGCCCCCAGGATCGCCCCGCCTGCCATCAGGTGAAACAGTGCGAACTCCCATCCGCCCACGCAGTAAGTAAATACGCCCATCGTACCCAGTATGGACACGGGAATGTGCCACGAGATCACCCTCCGCCACAACAGAAACACCCCTCCGGCCAACAGCAGCAGTGCCGACACCTCACCCAGTGACCCGGGGATGAATCCGAACAGCACATCCTGAAAATCGAGGCTCGCGGCGTCGACCAGTCCATGTTTCACCGCCACGAGCGGCGTGGCTCCCGAAAAGACATCCACCAACTCTCCCGTCGGGTGCGGGAACGTAGTCATCTGCACAGGATAGGCGACCAACAGAAAGACACGTGCCACGAGTGCCGGGTTGAACGGATTCTTACCCAATCCGCCGAAGGTCATCTTCGCGATACCGATCGCCACGAACGCCCCCACCAGCACCATCCACAACGGCACGGATGCCGGCAGGTTGAACGCCAGCAGCACACCCGTCACGACGGCCGAAAAGTCACCCACCGTGGATTTCCCTCGAAATACAAACCTGCGGATCGCCCATTCGAACACCACGCAGCCGATGACCGACACACATGTCACCGCCAGTGCGTCCCACCCGAACACCACCACCGAAAAGATCAGTGCCGGCACCAACGCCAACACCACGTCGAACATGATCCGTGACGTCGTGCGATGCCCCTGCACATGCGGGGCCGGGGATACGATAAACCGTGCACTCATATTTTATTCCGTCTCCTTACTTCCTGTTTGCCCAACCGGATAAAATCCAACAGCGGTATCGACGCCGGGCATCCGAACTGGCAACAGCCGCACTCGATACAGTTGATCATCCACTCCTGTTCCAATCGGTCCCACATACCCGCACGCGACAGTTTCATCAGCAGATACGGTTCCAATCCCATCGGGCACACGCCCACGCATCGGGCGCACTTGATGCACTCTCCCTGCTGGCGGCGGCGGGCGGACGGGCCCTCCATCACGGTGAGCCCCGACATCGACTTGACCACCGGTGCCTCCATATAGCTCATCGCTTTACCCATCATCGGGCCCCCGTTAAGTACCTTAACCCGTCCGTCAGATCCCTGATCTGACGGCAGCCCGCCCGCCGCCGCCAGCAACACAGACACGGGTGTCCCCACCCGTACCATCAGGTTTTTGGGTTGCGTCAGACCGCGTCCGGATACCGTGACGACACGTTCCACCAACGGTTTACCCTTCTGCACTGCCTCATACACCGCCACAGCGGTCGACACGTTACACACCACACATCCCACATCCACGGGCAGTCCCGGTGGCGGTGGCGTACGGCGTCCCGTGAGGGCTGCGACCAACTGTTTCTCCCCACCCTGCGGATAGCGCACCTTCAACGGCACGATCCTCACACCCCGATATGCCTCATGTTCACGGGTCAACGCCTGTAAATGCGCAATCGCGTCGGCCTTGTTATTCTCTATACCTACACGCGCCTCGTCCACCCCCAACACACGCATCAGCAGCGTCACACCGATCAGCAACTCCTCGCCACGCTCCAACATCACCCGATGGTCGCACGTCAGGAACGGTTCGCACTCCGACCCGTTGATCAGCAGCAGCGTTACGTGTTTACCCGGCGGGATCGTCAGCTTCACATGCGTCGGAAATCCCGCACCGCCCATGCCGATGAGACCTGCCATCTCGATTTTCTTCAGAATCTCCTCCGGCGTCAACGTACACTCGCGCACCAACTCCGGCGAAGTGTCGATACCGTCCGCCCACTCCTCTGTCACCTCATTTGGGGAATTTCGGGGAGCAGATTTGGTCGCAACGACACGCGAAGGAGGACGGGATGTACTCAACGTACCTCCCTCCTCCGACAAGTTAGGCATGGCCGAAGATGCCCCTGAAAAACCCAAATGCCTTATAACGATCATTTCTTGATACTTCCCCTGCCCATTCAGCCGCAGATCCACCGACTCCACCACGCCTGAGATCGGGGCATGCACGTTTGCCGATACGAAACACGATGCACGTGCGATCAGCTGTCCCGTCCGTACCACATCCCCCTTCTTCACAACCGCCTCGGCGGGTGCACCCAGGTGTTGTGACAACGGCACGTACACCACCTCCGGAAGCGGCAACCGTTCGATCACCGTACCTCGACTCAACTTATTGTCGGAAGGGTGGATACCGCCTCTCGGAAATGTCCTCATTTTACCAACTCACCTCTATCGCTCCCGTGGGGCACTCGGCCACACATTTGCGGCATAATTTACATTTGACCGAATCTATATACGCCAAATGATTCTCTATCCGTATCGCATCGAACGCACACACCTTCAGGCACTTACCGCATCCGATACACCCCGCCTTGCAGCTCTTCGTCACCACGGATCCCTTCTCCGTATTCACACATGCCACCCACACCGCACGGTTCTTGGGCCACTTCTTACGCAACTCGATGATCCCCTTCGGACACGCCTTTACGCATCGTCCGCACGCCGTACATTTATCAGGCGTAACTTCCGGAAGCTCCGTCTCGATATCCATCTCCAACGCCCCAAACTCGCACGCCGCGACACAATCGCCATACCCCTCGCACCCGTACGAACATCCCGTTTTACCGCCGTACAACAGCGCCGCCACGGCACACGACGGTTCTCCGTCATACTCACTCATCCGCGGACGCTTGTCGCAACTACCGCCACAACGCACCGTCGCCACAGTCGGATCCTGCGCCGCCACAGCCTTACCCAGATACACCGCCACGGCATCCATCGTCGCGTTACCCCCCACGGGGCAGAACAGTTCCGAAATGTCACGCCGCGAGACCAATGCCTCCGCAAACGCCCTGCATCCCGCAAATCCACATCCGCCACAGTTCGCACCCGGCAATAATTTTTCCGTCTCGTCGATACGCACATCCTCTTCGACCTTGAATCGTTGCGCCACACCGTACAGCACCACCGCCGCCACAATCCCCAATGCGCAAAGCGTCGCCACCGTCCAAAACAGCGTGCCGTTCCACACGTGCAGCCCCCAAAACAGGCCCACCAGCAGCACCAACGGCAATCCGTACGCCAACAGCAACGTCCGACTCGCCGGCTGGGGTTTACACCCCTTGCAACCCGCACAGTCCGCCTGCCGGCAGTCGTTCGACATCTCCTCCATGCGGGGATTAGTTTCCATATTTGTGGGTGAGTGGCATTCGATATTCGTGCCCCAGGCTGCTCGACGACAACCGCAACACGGGTGGATATTGGTACCGTTTCTTCTCGTTATGCAGCACCATCGAGTGGATCCGCAACACCTCGTCGCTGTCGAATCCGGCATTGATAATCTCCTCTCGCTGCTGTCCCTCCTCGATCATGCGGTACAGGATCGCATCCACCACCTCGTACGGAGGCAGCGTGTCGCTATCCTTCTGATCCGGACGCAACTCCGACGACGGCGCCTTCGTCAGAATGGATTCGGGGATCACGTCGCCCATCGTGCGATTGATGTACCGTGCCAGGTCGTACATTTCGGTCTTGTACAGATCACCGGTCACGCTGATCGCACCCGCCGTATCGCCATACAACGTGCACAACCCCAACGCGTTCTCGCTCTTGTTCGAGCAGTTCAACAGGATATAGTCCGCCTTGTTCTGCAACGCCATCAGCATCACCGTCCTCAAGCGTGCCTGTATATTCTCCTCCGTGGCATCGAACTGCGTGCCGCCGATCACCGGGATCAACGTGTCGACAACCGCCTTATACGCCTCCGAGATCGGCACCACGTCGAACTCGATACCCAGATTCTCCGCCAACCGCACGGCATCGTCCACCGACCCTTCGCTCGAAAACGGACTCGGCATCATCAATCCGCGTACGTTCTCCTTGCCCAGTGCAGCCACGGCCAACGCCGCCACGACCGCCGAGTCGATACCTCCCGACAGGCCGAATCCCGCCTTCGCATAGCCATTTTTCGTAAAGAAATCACGCAATCCGCACACCGATGCCTCGAACAGAAATCGCGTACGATCCGTCGCCGTGAGGGGCAGCGGCTCTATTTTTTTATGATTCTCATTCGTATCGAAGACTTGAAAATCCTCCTCGAAACTCTTCAACAGCATCACCACCTCGCCACGCGCATCCACCACGCCCGACATGCCGTCGAACACCACCTCGGTCGACGCGCCCACCTGATTCACCGTCACGACACGTTTCTCGTGCACATACGCCAACTGTGAGATCCGGCGGTTGCGGCTGCTCAACGCTCCCTTGTAGTACCTCCGTGACGCGATATTGACGATCGTATCGACACCGTTATCGAACTCCTGTGTCTCGTACAGATCGTCACCCAAAACCAGAATGCATTGCTCTTTGGAGGGGCCCAACCGGATGGTTTCCAGCCCTTCGCCGGCAGAGAGGAATCCCAACTCGCGACGGACACGTACCGCACGTTTCGTGACATATTGCTGCACCTTGCCGCCCTGGATCACCGCCGCGGCACTCACCACGCCATCCGTCGTCAGGTAAGGCACCCCCACCACGACATCAATGCCATCGGCAACGCGGGCGATACGTGTCAACGCATCCTCGCAACGCTCCAGGAATCCCGTACGGCGCAACAGGTCATAGCTCGGCGTACCACTCACGGCCTGCTCGGCAAAAATCACCACGTCGGCATGATCCTTCGCACGACGCACCGTGTCGACAATCTTGGACGTATTGCCGTCGATGTCGCCCACCGTGTAGTTCAACTGCGCAAGGGCAATTTTCATGACCGATTATTTTTTATTTTTCCGTTCCTTCTGCCGTTCCGGCCTCGGGATCGGCCACCAGAATACGGCCGCAATATTCACAGATAATCACCTTCTTACCTTGCTGGATTTCGGCCTGACGTTGGGGCGGAATGCGGTTGTAACACCCTCCACACGCGTCTCGGCGTACCGTCACGACAGCCAGACCGTTGTGCACATTACCACGAATCCGGTTGTACGCGGCCAGCAATCTTTCGTCAATTTTGGCGCTTGCCTTTTCGGCATAACCCTTCAATTCAGCCACCTGAGAGGCCGTTTCCTCCTCGATGCTATGCAACTCGGCCTGCTTCGCTTCCAGGTCCTTAACACGCTCTGACACAGCCTGTTCCGCTAATTCGAGCTGCTCCTTTTTCGTCTTTGACGTGGCGGCGTACTCTTTCAGGCGCTTCTCCGCCAATTCGATCGTAAGCTCCTGATACTCAATCTCTTTCGAGATCGCGTCGAACTCACGGTTGTTGCGGACGTTGTTTTGTTGCTCCTTGTAGTTCGTGATGGCGATTTTGGCCTGATCCACTTCACGCTTGCGCTGTTTGGTCAGGGCGCTAAGTTCCTCTATCTCAGCGTTTTGGTTCTTCACGCGCTCGCGAAGCCCCTCCAATTCATCCTCCAAATCACGCACCTCCAACGGAAGTTCGCCCTTCACCTTGTTGATGCTATCTATCTGACTGTCAATCTTTTGAAGATCGTACAACGCGAGGATCTTCTCCTGCATCGAATAGTCCGTCTCTGTCGCTTTTTTCTGTGTCGCCATATATGTTTTTCTTATCGTTTTTGAAATTGCTATAAGTTTTTCTTATACAAAACCGGATTTTCGGCCGTGTCCTTGTGAATCGCAAAGTTATGCAATTTTTTCGACAAAATCTCATGTAACAAATCAATCGCACAAACTTCGCTCTCGAAATGTCCGATGTCGGCAATCACGGGACGCGGATCGGTGGCAGTGAAGGTAAAATTGTGGTATCGAATGTCGCCCGTCAGGTAGAGATCGGCACCCGCGGTACGGGCCGCACCGATACGGTCATCCGCCCCACCGGTGCAGAGTGCCACGGTACGAATTTCCCCCTTCGGCAGCACTGAGTGACGCAGGCACGGAAGGCCGAGCGTGCGCTGCACGTAATCCAGGAATGTTTCGGCCGATTGGGGTTCGATCTCACCGATGACACCCGCCCCATCCGCATCGCTCAACGCGCGTAATTCCCTGACACCCAGTCTCTCCGCCAGAAACCAACTCATCCCGCCACGGGTGCAGTCGAGACTCATGTGAGCGGCATACACAGCGATATTCTCCCGGATGGCACGGCGCGTCAGGCGTTCCGTAGGGGTGGATTCCGTGATGTGTTTGAGCGGGAAGAAGATCAGCGGGTGGTGCGTCACAACCAGGTTGCACCCCGCCTCGACCGCCGCATCCAGCACCCTGTCCGTGACGTCCAACGCCAGATAGACTCCCGTCACCTCACCCTGCGGATCACCCACCAACAGTCCTGAGTTATCCCAATCGGGTTGTAGCGACAACGGCGCGAACGCCTCGATAATCTCTGCTATGTCTTTAACTTTCATACGCTTCTGTGGTCAATGTTTTGTGGTCAAAGGGAGGCGTCGAAGATGCTGTGCTTTCACCACAAAAATTAGAATAGTGTTTGTTCATAATACGCAAACAACTCTTTGTCTTCCACATCCTTCGCCGGACGTGTCACAGGCTCGATCACCTCCACCGGTCTCTTCCGTTTCGGGACGACACCCTCCGATTCGGCCGTGGCGCGCGCCGAGGAGCGAAGCTCCTTAGAGGCAGATGCCGCGGCATCTGCCTCCGATGGCTCGCTGTGCGAGACATGCGCGCGCCCCGTGGGAGACACACCCCGCAATCCCTCGCGGACCTCTTCCAACAAGGAACGGATCCCTTGCAACTTTTCGAGCAGCTTCGTGTCGCGCGTCAAGAGTTGACCTGAATCCCCCGTGTCACGTGTCACACGGGTGTGCATTTTGCGTTGCGCCCCTTCGATCGTCATGCCCTGTTCTCGTACCAGGTGGTAGATCAGCTTCAGGTTTTCGATATCCTGAGGCGAGAATTGGCGATTGCCCTTCTTGTTCTTCCGCGGCTTGAGCACATCGAAACGGCTCTCCCAGAAGCGGATCACCGACGGCTTCACGTCCAGCATCTCCGACACCTCGCCCATCGAGTACAGCAACTTATTTCCCATCACATCCATCACAAATGCACTATCCTTAGTGAGTTGGGGTACATATTATTCACACGATTCCCCACACGTTTCGCGAACCCCAGCGGCAAACCTTCATACAGCACGAGATTCATCCCTTCCGTGAATCGCGATGCGTCCAGTGGCGATTTGCGAAGGTAGTTCAGCGCCTCGTCGCGACCCAGCTCCATATTCGGCACCGCCGCCCGGTTCAATCCGTAAAACATCGAGAGACTCCACTCCGGCCGCAACACCCCCTTGAAGATCTGCCCCATCTCCACGCCCGACGCAATCACGTTCAGGTGCGCGGACAGACGATTCACGTCGTCATACATATCCTTCCGGTATCCGTAACACGTGTCGCCGATCTTCGCGAACACCATCCGTCCGGGTTCCGTGACCCACCGCGAGAGTTCCGCCGCCTCGTGTTGCGTGGCAGTTGTAAAGACACTTTTCTGTGTCTTTACAACACGTGAAAAGTTCCTTTTCACGGAGGGATTTTTTGCCGCCATAGCGACAAAAAATCCCTCGCCACGCAACCTCTCGTGATGAAACCGGAACGTCCGAAACGGCCCCACCTCGCCTCGCTCGATCCCCCACTCATCCGGACACGCCACATCCCCACACGATTCCACATCCCCGTTCTCACCCACGAACCACGCCAAAACATCCTCGTTCTCCGTACGGTTGAACGTGCAGGTACTGTACAGCAACACCCCGCCCGGCTTGAGGCACCTCCATGCCTCGCTCAAAATATCGCGTTGCCGCACGGCACACATCTCCACTAACTCCTCACTCCACTGCTCACGTGCCTGTGCATCCTTGCGCCACATCCCTTCGCCCGAACATGGTGCATCCACCGCCACCACATCGTAAAACTCCCCACACGCGGCAATCTGCCTCGGATCGTTCATCGTCACCACCACATTGCCCATCCCCCACTTCCGCACGTTGTCCGCCAACACGCTCGCACGAGAACGTACCGGTTCATTCGCCACCACCAGTCCATCCCCACCCACCAAACTGCTGTATATCGTCGTCTTGCCACCCGGAGCGGCACACATGTCCAACAGTCGCTTCGGATGAACATTACGTAACAAATGACCCACGAACTGCGACGACGCCTCCTGCACATAATACGCCCCCGCATGGAACAACGGATCCAACGTGAACACGGGACGCTCCTTCAAGTACCGGCCCCACTCGCTCCACGGCACACGCTCCCCGTCCACCTCCACTCCACGAAGCGGGTGCAGCCGGATCGTCGTCGTTATATCCCCTAAATCAGGCATAGCAGCTCCTCGATCACCTTGCGGTCGTTCTGCATCCGCGGCAACTTATTCTTACCCCGACGCTGCAACCATGCGAGTACCGTGCCGCGCGGCAACACGTTCACTTTGGGTAATTCCAGTGTCGTCTTGCGTTTCGCGTCGTAATCCGAATTCACCGCACGCAGCGTAGCATCCAGTACCTCCGTGAAACGTTCCAACGAATCGGGTTCACGCGAGAACTCGATGATCCACTCGTGCGCCCCCCGCTTGTCCACATCCATGTACATCGGCCCCACGCTGTACTCCTCCAACACCGCTCCCGTGGCATCGCACGCAGCCTCCAGCGCACGTTCCGCATTGTCCACGATCACCTCCTCGCCGAACACGTTGATAAACTGCTTGGTCCGTCCCGCGAAGCGAATCCGATAGGGATCCACAGAGGTGAACTCCACCGTGTCGCCAATCTCGTAACGCCACAAACCGTTGATCGACGAGATCAGTATCGCATACACCTCGCCCCGCCTCACACCCTGCAACGGCACGATCTCCCCGCCCACGCCCCTGAACTCGAAGTATGTACCGTAATCCAGCATCAGCAGCATATCGTCCCTGTGCGGATCGTCCTGCAACGCGAAAAATCCCTCCGACGCGTTGTACGTCTCCATGTAACGGATCCCGGGCATCAGCTGTGCGTATGCCTTGCGGTACGGCACGAACGACACCCCTCCATGCACGAACAGTTCCAATCCGGGCCACACCTCCCGCACATCGCTCTTACCCGTGTACTCCAACACGCGGCGCATCAGCAACAGGTTCCATGACGGTACCCCCGCAAAGGCCGTGATCTTCTCTCCCGTGCACTCCTTGCAGATGTCCGTCAGTTTCTCCTCGAAATCGGCGATCAGCGCCGTACCCATCTTCGGCGCACGGAACCAACCGCTGTACACCCCCGTCTGGCTGATCAACACCGCCGACAGATCCCCCACCAGTGCATGCCCCTCCTTGGCGACCGTACCGCCCAGCGTCAACGTCTTGCCGTCGAAAACCCGACTCTCCGGAAATGCGTCGCCATACAAGGCACACACGTCCTGCATACCCAACGTATGGTTGTGCCACACGCTCTCGCGTGTCACAGGTATGTACTTGCTCCGGTCGCTGGTCGTACCGGACGACTTGGCAAACAGATCCACCGTGCCGTGCCACGCGACATCCTTCTCGCCCGTCAGCATCCGTTCCACATACCCCTTGAACGTATCGTACGTCTGTACCTCCACACGACGCGCAAACTCCTCCGGACGCGTGCCCGGCGTCAGACCCGCATCGCGACCGAAAGCCGTCCCGCTGCCACGATCCATCAGGTAGCGAAACTGCTCCCGCTGCGCCTCCAGCGGATGCCTGCGGAACCAATCTATGGCCCTCAACCGGCGGCTGAACCAGGCCCTCATCAAACGATTGCGTATCGACATAATCTTCTAACTAAACAAAGCCCCTATTTTGGCGATCAAGTCCGGTATCGAAAACACCACCACGCGATCGTAAGCATGCAGTTGCATCGTATCCGCCGCGATCATCACCTTCTCCCCCCGCACGATACCCCCCACCACCGTGTCGGGCGGCAGACGCAACTCCCCGATCGGACGGGTGGTCGCCTCGGCATCCGGTTTAACAATAAACTCCAACACCTCCGCCTGGCTGCCCGTCAGGTACTTGATCGCCTGGACGTCCGTCGCCATCGTGAATCGGAATATATTCGATGCCGTGATCAGTTTCTTGTTGACGATCGTGTCGATACCCACGCTCTCCGCCAGGTTGATATAGTCCAGATTCTCGATCTCGGCGATCACCTTCTTCACCCCCACGCGCTTGGCGAACATCGAAGCCAGGATATTGGTCTCGCTGCGTCCCGTCACCGCCACAAACGCATCCATGTGCGTCAGGCTCTCCTCCAGCATCGCATCGATATGGCGGCCATCCTCGTTGATGATCAGCGTCTTGTCCAGCACCTCGGCCAACTTATACGCCTTCTCGGCGTCGTACTCGATCAACTTCACGTTCACCTCGTCCTGCAGGTCCATCGCCAGACGCACCCCGATCCGCGAACCGCCCAGTATCATCAAGTTTTTGATCGCCACGTTGGCATGACCCGAAAACTCCATCACGCTCTTCACCGCATCGTGACGCGCGATGATATAGACCGTATCCTCCTCCATGAAGTACTCCTCCGGACGCGCCATGATCGTCTCACCGTCACGCGCGATCGCCACGATACGGTAGCACGCGTCGTCTCCCGCGCTACCCACGGGCGGGGTGTCGCTCAACTCCCTTCCGATCAGCGACGAGGTGGCATCCAGTCGGAATACGACCAACGACAGCTTGCCGTTCGAGAAATCGACATACTCCGTGGTCGACGTGTGACCCAACAATCCCGATATCTCGCGCGCCGCCACACGTTCGGGATAGAACAGGTAGTCGATCCCCAGGTTGACGAACATCTCCTTGTTGTTCGGTTCGAGGTATTCGCTGTTGTCGATACGGGCGATGGATTTCTTCGCACCCAGTTGCTTGGCCAGCATCGCCGCCACGACGTTGTCGTTCTCCACGTGATTGACCGCGATGAACAGGTCGCACTTCCTCACGCCCGCCTTGCGCAACGGACCGAACGTCGTCGAATCACCCTCCACGGTCACCACATCGGCACCCGCAACGAGTTCCGTCAGCGCCTTCGCATCGGGGTCGATCACCGTAATGTCATGATTGCCCCCACTCAGCAACTTCGCCAAATGACTCCCCATTTCACCCGCTCCGGCTATCACTATCTTCATACGCTTGCAATTCTTACCACAAAGATATATATTTACCGCGGATTATTGCACTTTTATTATGCCGAATTGGTTGCTCATCATCCTGATCTCCGTCTCTGCCGTCACGTTGTTCGTCGTGGGGCTGTCGCTGTCGCTGATCGTTCGCGGGCGACACATCGACTCCGAAATCGACACGAATCCCAACATGAAGCGCCTCGGAATCACCTGCACCGCCAAAGATGGCGCCGCCACATGCGAAGACGACACCGTTTGCGGTGACTGCCAATCTCCCTGTAAATAATTTCGCACGAAGCATTCGGAATTCAGAATTATTTTTTATCTTTGCACCCGCTACTAAGCCCGGATGGCGGAATTGGTAGACGCGTTGGTCTCAAA
>DBDB01000045.1 GCA_002293345.1 Alistipes sp. UBA943
AAAGTCGACAAGTCGTTTTCGGCTGCGTCGATGACGGATCTGATGTTTTTGTTGTTGCTGTTTCTGCTGATCGCGACGACACTCATCAATCCGAATGCGATCAAACTGGTGCTGCCCAAGAGTTCGAATCAGTTGAAGGATAAGGCACAGACTACTGTGTCGATACAAGATACGGGCAGCGGGTACCGTTATTATGTGGAGACGGAGGAGGTAGGGTCGTTGAACGGCATCCGTGAGGCATTGAAGGAGCGTCTGGCGGGGCAGGAGAATCCGACAGTGTCGTTGCATTGCGACAAGAGTGTGGCGTTCGACGAGGTGGTCGCCATGATGCGCATGGCCAAGACGGATGGATTCACCCTCATCGCCGCCACGTCACCCGAATAGCCCTGCCCAAGCTATGCTTTCTCCGAAAGCAAGCACCCCTGGGGCTAAAAACGAGATAACGATGCAATATTACGACCCAAACAAAAATAGTCGCGAGACGCGCCGTTGGGCACTTGTGGCACTGCTGTTGTACCTGGTTGCGATGGTGGCGCTGTTAGGCCTGCTGGTGATGGAACTCGCGCCGCGCCACATTCCACCGCCCACGGAGGTGGTTCTGGATCTGGGGATGCTGCCCGAGGAGTTGGAACTGCCTGAACTTGCCGAAGGTGAGATCGACGAGGGTGGCGAGGGAGTGCTTGCCGAGGGCGATGTGCTCGAAGCGGGTGCCCCGGAGGTGGAGGGCGATGTGCCGGTATACACGCCCAAACCGGTACCGCCGCCACCCCCTGAACCCGAACCGAAACCGTTGCCGCCGAAGCCATTCCCGGTGCAACCCAAACCGGCACCTCCGACACCGGAGCCGCCCCGTGTGGTGAATCCGAACGCGCTGTTCCACGGTGCGAAGCAGCCGACTCCTCCCCCTCCCTCTCCGCCGAAACCTGAGCCGTCGGGAGATGGAGAAGGGGTTGGATTCGGCAGTGGTGATGGCAGTGTGACGGGATTCGGTGGACGTGCCCTGGTGGGAGCGTTACCGAAGCCGACCTATCCGCCGGGGAATCACGAGGGGCGTGTGGCGGTGGATGTGACGATCAACTCTTCGGGACGCGTGACGCAAGCTGTGTACCGTGCCCAGGGGTCGACGACGAGTAATAAGGCGCTGATCGACGCGGCATTGGCGGCGGCACGGAGGGCACGTTTCTCCGAGGCCGAGAAGATGGCTGAGACTGGAACGATTGTATATACATTTAAATTAAATTAACGTTTTCCGTTTTTTGAGGGCAATTTTCACGCATCCTTGTTGTTCAAACAGTCTGTACGTTGAGTACACTCCTGTTCTCACAACGGCGCTCAGCGCAAAAATTGCTCCTCAAAATTCCAGAAAACCATACAAAGGAATAAAAGTATTATATGATGAAAAAGTTGTTGTTATTGGCGATGTTGTGCTGTGTGGGTACGGTTAGTGCGCAGCAGTTGCAGTTCAAGGAGACACGGTACAATTTCGGTGAACGTCCCCGGACGGGTGGCAACCTGGTGCACGATTTCGAGTTTACGAATACGGGTGACGCGCCGTTGGTGATCGTGAGTGCACGTACGACTTGTACCTGTACGAAGGTCGATTTCGTGAAGAAACCGGTGATGCCGGGTGAGAAGGGTGTCGTGAGGGTGACGTACGAACCGCACAAGATCGAGGCAGGTACATTCAGTAAGGTAATCCAGATACATTCCAACTCGAAGGGCGGACGGGAGTTGCTGACTGTGTCGGGTGTCAGTGTGGAGTAAGATGGAACTATTGATCAAAAACGCACTGGTCGTGCCGATGACCGGTGACGATCCGTTCATGGGCTCTGTCGGAGTGGATGGGAATCGCATTGTGTATGTCGGTGCGGAGGTGTCTGATGCGGAGAGAGTGATCGACGCCGGCGGCAAGGTGCTGATGCCGGGATTGGTGAATACGCATGGGCATGTGGCGATGACGTTGTTGCGCGGCTATGCGGATGACCTACCCCTGATGACGTGGTTGGAGGATCACGTGTGGCCGTTCGAGGCGAAAATGACCGGTGACGATGTGGCACGCGGCACGGCACTCGGGATCGAGGAGATGCTGTTGGGTGGCACCACGTCGTTTGTCGATATGTACGGATTCGAGGAACGTGTCGCTGAGGAGGCAGACAGGTTGGGAATCCGTGCCCTGCTGGGGGCCGGCGTGCTCGATGCCAGCATCGAGCGCTACGAGGAGACACTTCGTCGTCTCCTCGTGGCAGCGGCAACGGACAGAGTCCGTGCCGCCGCCGGCCCCCACGCACCGTATACCTGTAATCCGGACACGCTGAAAAGAGTGAAGGAACTGGCGGAAAAATACGATCTGCCGCTGGTGGTGCACCTTTCCGAGACGGAGGACGAGGTGCGGATGATCCGCGAACGTTACGGCAAGACTTCGACCGAGTATCTGGATGAGTTGGGGCTGTTGGGTCCCCGTACGATTGCGGCGCACTGCGTGCACCTGACGGATGGCGATATCGCAATCTTGAAGGAACGGGGTGTGCATGTGTCGCACAACGCGCAGAGTAACATGAAGTTGGCGAGTGGGGTGGCACGGGTGACCGAGCTGTTGCGTCAGGGTGTCAATGTGTCGTTGGGGACGGATGGTGCCTGCTCGAACAACGATCTGGATATGTGGGAGGAGATGCGTGCCGCGTCGTACCTGCAAAAAGTCACGGAACGCGACCCACGTGTATTGCCTGCCTATGAGACGTTACGTATGGCTACGGTTTACGGTGCCAAGGCGTTGGGATACAACGATTTAGGATTCATTTCCGAGGGCGCATTGGCCGATTTCATACTGGTGAACGTGGACACGCCCCACATGCAACCTATCCATAATATCGTGTCGAATCTGGTGTATAGCGGCAAGGCGAGTGATGTCGATACGGTGGTTGTAGACGGAAAGATCTTGGTCGAAGACGGCCGGTTGCTGTAAATATCATCTCCCGCGCCGGGACACCGTAACAACCCCAATGGTCAGCTGAACAGTCAGACTTCCAACGGATTCTACTGGTCTTCCGCCGCGTACTCCGCCACGGATGCACGGAACTTCTACTGCAGTTCAGGCGGCACGAATGCGGCGGATACCGATCGCGTCGGGGACGCCTTCTCCCTCCGTTGTATAAAGATCTAATGTAGGGAGGGACAAGGAGAGGCCGCGGAGCGCGCCTTCTCCTCCACGCTCGGCTTGGCAGAAGTTGGGCGGAGACAACTTTCTCCCCGCGCCTCACCCATCTTCACTGCCGCCTCGTAATCCGCGTTCGTGAACGTGTAGGTCCACTGACCCGCTGGCCAATCGGAATACTCCTCCCCAAGTACTTCCCTTGCATCAAGCATTTCAAACCGATAACTTTCGTCTAATTGGAGGTATGCATCTTTTCTTGTCACGATAGGCAAATTCGAACTATTAGAAATGTTCCCGTATCCGAAATAATCGAATACAACACCGTACGGCCCCTCGTCAAAGAGTATGGAAATGCCCCCGCGGGTGAATTCTTTCACATTTGGGATGCTCATGATGCCACCCCAAGCATCTCTCATAACCTTTCCACCGATCGGTAGTACTTCATTTTCGACACCACTCCATTCATCCATTGACATCGTGATGATATGATCGCTTTCATTGATCCAAACGAATTGTGCATACCCGCCCGGATCTCCATGAACGAGATCCCCTCTCTTTTCATCACAACCTATCCCACAAGCGAACATCAATATGATCACTATTATGCTAATGTGCTTTTTCATGATTCCTATCTAATTTTCACTTCCTAAATATACATAAGCACCTCGGAATAACTGCATATTGTATGGATCCCAATTACTACCATAAACGCGCTGCCCTAAATTATTTATACGCGTCAATGCATCCTCTCGGTTTCGAGAAGAAAACGCAATGTTTTGAATTTCCCGTACGTCAGGGATGCAAATTCTATCTTCTGGAAGTCGATCCCACATGGGATTCGTTGAATGTATCCCGTCAAGTACTGTCCAATAATAGTAAAATTGGTTAAAGTCATCATACATATCAATAAATAGCGGAGTGTAACTTTGAGCACGACTATCGGAAGCAAATCAATCGTACATAATGGGAGATGAGTGGTCGATTTCCATAATCTTAATATCCAAGCATTGCTCTTTATTCGCCTCGTTCCGCCATCGGCAAACGATATCTATCTCACACTCATACACACGTCTCGTGACCAACATCGACACAACCTCACCATGCACCTTTATCCATCCCGTAACTGCCACCTCTACCGGAAGTGCCTCTTGTTTGCTGTTTTCTTCGCTGTAATAGGCGATAGTGCCGTTTGTGGCGGCTTCACGCAGTTTGACGTCATATGGCTTCCCAGATACAGTGATGCGCGGTATGGAGAATGAGAAACCTCCATAATCTCCAAAAATAATCTCACCCCAACCATCTATTTTACAATCGAGAGATACTTCTGTATCGGAAATAGCCTTAAGACTCAATCCACTTGTAAGGCGTTCATTGCTCAAAATGACATCGTTATAACGACCATCCAACTTTGAGAGAAAGTGAAGGTCAGTATCAGCAATTGATTTGGCCAATGTAGTATCCGGAAGGGGAACGGTTGGGGATTTCGGTTCCGAATGACAGCCCGAAAGGCACAATGTCGCAAGTAGAAACAGTAGATTTTTCATCACCCATTTTTTTAATAGTACTCTCCAGTATCTGCTTTAGAGTACAACTCCCAAAATTCATCGAGTTGTTGTTTGTTGTACCCATATTGTTGAGCGGCATATTGTCGCATCAATCGTTCGGCATCCGTTGCATTATCCGAATTTAGTGCGATCAATAAAATCATGAGGGGATTATTGATATGAATCTTATCGCTGGGTATCAAATGCAGCACATCCGAAACAGACTCTCCCGTAGTAGCAGGATGACCATAGGTATACCAAAACTTTTGATCATAATCATCATACATATCAATGAATAACGGAGAATAATTATAGATATCAGCAAAACCGATCGATGTCCATTTTTGAAAGTTAAAATCGCTATAATCTCTCATCTGAACAATTGTTGGAGGGATTACTTGTCCAGTATAACGAAGCCGCGCATTAAATGCATTTACCGCGTTACCATATTGTTCGTCAAGGATTAGTCCGTTAATTTGTGGAAATGTATACGAACCATTGATCGGCGTTGTCGCTACGATATGCCCGTTAAGATACTCTATGACTTTGTCCTCATACATGCGGAAAACTCGTTTGTAATCAGGTGCAGCGAACAATAAATAAGGATTCCCGCGGTAATTTATTTCCCCATACGAAGTAATCTCCCCCTCTTCTCTCCAGCCGGATGTATAGCTTTCCCGTGCTATGTATGGACCTTGAATAGTTCTCCATCTTGACGGATCGGTCTCAAACTCAAAAGTTCGCCCATACACATCCATCCCCATTTGGAGGAAATTTTCAGGTGTGTTAGAGATCGTAAAAGACTTCATAGGAACATATTTATCATATACCCCTAACTCTTTATACTCCTGTTCACATAGCAAATATGCAACGAATTCCGCCCAACTCTCTGTAATAAATTTTGTTGGATGCGAACGATTGAGAGAATCAAAATGCCTTAACTGAACCATATGCCCTAACTCGTGACATGTATATGCAAATAAATCTTGAGCTCTCTTTTCTTTGCAGGCAATTTTTATATCAGGGAGTCCATCTTCCCCTGCATATGGGCCACGAAAAAGATAATATCCCAAGTCATTCCCATTTAAATATTCTGCATTTTCATCACAACAAATCCGCACCTTCCTCAGCTCATTAAGAGCGATTCGAAGGCTTGTGGTCTTAAACCACAACCTATACGCCGCCCTATACGCCGTTGCAGGGCCAAAATCTTCCGTCCCTTTCCCGATATTCAGGTTCCACCGCCCGGTCGACGAGTTGTAAGGTATGGGTATATCTGCGGATTTGCCATCGCCCTTTTTGATCACCCAGAAGTCGGAGTCCCAGGAAAGAGAGCAACCTAACTGGCTGTAAGGCCCCGACAAACTTTCACCGAAAAAAGAAAACGAACCATTCGAGTTGGTGTTTCTGGTGTAGGACCTAAGAATATTATATGCGTCAGTAATCGTCACCCTCACCCCCTCCAGTGGAACATAACCTCCCACGATATCATCCCACGCCCGAATCGTTCCCGAAGGGCCCAAAAAGAGGCTTCCATCGCCACCCCCACCCGGAGCATCCCACGCGTTACCGGTGGAGAACGGCATTGCGATTTGGTATGCCGCATCCCTCACCTCCTCGGCCCATTCGGGATTCTCGGCGCCTTCGGGTGCCACGGCGGGATCGTAGAGTTCCTTCAGCGTCGTCCACGCGATCGAGTCCGGCATCTCATCCGTCACGGGCAACACGGCATAAAGCTTCTCGAACTCACGTTCCTCGACCACCGGATCCACCTGGTCGATCGGGAAGTTGAACAATTGCCACCCCTCCACGTCGAACAACGCATCGAATTGCCACTTGGACGCCGGCTCGAAGCACACATACCGATGCGTCGCCACAATATCTTCGCCACGCGTTGTTGCCAAACCTCTCTTTTCTGCCACTTTTTCTACCGCCTCGCGCATCACCTCCATCGAGTTCGGATCGCGACGTTCAACCGTTACCTCCTCCTGCAACTCCTCCGGAACGATTTCCGTCTCGTCGAAGGTCGTGCAGCTATACAGACACAACAACAAAGGTAAAAATTTCTGCATGTAAAAGATAAAGTTAATATTTGCAAGTATAATGAAATTATTGCAAATCTCAAACGAGGATCTCCCAAAAAGACGGAAACGGGGGATGATTTTGCGATTGTCAAAAAAATAGCTACATTCGCGGGTTAACTAAAAAGAAGATGTATGTTTAAGAATCAACCGAAGGGATTATTGGCTGCCGCGTTGTCCAACATGGGCGAACGCTTCGGCTTTTATATCATGATGGCGATTTTGCTGCTGTTCCTCAACTTCAAGTTCGATTTTGCAGGGTCACAGGGGTCGATCATCTACTCCGTGTTCTACGCGGCGATTTACGTGCTGGCACTCGTGGGCGGTATCATTGCCGACAAAACCAAGAAGTACAAAGGCACGATCTTGACGGGTATCATCCTGATGACGTTGGGATATATCTCGTTGGCTATCCCCACACCGACACCCGTGGCGAACAAAGGTCTCGTTCTGACGATCACCTGCCTGGGACTGTTCGCGATTGCGTTCGGTAACGGTCTGTTCAAGGGTAACTTGCAGGCTGTCGTGGGACAGTTGTACGACGATCCACGCTATGCCGATAAACGCGAGACTGGTTTCCAGATCTTCTATATGTTCATCAATGTCGGTGCGATGTTCGCCCCGCTGATGGCTGTGGGATTGCGCAACTGGTGGGTGCAACACAACGGATTTGCGTTCAATGCCGATCTTCCGAAACTGTGCAACCAGTTCCTGAGCGGTGACATTACGCCCGAGGCATCGGAACGTTTCACACAACTGGCGTCGAGTGTGGGTGGCGATGTGACGAACCTCACGGAGTTCGCAAACCGCTATTTGAATGTGTTTGTCGAGGGGTATCACTACTCGTTCGGTATCGCGATTATCGCGATGTTGATCTCGCTGACGATCTTCCTCGTGAATAAGGCCAAGTTGCCCGATCCGTCGAAAAAGGCTGCTGTGGCTACCGGTGAGGGATCCAAGGCTGTCGAGATGCCTGCGTCGGAGGTGCGCCAACGTTTCTGGGCACTGATGTCGGTGTTCGCGGTGGTGATCTTCTTCTGGTTCTCGTTCCACCAGAACGGACAGACGTTGACACTCTTTGCGAGTGACTATACACGTACGATCAGCTTGAATCTGGGCTTCACGACACTGCAAGGTGCCGAGGTGTTCCAAGCGTTCAACCCCTTCTTCGTGGTGTTCCTGACGCCGGTCGTGATCGCATTCTTCGCATGGCTGAAGTCACGTAATATCAACCTGTCGACACCGCGCAAGATCGCTATCGGCATGGGTATCGCCGCATCGGCATTTGTCGTGATGGCACTCGGTTCGCAAGGTCTGCCCACCTACGAGGCACGTGAAGCGATGGGTGGTCTGGAAGAGGCGGCACGCGTGACACCGTGGTTGCTGATCGGTACGTATCTGATCCTGACGATTGCCGAATTGTTTATCTCCCCGCTGGGATTGGCATTCGTATCGAAAGTGGCACCGCCGCACATGCAGGGCTTGATGCAAGGTCTGTGGCTGACGGCGACGGCGGTAGGTAACCAGTTGCTGTTCATCGGTGTGATCTTCTATCAGCATATTCCGATTTGGGCGACGTGGAGTATCTTCGTGGCGGCATGTCTGCTGTCGATGTGTACGATGCTGGGAATGGTGAAGTGGTTGGAAAGAATCACCAAATAACAAAGAAAAGAGCCCGCGTCACGCGGGCTCTTTTCTTTGTTATCCTTGTCCCGCCCTACATTAGATCTTTATAGTCGCATGGAGTGGTCGTTAGAGACGACCATGCTTTTTACCTGCCATCCCCCTAACTCCCCCTTGATAAGGGGGTGTCGCAAAAAAATCAAAACGACCAAGCCCCGGGGGTGCTCCGCCCGCAGGGCGGTAGCTTGGGCGGGGCCGAAGCGGGGAGGAGNNAGATTTTCGTCGGGGGAAAGTGGTGATTCGTCGGTTTGGGTTTGGTTGTGGCGATTGGGATGTGTACTTTTGTCGCTCCGGTATTTGAATGGAGAAAAATTTGAAAACTTTTTTTGTTTTCTAAGTTTTCTTGTTTACCTTTGCAGCTGTTATGGCAGTGGAGAAGGCACATATTCTGCAACGTGTGATGGAGATGTTCATCGCGGAGGGAATCCGGTCGGTGCGTATGGATGATATTGCGCAACGATTAGGGGTGTCGAAACGGACGTTGTACGAGATGTTCGGCGACCGCGAGGGGTTGGTGTACGAGGCGATGCTGGGTTACGTGAGGCAGGCGCAGGAGGAGCACGAAGCGTTGGTAGCTGGTGCGCACGATGTGTTGGAGGAGCTGTTTTTGGTACTGGAACACATGGTGGATCACTCGACGGAGGCGCGGCACGTGACGGAAAACCTACGGAAGTTTTATCCTTCGGTGTGGGACAAGATGTCGGTGTGGAACATGGCGTATCATCGCGAGAAGATGCGTGAGCGGTTGCAAAAGGGGATTGCGGAGGGGTTGTTTCGTGACGATGTGAATGTGGAGCTGGCGATCTCGATTCTGTATGCCACGTCGACTGCGCTGATGGGTGATTCGGGTATCGTGATTCCGGACGGAATGACAGAGCATGACGCGTTTGTGCAGACGTTGGAGTGCTTCTTCCGCGGCATATCGACACCCAAGGGTGAGGCGTTGATCGAACGTTATAGGCGGGAGTATAAATTTGGAAAGTAAAAAGTATAGATAGGATGAAGAGGATTTTTGGAGTTGTGTGTTTGTTGCTGCTGGGCGTGTGTGTCGGCATGGGCTCGGCATCGGCACAGCTGCGTCTGACGATGGACGAGGCGTTGGAACTCGCGTTGAGCGAAAACCCGACGATCAAGGTGGCGGAGTTGGAGGTGGAACGGTATGATTATGTGAAGCGTGCGACGTGGGGTAATCTGCTGCCGCAACTGTCCGTGGATGGGAATTACATGCGTTCGATCGTGCAGCAGAAGATGAGTGAAAGTATCTCGTTCGGTGCAGACAATACGTTTACGGCGACGGGTAATTTATCCCTGCCGTTGTTCGCTCCGGCGGTGTATAGCACGCTGAAAATGAATAAGATCCAGGCGGAGACGGCCGTCGAATCGGCACGCAGCTCGAAGATCGAGTTGGTGGCAGCGGTACGCAAGGCGTTCTACAATGTGTTGCTGGCCGAGCAGTCGCTGACGGTGCTGTTGGAGGCGGAAACGACGTCGAAACAGGTGGTGGACGATACGCGGTTGAAGTTCGACAACGGACTCGCCTCGGAGTATGACTTGTTGACGGCGGAGGTGCAGTTGAGCAACCTGATGCCGACGATCTTGCAGACACGTAACTCTATTTCGGTGGCGGAACTGCTGTTGAAGATGTACCTGTCGATACCCGAGGAGGTGGAGATAGAGGCGGTTGGTGATCTGGATGCGATGCGTGACGCGGTGTTGGAGGGTGGTGAGGCGCTGTCGATGGACCTGAGCGAGAACTCGCAGTTGCGGACGTTGGATTTACAGGCGGATGTGTTGCGGCAATCGTTGCGCGTGGCCAATTCGTCACGTATGCCGACCCTGGCGGCTTTCGCCACGGCAACCATCACGGGTAACGACATGACACCCCCTGATTTCGGCAGCCTGATGGGTGGCGGCGTAGGCACCGGACAGGAGCCCGTTGCCACTGCCGCCGCGTCGCGAACGTTTGCCGCGATGGCGACACGCGCCTCGAACGGAGGGTCGAAATTCTGGTGGCAGCATCCGATCTCGGCCGGAGTACAGCTGTCGATCCCGATCTTTGCAGGTACCACGAAACAGGCACAGGCACGGAGCATCAGGAATCAGATGGCACAGTTGGATCTGCAACGCGATTATGCACGTGTGGGTGTTCAGGTGGAGGTGCAGACGGCGATCAACAACCTGCTGACTGCACGCGAGACGATGTTCGCGCAGGAGAAAACCGTGGAACAGGCACGCAAGGCGTACAGTATTTCGGACACGCGTTACAAGGCCGGTGCGGGCACGATCTTGGAGTTGAACTCGGCACAGTTGGCACAGACACAGGCGCAGTTGGGTTACTCGCAGTCGATCTACGACTACCTGACGGCACAGACCGAATATGAGCGTATTGTGGGGCACGGTTGGTACATGTAAAAAAAGAAAACTGAATATATGAAGAAGCTTATTGTATTGTTGGCCGTCGGCGTGTTGGCTGTCGGTTGCGGATTGAAGAAGAAACAGGCCGTCGAGACGGTGGTGGAGGTACCCAAGGTGCTGACGAAGACGGCCTTTGCAGAGGCACGTACGATCGACATGACGGAGGTGTTCACGGCCGAGATCCAGGCGTGGAAGGAGAACGATATTACTCCGGCGGCGCAGGGTGTGCATATCGACAAGATATTGGTGGATGTAGGTGACAAGGTGCGCCAAGGGCAACTTTTGGCGACGCTGGACCCGACCCAGTATGACATTCAGCGGGTGCAGTTGCAGAATCTGCAAACGGATTACAACCGCCTGTTGCCCGTGTACAAGGCGGGAGGTATCTCGTCACAGCAGATCGACCAGGCGAAGACCCAGCTGGAGATGCAGCGCGAGGTGGTGAACAACCTGAACAAGAATATTCGCGTATTGTCGCCGCTGACGGGTGTCGTGACGGCACGTAACAACGATCCGGGCGACCTGTTCATGGGCATGCCGATCCTGCACGTGATGGACATTGCGCAGGTGAAGGTGGTGGTGCATATCTCCGAACAATTCTTCCCGTACGTGAAGGTCGGTATGCCGGTGGAGTTGACCGTGGAGGTATTCCCCGGTAGGACGTTCGAGGGTAAGGTGGCGAGCGTCTATCCGGCGCTGGACCCCGCCACACGTACGTTTACGGTCGAGGTGAAGGTGCCGAACGCCAAACAGGAGTTGCGTCCGGGTATGTACTCGAAAGTGGTGTTCAACATGGGCGAAAAAGAGGGCATCATGGTGCCCGACGTGGCGGTACAGAAACAGGTGGGTTCGTCGGAACGCTATCTATACGTGATCAATGGCGATGTGGCTGAACGCCGCAGTGTCGAGGTGGGACGTCAGGTGGGTTCCGAGTTCGATATCCTGAAAGGTGTCGTTGCCGGTGAGCAGGTTGCCACGGCCGGACTCTCGCGATTGAGCGACGGCGCTACCGTAGAGGTTAGAAACCAACAAGAAGATTAGAAGAAGATGAAAATATACGAAAGTGCGGTTCGGAAGCCGATCTCGACGGTCTTGCTCTTTGTGGGCGTGATCGTGTTGGGACTCTTCTCGCTGACGCGGTTGGCGGTGGACCAGTTTCCCGAGATTGACATTCCGCAGATCTCGGTGATCACGACCTATCCGGGTGTGAACGCGGAAAATATCGAGACGAACGTCACCCGTGTCCTGGAGGATAACCTCAACACGGTGAACAACCTGAAAAAGTTGACCTCCAAGTCGCAGGACAACGTGTCG
Organism: Alistipes sp. UBA943; assembly: GCA_002293345.1. Lineage (GTDB taxonomy): Bacteria > Bacteroidota > Bacteroidia > Bacteroidales > Rikenellaceae > Alistipes. The sequence goes on from DBDB01000045.1 coordinate 12,189, forward strand.
ATGATCACCGTGGAGTTCGAGTACGGTGCCGACCTGACGGAGGCGGCGAACGATATCCGTGACGTGGTGAGCCGCGTGCAGGGATTGCTGCCCGAGGAGGTGGATTACCCGACGATCTTCAAATTCTCGTCGTCGATGATGCCGGTGATGATGCTGGCCGTTACGGCGGACGAGAGCTATCCGGCCCTGAACAAGATCCTGGATGACCAGTTGGTGAACGTGCTGAACCGTGTGGACGGTATCGGTGCCGTGTCGATCTTCGGTGCGCCCGAACGTGAGGTGCGTGTGGATATCGACCCGATGAAGTTGCAGGCTTACGGCCTGACGGTGGAGCAGTTGGGACAGATCATCGCCGCGGAGAATGTGAATATCCCCTCCGGTACGATGGATATCGGCAACAGTACCTTCACGGTCAAAGCCGATGGTGAGTTCAAGGACTCGGAGATGGACCTGCGCAAGGTGGTGATCTCGAACCGTGACGGTAAGACGGTGATGCTGTCGGACGTGGCGGAGATCAAGGATACACTGGCCAAAGCGACGATGGACGAACGTGTCAACGGTGCGTTGGGTGTCCGCGTGATGATCCAGAAGCAGTCGGGATCGAACACGGTGGATATCGTGCAGGAGATCAACAAACGTCTGCCGCAGATCCAGGCATCGCTGCCCAGGGACGTGAAGATGCAGATGATCTTCGAAGGGTCGGAGGAGATCGTCGACTCGATCAACTCGTTGAGCGAGACGGTGATGCTGGCATTCCTGTTTGTCGTGTTGGTGGTGTTGGTGTTCCTGGGACGCTGGCGCGCGACGCTGATTATCTGTATGACGATTCCCGTGTCGCTGATCTGTTCGTTCATATACCTGTTTGCCGCAGGGTCGACGATCAATATTATATCGCTGTCGTCACTCTCTATCGCAATCGGTATGGTGGTCGATGACGCGATCGTGGTGTTGGAGAATATTACGACGCATATCGAACGGGGATCGAAACCCAAGGAGGCGGCGATCTATGCGACGAACGAGGTGTGGCTGTCCGTGATCGCGACCACGTTGGTGGTGGTGGCGGTGTTCATGCCGCTCACGATGGTGCCGGGTATGATGGGTATCATGTTTAAGGAGTTGGGTTGGATCGTGAGTATCGTAGTGACCGTATCGACGATCGCCGCCCTGACGCTCACACCGATGATGTCCGCCTATCTGTTGAAAATTGACGGCGGAGTGCATACATACAAAGGTATCGGGGTGATCTACAAACCGATCGACAAGGCTCTCAGGTGGTTGGATGGATTCTATGCGAGGATTCTGGGTTGGGTCGTGAGGCGCCGCTGGTTGACCGTGGGTAGCATGGTGGTACTGTTTATCGTATCGTTGGGACTGTTGCGACTGGTGCCGACCGAATTCTTCCCGCCCGAGGATAACGCGATGATCTCGGCGACGGTGAAAGTGGAACAGAACCTGTCGGTGGACTATACGGCACGGGTGGCACGTGAGATCGACAGTATCATCTACGCGAAGTATCCCGAGGTGATCCTGGTGAGTGCGTCGTCGGGCGCCAACTCATCGAGCAATGCCTTTGCGGCGATGCAGACGACCGGATCGAACATCACGAACTACAACATGCGTCTGACGAAAAAGATGACGCGCGACCGGGATATTTTCGAGATTTCGGACTTGCTGCGTGCCGACTTGTCACAGATCCCCGAGATACGTGAGTATACGGTTATCCCGGGTGGTAATCAGGGCGGTATGGGCGGTGCGAGCACGGCGGATATCAAGATCTTCGGTTACGATATGGAGACGACCAACCGTGTGGCACATGACCTGATGGATCGCGTGAGGACGATCGACGGGGTACGCGACGTGCAGTTGTCACGCGAGGATTTGCGTCCCGAAATCAACGTGGTGTTCGATCGCGACAAATTGTCGTACTACGGCCTGACGAGTGCGCAGGCGTCGCAAGCGATCCGCAACCGTATGGATGGACTCGTGTCGACGAAGTATCGCGAGGATGGCGATGAGTATGACGTGGTGGTGCGCTACGCCGAGCCGTTCCGTACGCAGTTGGAGGATATTGAGTCGATCATGTTGTACACGCCGATGGGTCAGCCCGTACGGTTGAGCGACGTGGGTACGGTGACCGAGGAGTACGCTTCGCCGATGATCGAGCGTGAAAATCGCCAGCGTGTGGTGAGTGTCAAATCGTCGTTGGGTGCCGGTGTGGCACTCGGCACGGTGGTGGCGGAACTGAACCAGGTGATCGCGGATTATGATACGCCGGACGGTGTCTATCTGGAGATCGGTGGTACGGTGGAGGATCAACAGGAAGCATTCGCCGACCTGGGGATGCTGGCAATCCTGATCATCATATTGGTGTACATCGTGATGGCGACACAGTTCGAGTCGTTGCGTATGCCGGGTATCATCATGATGACGATCCCGTTGGCATTCACGGGTGTGTTCCTGCTGCTATTCATCACGAATACGCCGCTGTCGGTGATCGCGCTGATCGGTGCCATTATGTTGGTGGGTATCGTGACGAAGAACGGTATCGTGATGGTGGACTACATGAACCTGTTGGTAGAACGCGGTGCGACGATCTTTAAGGCGGTGATCGAGGGCGGTAAGAGCCGTTTGAGGCCGGTGTTGATGACGTCGCTGACGACGATCCTGGGTATGGTGCCGATGGCGATGGGCCTGGGTGCGGGATCCGAGATCTGGCAACCGATGGGTATCGCCGTGATCGGTGGTTTGACGATGTCGACGCTGCTGACGCTGTTTGTCGTACCGGCACTCTACTCGCTGATGGCTGGCCGACGTAAAAAGATGTTGAAAAAAGAGGGGAAAATTTGAGATGAAAGCACTGTTTTTGAGTTACAATCAGGCATTGACTGATCGGGTAAACGATATTTTCAACGATCAGGGCATACGTGGATTTACGCGTTGGGCCCTCACGGAGGGACGCGGCAGCGTAGACGGCGAACCGCATTATGGCACGCATGCTTGGCCGTCGATGAATGCGTCGATCCTCGCGATCGTGGAGGATGCACAGGTGGATCCGCTGTTGGAGGCGTTACGTGCGATGGATGACGATACGAAAATGCAAGGATCGAGAGCATTTGTCTGGAATATCGAAGGAGGCTATTAGAAAAATCCCCGCCAATGGCGGGGATTTTTGTTATCTTTGCATTCAATGAAACTGACAATTCTTGGTTCCGGTACTTCGCAGGGGGTTCCGTTGATCGGTTGCGATTGTGAGGTGTGCAGGTCGACGGATCCACGCGACACACGTCTTCGTACGTCGGCGATGTTGGAGTGGGACGATGTGCGGATGGTGATCGACGCGGGACCCGACTTCAGATGCCAGATGCTTCGGGCGGGGATTCGTCATATAGATGCGATTTTGTTGACGCACGCCCATCGCGACCACATGTCGGGTTTGGATGACGTCCGGGCGCTGAATTATGTGGATTGGCCGGAGGCGGTACATCGGATAGATCTCTATGCCACGCATCCGGCGATCGAGGCTGTGAGGAGGGAGTTCGAGTATGCGTTTCGTGGCGATAAATACCGTGGCGTTCCGGAGTTGGATCTGCATGAGATCGACCCCGAGTTTGCTTTCGAGGTGAAGGGGAAAGAGGTGACGCCGGTTATAGGCAAGCATGCGCCGGGGTTTGATGTCACTGGATTCAGGTTTGATAACCTTGCCTACCTGACCGATTTCAAGGAGATCGACCCGTCGGAGGAGGCGAAGTTGCGAGGTCTTAAAGTGCTGGTAGTGAACGCATTGGGTCGAAATTTGCATCATTCTCACTTCAATCTTGACGAGGCATTGGCACTCATCGAGAGGGTGGGGCCGGAGCGTGCGTACCTGACACACGTGTCGCACAAGTTGGGACGATACACGGATGTCTCGAAGGAGTTGCCGAAGGATGTATATTTGGCGTATGACGGATTGGAGATAGAGATATGAGACACAGTATAAAGGGTAAAACGGTAGTCATCACGGGTGCTTCGTCCGGTATCGGTGAGGCGTTGGCGCGCGCGTGTGCCGGGTTGGGAGCGAATGTAGTTTTGGGCGCGCGCAGTGCGGAGGGGCTCGATAGGGTGGTGAGCGAGATAAAAGGTTCGGGAGGCGCGGCAGTCTGTTGCGTCACGGATGTCACGAAACCCGACGATTGCTGTACGTTGATCGACAAGGCCGTAACGACTTTCGGTGGGGTGGACGTGTTGGTATGCAACGCGGGGTTGTCGATGCGTGCCCTGTTCGACGAGGTGGATTTGGAGGTGCTGCACCGCCTGATGGATGTCAATTTTTGGGGCACGGTTTACTGTGTCAAGTATGCGTTACCCTACTTGCAGGCGTCGCGAGGCACGATCGTGGGGATATCTTCCGTGGCAGGACTGCACGGATTGCCATGTCGCACGGGCTATTCGGCCTCGAAATACGCGATGACCGGATTCTTGGAGACGATCCGCGTGGAGAACATGAAGAAGGGGATGCACGTGATGATCGCCTGTCCGGGATTCACAGCCTCGAACGTTCGTTTTTCCGCCCTGACGGCCGATGGGACCAGTCAAGGTGACACGCCGCGTGATGAAGGCAAGATGATGACCTCAGACGAAGTGGCACGTCATCTGATCCGTGGCATCGAGCGCCGCAAACGCCTCTGTTTAATGGAGTTCAATGGCCGTGCCACGCATACGATCAAGAAATTCTCCCCGAAATTCCTGGATGGCATGTTCTATGAAGCGATGGCCTCTGAACCCGATTCACCGCTATTGCGTTAATTCTTTCAATCCCTTCTCCTCCCCGCGCCGGGGCGAGGCC
>DBDB01000013.1:0-11366 GCA_002293345.1 Alistipes sp. UBA943
ATAATCTCATTTTTAGAATTATGAAAAAGGAATTAGAGGGGAAATTTCAGTTGTTGACGGAGCAAATCGTGCTGACGACCAAAGAGCGCAAGCAAGTTTACAAAGCCACGGAGTACGGGTATGGGGAGATTTTGGACGCTTCGCAATTGTGCGATCTGGATTGCTTAGACAACTATCAGGCCCACAGCGAATGGCGTGGAGGCACGTTGTTGGTGCAGGAGAGTGGTTGTGAGGGCGACACCCTGATCCAACGCGACAGGGTGGTGAAACCTTATCCCGCCCTACATTAGATCTTTATACAACGGAGGGAGAAGTCGAGCCCGACGTAATCGGTAAGCGTACTGAATCCCGTAGAATAGAAATACAACCTTCGTGCATGCGTAGTAGACGTAGCCTGCCAGGACCAGTAGAACCCGTTGGAAGTCTGATTGACCAGCTGACCATCGGAGCTGAGACGGGTCCCCGCCGCGGGGAGGTGGGGATGGTTACAGTTCCAACAGCCCTTCGGGGAGGACGAATTTGATGATGCGTTTGTGGAAATCTATGCCAGCGATAAAATCCTCTACCGCGGGGACGAGTGACGTCTCTCCCGACGATAGCTCGATCTCGAAGAGCGGATTGGCGTCATTGTCATAAAAATCGGTGATGTGTCCGTTTAAATCCAAAATTTTCACCTCAAAGCCGATGAGATCTTCAAATGTAAATTCGTCCTTTGACGATACGGGTTTTTTAACCGGAAGGGAGGTTTTTTGAATGGACAGCTCTTTGCCGAGCAGTTCCGTGACACGTTGCGTGGAGTCGAAATCCTCGAACTGCACGTGTGCCTGATGGGTGCCCCTGCGCTGGAAGGAGCGTAAAAATAGAGGAACCGCCAATGCATCTATCGACACAAATAGCGGTTCCTCGATTGAAAATGTAGCGGGGAAAGTAGGGTAGAGCGACATTGCGACCCCCCCATCAGTCCCGAAAAGTTTGGTTATGCGTGCAACGGGCACCATGTTCCTCTCATCCACGACAAACCATGCTCCCCTCGCCCACAATAACCCTATGCCTCGGTTGCAGGCTCCTCGGCGGGAGTCTCCTCAGCCACGGGCTCGGCAGCAGGTGCCTCCTCAACGGCGGGAGCCTCTTCGGCAGCAACGGCTTCGGCAACCTCTGCAATTGCCTCAGCGGGAGATTCCTCCTCGGCGCATGCAGCAGCCTCAGCGGCATTTTTCCTCTCCTCGATAGCTTTGGCACGATCCTCGCGCACCTTCGCCTCGGCCGAGAGACGGTCTTTCTTCTCCTTAGCGGCGGCATCGGCGAGTTTGGTCACCTTGCCCGTCACTTTACCCTCCTTCTCGGAGAGCCATTTGTTGAATTTCGCTTCCACGTCACTCTCCGCAAATGCACCCTTCGCAACGCCTCCGAGGAGGTGTTTTTTGTAGAGTACTCCTTTGTAGGAGAGGATCGCGCGACATGTGTCGGTCGGTTGTGCGCCCTTCATCAGCCAATCCAATGCCTTCTCGAAGCTCAGATCGATCGTCGCAGGATTCGTGTTGGGGTTGTAGGTACCGAGTTTCTCGATAAACCGACCGTCACGTGGCGCCCTGCAGTCAGCGGCAACGATGTGGTAGAAGGCGTGTCCCTTTTTACCGTGTCGTGCCAGACGAATTTTTACAGCCATAGATACGTTTTATTAAAAATTTGGTTAAAATGAGCCACAAAGGTATGTATAAAATCCCGGACTCACAAGGGAATGAAGGATTTTTTATTAGCTTTGCACCCGGAGACGGTCCCGTAGCTCAGTTGGATAGAGCAACAGCCTTCTAAGCTGTGGGTCAGGCGTTCGAATCGCCTCGGGATCACCTCGGAGCGAAGTTAATCGCCTCGGGATCACACCAAAAACAAGGACTCCCTGTCAAATGCAGGGAGTCCTTTCGTGTACATGGGAAGTTCTTAGTTGGTGTATTCAACGGATACCACCCCAAAAAGATATCCCAACCCGGTGTCTTCGACGAGTTTCATGTTGTCGCTCGGGAATGCGTAGGAGTCATTGACCCATCCCGTTCCTTGCTCATGATCGCCGACTGGATCATAAATCACAGTTTTCTCGACCAAATAGCCATTCGTATACTCAAGGAAGAAAAGTGCGCCATAGTGACAGAACAACCTGACCGATCTGTTGTGTGCGGCATCTGCCCAAAGAGCGATGCTGCCTCCTATCTCCCCGGTCAACAGAGGATCACCTGCATAGCTTGTGTCGAAATGCAAGACGAGATCATCGGCGCTCGATCCCATCGGAAGCAAAACGGCCGGAGGTGTCAGAATCCAGTTCTTCTCATAGCACTCACGGCTGACTGTCGGGCTAAAGGTGCTGTTGCCAGTATGGAGAGTTCCGGGATGCATGCCCAGTCTCGAAGGCAATTGCGAGGAGATATTTCTCACCGCACCTTCGTCTTCAGAGAAAGGATTGCCTTCACAGTAGACTTTGCTCAGATTGGGGAGATTGTTGATATAAAGACCCCACAGGTTGTTGTTTTTGACGTTAATGGTCCTTAACTCATCCGAGGACTCCGGCAAAAGGAGGTCTATCAAGCCCGTCGATTCAATGTCTATCGTGGTCAGGTACAAATTGTATGTCAAGCGGATGAAGTTCAGATCTGGCGCCCCATTGATAGAAACATTCTTCAAAAGTTCACAATTCGTGAAATCGAGATACCTCAAGTCGTTTACATTCTTAATGGAGATGCTTGATACGTTAGGCAACCATGCCAACTCCAGATGAGGCATCGTTACACCGTCCGCCGAGATGCTCTCGATGCTCTCGATGCTCTCCGGATCGCCCCATGCCTGCCAGTAGCCGCTGCCAACCGATTTCCAGTAATATTTTGCATTGGAATTGAACGTTATCTCATTGCTGCCTGCATGTACAATAACCTCTTGCGTCGGGGATACATTCCAGTTTTTACCATCGCAAGTTTCCCAAACCAGCTCTACGGGATCATTGTCCGTCATGTTGAAATGCCCGGTATTTGCGCCAGTGCGATCGGGCAACGAATTGGCAAGTGCCGCGAGGAGCGTTCCGTTTGAGTTGATCCCCGTATCTGTCAAATAGACGTACCTGAGAGTGGTCGACTCGGTCGGAATCGTGAGGTTGATAAAGTTGGGTGCGTTGTAGATGGCAACATTCTCCAAAAGCACATTCGACGAGAGGTCGAGCGATTCGAGCTGTGCGGCATTCTTGATCTCGATGAGTTTCAAGCCCGTCGACGCAGCCACATTCAGGGTCGTCACGTCTCCATTGATCTTGAGGCTGTAAACGACACCTTCCTCACCTTCGACAATGACGTTGTCGCCATCCGGGACCAACTCTACGTCGCCTGTCACGGTGATATCATTCACGCTGACGCCTGCAATGACGGCGATCCCGCGGTCGATGATGATCTCACCACCATTTTGGGGATACAACTTCGAGATGAAGTCAATATCTCCACGCGAGAGGCAATTGTTATCGACCAGATCGAGATCTGTCATCACACCATATCTCGCTCCGCCGGGGAAGGGCCAGTTCATGATCGACTCCCTGTCGAATTCGGTATCGTGTATGGTGTTGCCGTTTTGCAACTTCGTGAAGACGTACTCCTGCAACTCGGCCCAAGCCGCGTCTTCGATCTCTCCTTCCCAATACTCCTGGGGCGGGAATCGCTCAGACCACAAGTTTTCGTCAAAATCGATGTGGCGGCTCTCCAATTCGAGACCGAGGACCTGGCCGAACGCACGCAGGACTTCGCCCCGCACCTCCTCATCGCTCAAATACCTCCATTGCGAGGCGGCAAAGCTAAGTGTGGCGTCGTTTTGATCCGGATTCATTTTGCAGTCGGTACCAATGTAGGACCACGTCACGTGACGGTTGTTGTTCCAGTCGAAGGCGATACGGACATGAGCATCGGCATCCGTGTCCACGAAGTTAAGATGGATATCGGCCACGTCCAACCACGTTGTGTCGGCAGGATCCTCTTCGAGAATAATATCCTTAACAAACTGCTGTTGGTCGGAGGTGCCATTGAGGAATCTTACGTTGATGGTGGTGCCCGGATACCAGAGACGATCGCGTTGCGCTACACCGCGTGAGGTCTCGATATCCCGCGTTCCATGAAATCTCCATTCGGAGATGGACGATGGCGGAAGCGTTTCCGCCTTCTCCACGTTGCTATTCACGCAGCTTGTCACGAACAGCGACAGCAATGCGAATAGCGGTAATAATTTGAATTTTTTCATACAATGATTTTAATTAAAATTTTCGACGCAAAGATATGCAATATTTATTAAATATACAATAAATTATTGACGAAAAGCTCAGGAGTGCCGAATTCAGAAATTTTTGTATCTTTGTTCGTGCAAATCGGTATAGTCATGGAAGCTTGGATGATATGGGCCATCGTGGTGGTGGTGTTGGCGATAGTGGAGATGTTGACGGTCAGTTTTTTCTCCCTCTGTTTGGCGTTCGGAGCGCTGTGCGCATCGGTCGGGGCGGCATGTGGACTGCACCTGAATGGGCAATTACTGCTGTTCGTGTTGGGAGGATTGGCAGCGTTCGTGTTCGTGCGACCGGTGATGGTGAAGTATTTTCTGAAGAAAGATCGTGTCAAGACCGGTGTCGCCGCATTGGTGGGACGTATGGCACGTGTCACGGAAACCATCCCGGCGGGAGACAGCGGACGCGTGTCGGTGGACGGTGACGACTGGAAGGCCGTGTCGGTGGATGGAGATGCCGTTCCGGCGGGAGAGCCGGTGGAGATCGTGCGCGTGGAGAGCGCGGTTGTGTATGTGAAACCTAAAAAATAGTGTAAATAAGTATGGCAACCTGGATTGTTTTGGCCCTCGTGGGGCTCTTCGTGATCATCCTGATCGCGTCCGGTATCAAGATCGTGCAGCAGTCGCAGACGGTGATCGTCGAACGGCTGGGTAAGTACCACAAGACGTTGGAGTCGGGTATCAACATTATTTTCCCCGTGATCGACAAGCCGCGTATGATCTTTTGGCGGTTCAGCCGTACGGATTACGATGGAAAGATCTATGCCGTCAACCGTGCCGTGAACCGCATCGACCTGCGTGAGGCGGTGTTTGATTTTCCGAAACAGAATGTGATCACGCGTGACAACGTGGTGACCGAGATCAACGCGATCCTCTACTATCAGGTGACCGATCCGGTGAAGGCGACGTACGAAATCGCAAACCTCCCGGAGGCGATCGAGAAGCTGACACAGACGACGTTGCGTAACGTGATCGGTGAGATGGATCTGGATCAGACGCTCACGTCGCGCGACACGATCAACTCGAAACTGCGTCACGTGCTGGACGATGCGTCGAACAAGTGGGGTGTGAAGGTGAACCGCGTGGAGTTGCAAGACATCAACCCGCCGAGGGATATCCGTGACGCGATGGAGAAACAGATGCGTGCCGAGCGTGACAAACGTGCCACGATCCTCGAAGCCGAAGGTCAAAAGGCGTCGCAGATCCTCTCCGCCGAAGGACGCCGCGAGGCCGAGATCAAGAAGGCCGAAGGTGATAAGCAGGCACAAGTGTTGCGTGCCGAGGGTGACAAGGAGGCGCAGATCCGTCGTGCCGAAGGTGAAGCCCAGGCGATCGCGAATATCATGAAGGCCGTCGAGGGTACGGGGTCCAATCCGTCGAGCTACCTGTTGGCGGTACGTTATATCGAGACGCTGAAAGAGATGGCTACCGGTCAGGATACCAAGACGATCTTCCTGCCGTACGAAGCCTCGAATATGTTGGGTTCGCTGGGTGGTATCAAGGAGCTGTTCCTGGAGCAAAAAACCGCACCGAAGAAATAGATTCGGCATACAAAAAAACAGCGCGTCACGGGTATCGTGACGCGCTGTTTGTGTAGGTGCGTTAGAACGAGATTTTGAGCCCCGCGTTCCAGCTTCGCGGCAGCGATGGGCCGTACATATATCCCGAGTCGCGTTCGGGACCCTGGTCGAAGTCGCGCTGATAGGCGTTGAAGATGTTCTGTACACCGGCATAGAGTTGCATCGTGATCTCGCGGTAGAGCGGTATGTCGTACGAGATTTTGAGCCCCAGGTCGAAGAACGAAGGTGTCGTTACGGCCGTGTCCTGAGGGATGAATCCCGCGGCGTGCTGCATCAACATACGTCCCGTGTAGGTGCCGGTGGCGGAGACGGTGAAGCGACGTACGGGTGTCACCTGGGCTGTCAGGAATCCGTATGTGTCCGGCGTGCGGAACATTTTGCGCGACGGCGGAACGGATGCATCTTCGCTCCAATATTCGGGCTCTTTGTAACGGCTTCGCTGTATCGTTACGCCCGCCTGCACGTCGAACCACTTCGACAGCGCCGCTTTGGCTTCGATGTTGATCCCCATCACCGTGGCACCCGAACCGTTGTACCGCTCCTTGATCGTGGCGCCATCCACAGGATCCGTGCCGATGGTACGCAGGGCGAATACGTCGTCCAGAGTGGTGAAAAATCCCTCCACCATGAGGTTCGTGCGCACGCGTCCGAACGTATGGTACATGTCCGCGGAGAGGCTCACGCTTTGCGACCGCTCCTGACGCAGGTTGTCCGCCAGACGGATGCGTGTACGTTCACCACCCACGATCGCCACATGCAGGTCCTCGTCGAATGCCTGAGGGGCACGGTAGCCGCTGCCGTAACTCAATCGCAGGCTCACTTCCTCGGTGGGGTTGTAGCGCAGATTGGCACGCGGCGAGAAGATGACACGCCGCACGAGGTTGTGCTTGTCCAGACGTCCGCCGATGAGGAGTGACCAGTGGTCGTTCTTCCACTCGTTTTGCAGGTACAGACCGGCGATATGTACCTCCTGATCGGTATGGATGTCGTACCCGATGGATTCGTCGTCCAGACCGTTGTGCGTATACTCGAGACCGATGGTCAGGTCGGCAGGCATGAACCACAGGCGATGGAAACCGTGTACGTATTGAGCTCCTGCGGCGACGGTCAGGTCGTGCGTGCGGCCATAGGCGTTGGGGTCCTGGTGCGATCCGTAGTAACTTTTGCGTTGCGTATTCTGGAACGACACGTAGGCATTTCCACGATCCGTATAGTCATCGTCCGAGATGTCGAACGCGAGGCTTCCGCCGTGGATCTTGTGGTCGGTCGTTTCGGCGATCATCGCCTGGTGCGGAGGCAGGTCCAGCAGGTCGCCCCCGCGACGGTACTCCGTGACGGAGTTGTAGAGGAGTGTCAATCGTGAATGGTCGCCCGTGCGATAGTAGGAGTTCAGCCCCATGGATTGCGACGACAGTTCGGGGATCTCCGAAAATCCGTCTCCATCGGCATCGTACGCGGTACGGTTGCGGTTCTGCCCATAGAGATAGAGGCCCGCCTTGCGGCTGTTCGTGACCAGCGATACGCCTGCCGATGTGACATTGTCGTAGCTTCCTCCGCGACCGATGCCGGTAATTGTGTGCGACGCCTCGCCCGAGTTGCGGTCCGGATCCTTGGTGATGATGTTGATCGTGCCGCCGATGGCCGATGCGCCGAACAGTGCCGAGCCTCCGCCACGCATCACCTCCACACGGCGGATCATGTTGGACGGGATCTGTTCCAGTCCATAGACACCCGTGAGGGCCGAAAATACGGGTTTCGAGTCGAGCAGGATCTGCGAATAGTGTCCGTCGAGACCGTTCATCCGTACTTGCAGGAATCCGCAATTCTGGCAGTCGTCCTCGATACGTACGCCGGGTTGGAAGTTGAGTCCCTGGGCGAGGCAGGCCGAATTGGTCAATTCGAATACCTGAGGACCGATGATGCCGACCAGTGCGGGTGCGTTCTTACGTTTGGATTCGCTTCGGTTGGCCGATACGACAATGTCGTCTATCTGTACGGTACTTTCGGACATCTCGAAATCCACCATCCGCGACTCTCCCTTGGCGAGTTCGATGCGGATGCGCTCGGGCTCGTATCCGACGGCACTGGCACGGATAAATCCGCGTCCCGGAGCCAGGCCGCGAATCTCGTAACGACCCTCCTCATTGGTTACGGTACCGAGTGTGGTACCGGGTACGGAGATGGTGATATGGGGAATCGGCGTACCCGTATCGCGATTCGTCACTTGTCCATGCAGGAGCGTGCTCTCTTGGGCATGGGATACGATATAGGATAGGCACAGCAGTGCCGTGAAAATGATCTTCTTCATTTTTTATTAAGTATTAAATATGGTAAATAGAAAAATTGCCCGATGCCGCGCGGCATCAGGACTTGGTACGGGAGTTACGCCCGGGCGGGAGGGCCCCGCAGGAAGACTTCTGCCGGATGTTCGATCGCCTCGGCCGTTTGTGTGGTCGGGAGGAACGTTTCGAGCAGCAGAAATTGGTTGTTCGGGCTCCACTCCGCGCCCCGAATGTAGGACGACAGGTGGAAGTTACAGATCGGACAGTTGTCGAACAGGTCGGGCGACGCGTCGCGGTGTTGCGACTGCTCGATCGAGAGGTAGTAGATCTCCGGGTGCGCATGCAGGGCCATCGCCGCGTATGCCGTTACCAGCGTCGTGAACAACAGCAGTGCCTTCAAGCGTATGAGTCCGATTGCCCGCATCGGGGCAAATATAGAAAAAAATTATTTTCGTACCTTCGCGTCCACAAATAATTTTGATCATGAACCGCGCGATCCTCCGATTAGCCATACCGAATATTATTTCGAGCATCACGATCCCGCTGATGGGACTCATCTCCACGGCCCTGGCCGGACGTATGGATGGTGGCGTGGCGGCGATCGGGGCGCTGGCCGTCGGGGTCAATATTTTCAACTTTATCTACTGGAACTGCTCTTTCATCCGTATGGGTACGAGCGGCCTGACCGCCCAGGCGTACGGACGTGGCGATGTGCGTGAATGTACCAATATGTTGGTGCGTGGACTGGGTATCGCGGCAATTTTGGGCGTCGTGTTGGTGGCGGCACAGTGGCCGATAGGGTGGTTGTGCATCCGTGCCATGAACGGCGGCGATGTGGTACGCGAATACTTCTTCGTGCGTATTTGGGCTGTGCCGGCGGGGTTGATGCTGTACGGATTCAACGGTTGGTACAACGGCATGCAGAACGCCGTCATTCCGATGGCTACGTCGCTGACGGTCAACGTGTTGCATATCGGTCTGTCGATCTGGTTCGTCTTTGGACACGGCATGGGTATCGAGGGGATCGCCTATGCGAATGTGGTGGCGCAGTGGGGCGGTATGCTGCTGGCTGTGGTGCTGCTGTGGATCAATTACCGTCGTGTGTTGGTGCGGTTCCGTTGGAGCGAGGTGGTCGATTGGGCACCTGTGAAGGCATTCTTTGTGGTCAATCGCGACATTATCATCCGCACGGTCTGTGTGGTGGGAGTCTACACGTTCTTCACGGCGATTTCGGCATGGATGGATCCGGTGTTGCTGACGGTGAACGCGCTGTTGATGCAGATATTCATGCTCTACTCGTACATGAACGACGGACTGACGTATGCTGCCGAAGCATTGGCGGGACGCTTCTTCGGGGCACGTGACACGGCATCGTTGCGTTTGTGCGTGAACCGCTGCATCGGTTGGGGATTCGGTATCGCGATGGTTTTTGTGGGGCTCTACGCCGTGGGATGGCGCGAGTTGATGGGGGTCTTCACGTCGGATGCGGACGTGATCGCCACCGCCGGACGTTACATGGGATGGGTGATCGCCATTCCGCTCGTGAGTGCGTTCCCGTTTACGTTGGACGGCGTGTTGGTGGGTGTGGGACAGACGAAAGTGATGCGTAACTCGATGGTCATCGCGACGGTCTGCTTCTTCGGCGTGTTCACGGTGCTGTATCGATTGCTGGGTAACGATGCGCTATGGATCTCGTTCATGCTATACGTGGTGCTGCGCGGCGTGATGCAGTTCTTCATGACCGGTCGACTCAGAGGGATATACCACTCCAAATAACTTACAACAAACAAAATCATGGCGGATGCTGAACGACACCAACGAAAATCCCCTCACGTGAGTGGATTTTTTGTACCCGGAGCCGGTCAGGGAGAGTCGAAATCTGTTAAAAGCCATACAGCGGCAATCAATCGTTAGTATGTTGTGTATCAAATATTTATGTTTGTTTTTAATAGAGCCTGTTTTAATGGTTTTGTGATGCTTTGAGGGACTTGGTGTCAAATTGGTGTCACGGAATTTTAATTATTACCACCCATTTGCCCCCCTTGGCCGGGCCTTCGTGTCGAATGAAGCCGTCGCGTTTCAGTTTCTCCAGATGGTGTCGCAGACTGCCTGCCGAAACGTTCAATTGCTCAACCATCTCCGGGCGAGACATACTGGGATTTGCTTTCAGTGCAGCGATCAACCGGCTCTCGATATCGGGTTGTTTTTGGGTTGTTTTCAGGTTGTTTTCGGGTTGTTTTCGGGTTGTTTCTGTGCGAACCTCGGCCTTCGCCGGTCGCCAAAGAGTTATGCTCACGCCGCCATCGAAATCGAACTCCGGTTCTCGCAGCCCCTCTTCCAACGAGAGCCGAATCATTTCGCTGACCCCTGTACCGAAACGCTCGATATAACCAGCCTGATACATTGCCTCTGCCAACAACGGGTTTGTCGGGAACGAACCGTGTGTTTCCTTGATCTTCGCAGGTGAAAGCTCCGGCGACAGCCGCCCCGGATTAAACACGACGATACGGTCGGCGAACACCATCACCTGCACACTCCCGTTGCTACGATATTCCCTATGGGCGACGGCATTCACAATAGCCTCAAAAATCACGGGACGCGGAATCTCATTTTTGATAGGTGCCTGGACGCTCTCCTCCCTCAACCCGACCGAGGTGCTGAGTTTCGACATCACGAAACTCACCGCAGCGTTCACCTGCTCGAACACATCGCCCTCGAACACTTTGTGGTCTTCGATGGGTTTTTCCCAACGAGTTCCCAAGAAATAGGCGCACTTGACGATAGCCGTGGGAAAATAGTATCGAGGATCGCTGCCGAAAGCCAGCAGAGCACTATTGCAGATTTTTCCCTCTTGAATCATCTTCAAATGAGTAAGCACCTGCTCGGCGGGAGTGTCTTTGGAAAGAGGAAACCCACGTCTGGCATTTGCCAACGCCACGAAATTGCTCACCTTTTCAGCACTGATATTAGCCATCGTCGCCTCCGACGGAGCCTCGTCAAATGACTTCGTGTGAATCAGCCCCTCCGTTTTGAGGTACTCGACGAGAGCGGCGTATATCTGCGAGATCAGAATTTCGACGTTGTCAAAACGCTTATAGGTAAGTTCAGTTTGAATCTTGGAGACAAATGCCTTCTGCTTGCTGTGCCTTTCAAGTGAGCTGTCGCCCTTTATGAACGCTATCTTATAGAGGTGGTTTTCTTTGGCACA
>DBDB01000013.1:11513-11655 GCA_002293345.1 Alistipes sp. UBA943
ATCCAGTCGAATATCCGAAGCCGCTCCGAGGCGAACTCCTTCTGCACGCTGCTGATAAATATCCTGATGGGTGTCATATGAGTGTTCGATCAGGATACAAATGTAACGAAAAAATTGAGGAACCCGACCCTGCAACAGATAA
>DBDB01000022.1 GCA_002293345.1 Alistipes sp. UBA943
ACTGCGCGCGCCGTGGAGCGGCCCGCCGCTCCAGCCGCGGAGGGCAACACGCTGTTGCCCTATCGCGGCGCCATGGCCTTCGAGGAGATGCGTCTCCATGTGGACCGAAGCGGGAAAGCGCCCAAAGCGTTCATGTTGACGTGCGGCAATCTGGCCATGGCGCGCGCGCGATCACAGTTCGCATGCAACTTCTTCGCCTGTGCCGGTATCCGTGTCGTCGACAACACGTTCTTCAAATCCGTTGAGGAGGGTGTCAAGGCCGCCCTCGATGCCAAAGCGGAGATCGTGGTGGTGTGTGCCGCGGATGACGACTATGCAGAAGTGGCACCCCGTATCAACGAGCTGCTCGGCGGCAAGGCGATCACCGTCATTGCAGGCGCTCCCGCGTCGCAACCCGAACTGGAAGCGAAGGGCATCACACACTTCATCAGCGTAAAGAGCAACGTACTCGAAACATTGAAAGGTTACCTCAAAGAGTTGGGCATCTAAAACAAGGGGCCGATCCAGGGGGGGGGGAGGCTACAAAAAACAAAGATATGAGAGCAAAATTTACAGACTTACAATATAACGGGGCGGCAGCGTGTAAAGAGACCGGCCCCACCGTGCAACCATGGAAAACCGCCGAGGGGATCGACGTCAAGGGTACCTATACGACCGAAGACCTGCGCGGCATGGAACACCTCAATTACGCCGCCGGTATCGCACCGTTCCTGCGCGGGCCATACTCGACCATGTACGTGATGCGTCCGTGGACCGTGCGTCAGTACGCCGGATTCTCGACCGCAGAGGAGTCCAACGCGTTCTATCGACGTAACCTCGCGGCGGGTCAAAAAGGATTGTCCGTGGCGTTCGACCTCGCCACGCACCGCGGTTACGATGCCGATCACCCGAGGGTCGTCGGGGATGTCGGTAAAGCCGGCGTGTCGATCTGTTCAGTCGAGGATATGAAGGTCCTCTTCAACGGTATTCCGTTGGATAAAATGTCTGTGTCGATGACCATGAACGGCGCCGTGTTGCCCATTCTGGCCTTCTATATCGTCACAGGGCTCGAACAGGGATGCACACTCGATCAACTCGCCGGAACGATCCAAAACGATATCCTCAAGGAGTTCATGGTGCGTAACACGTATATCTATCCGCCCAAGTTCTCGATGAAGATCATCGCCGATATCTTCGAGTACACGGCCAAAAATATGCCGAAATTCAACTCGATCTCCATCTCCGGGTACCACATGCAGGAAGCTGGCGCCACCGCGGATATCGAACTCGCCTATACCCTTGCCGACGGATTGGAGTACCTACGTGCCGGTGTGGCGGCCGGTATGAGTGTCGATGCGTTCGCTCCGCGACTCTCCTTCTTCTGGGCCATCGGCATGAACCACTTCATGGAGATCGCCAAGATGCGTGCGGCACGTATGCTGTGGGCCAAGATCGTCAATAAGTTCTCGCCCAAAAACCCAAAATCGCTCGCGTTGCGTACGCACTCGCAAACGTCCGGTTGGTCGCTCACCGAACAGGATCCGTTCAACAACGTGGCACGTACCGCCATCGAGGCGATGGGGGCCGCCCTCGGACACACACAATCCCTCCACACCAACGCACTCGACGAGGCCATCGCGTTGCCGACCGATTTTTCGGCACGTATCGCCCGTAACACACAAATCTACATCCAGGAGGAGACGAACGTATGTCGCGAGGTGGACCCGTGGGCAGGTTCGTACTATGTCGAGTCGCTGACCGAGGAGATCGCTCAGAAATCATGGGCGCTGATCGAAGAGGTTGAAAAACTCGGCGGTATGGCAGCCGCTATTGAGACAGGTATCCCCAAAATGCGTATCGAGGAGGCGGCCGCACGTAAACAGGCGCGTATCGACTCCGGGGCCGAAA
Source organism: Alistipes sp. UBA943 (assembly GCA_002293345.1). GTDB lineage: Bacteria > Bacteroidota > Bacteroidia > Bacteroidales > Rikenellaceae > Alistipes. The sequence goes on from DBDB01000022.1 coordinate 1,888, forward strand.
AGATCATCGGCGTGAATGAGATGCGTCTCGAACATGAGGATCCGATCGACATCCTCGCCGTGGACAACACCGCCGTGAGGGAGAGTCAGATCAAACGCCTGCACGAACTTCGTGCGAGTCGTGACGAGGCCGCCGTCAAGAGGGCTCTCGAGACCATCACCGAGTGTGCTCGTACGGGCAAGGGTAACCTGCTCGAACTGGCTATCGAGGCAGCCAAGGTGCGTGCGTCGCTGGGAGAGATCTCCGACGCGTGCGAGACCGTTGCGGGGCGTTACAAAGCCGTTATTCGTTCCATATCAGGAGTATACAGTTCAGAAGTGAAGCAAGATTCAGCATTCGAAAAGGCTCGCACGTTGGCGGCCGAATTCGCGAAAAAAGAGGGACGGCAGCCGCGTATCATGGTGGCCAAGTTGGGACAGGATGGTCACGACCGCGGTGCCAAAGTTGTCGCCACAGGCTATGCCGACATAGGTTTCGATGTCGATATGGGACCGTTGTTCCAGACACCAGAGGAGGCGGCCAAACAGGCGGTCGAGAACGATGTGCATGTGGTGGGTGTGTCGTCGCTCGCGGCGGGTCACTTGACCCTCGTGCCACAGATTATCGCCGAACTCAAAAAACTCGGACGGGAGGATATCATTGTCATCGTCGGTGGTGTGATTCCCGCTCAGGATTACGATCAGTTGTACCGTGACGGTGCTGCCGCCATCTTCGGTCCCGGTACCCCCATCGCCACGGCTGCCATCAAAATCCTCGAGATTTTGATGAACTAAACGATAGTAACAACTATCGTTTAGTTAAGCGAAAAAAGCCCCCTTGTAGGGGCTTTTTTCGCTTGCAGCCGTGGCGGTCGTGATTTTTTTGCAATCTGGTATACGATTTGTGTGTATTTTTACGTTACACAAAACGTATTATGGCACAATTTGAAATCAGCAACCCAACAATAGGACGGTACCAGTTCATTCTACGCGGCACGAATCGAGATATTCTGCTTCACGGCACTGATTGTCCCTCTCTAAAAGCATGTCTCGAGGATATCGAAAACGTGAAGATGAATCACCACGACCAAGAAGAGATCTCGCAAGCCGAAATCGTCAACTACTCAGTGCAATAGCTCCCGAAGGTGGCCAGTGCCGATGCGCCGCGCGGTAGTATGGGTAAAGGTTTTCGCGGCGAAGCCGCGAACGTTTACAACTTTTTGCTTGTCCAAAAAGGCATCGTAACGATGCTTTTAGGATGGCAGCCTTATATTGCTACTCAAACCTTGAGCGAACCGCCCTAACGTTCAAAATCGACGCCTTCGCGGTTTTGTCGAGCCGAAAACTTCTCGATTTTTTGCCACTTTTAGGCAGGCCATTTTTTCACGCCTTTGTTTAGCAACGGGGGTCTTGCCGCCCAAAGGGCGGCGTCAGTGCGCGCTCCGCGCGGCGGGGTGCAGTAGCAACTCCCCCTTATTAAGGGGGAGTTAGGGGGATGGCAGACATGAGCATGGTCGTCTTTAACGACCACGACATGCGAATATAAAGATCTAATGTAGGGCAGGACAAAAAAGAGAGAGCCCCGNNCGGGGCTCTCTCTTTTTTGTCCTTTTTGGATGTGTAGACTAAAAATACTTATTGCGCAGGTCCTTCACCTCTGCCACCTGGCTCAATGCAGGGGCAAGTTGTTGTTGCATGGCCTGTTGCATTGTCGAAATCAAACGTGTACGTTCGGCCTCGGCTGTCACGGGTTCCGTTGCGTCGGCCGGCACAATGTCCGTAACCACAAACATGTAGATACCCGTTTGTCCCTTGATAGGATTCGACGGCACGTTCGTCTCGGTAGTGGCGGCAATGGCTCCGGATACACGGGGCTCCATGCCCAATCCGTTGATAAAGAAGGAGTTGTAATTCACATTCTCGAACGTCTCGGGTTGTTTGTGTGTATCGGCAGCCACCTGATCGATCGTCTTACCTCGCATCCCGGCGGCATACGCCTGGTACTTCTTCTCCTTCGTCACCTCGTCACGGATCGTGCGCTCGACTTTCGTCAAAGGTGCATATTCGTGGTTGTCGATACCGGTCACCACCGCCACGACAAACGTATCGCCCCCCACAGCCATCACCGGTGACACAGCACCTGCCTTGGCATTGTTCACCCAACGTACCAATTCACGTGAATCGGTCAATCCGCCTACCACACGTTGATCTTGCGTCAGGGTAGCCTGGTGCGTCCTGATGCTATCCGCCTCGGCAGCCGCGTTAAACGCCTCGAACGACCCCTTGGCATTCATCGCAAAGGTGTTCGCTTGTGTATGCACCTGTCGGCGTGTGGCGGAGGAAACCTCTACCGGCAATGCCAACAAACTATCGAGTTCCCGTTGCGCCTCGACCTCATCCAATCCCAATGCCTCCACGCTCTCACGTGCCTGTTGGTGCGCCGCTGCCTGATCGGCCTCGCTCGGAAGCGAATGGAAAGTCGCATAAACAATCGTGCGGGAAGGTTGCTGCTTGAAACGTGCCTTGTGCTCCCTATAATACGTCTCGATCTCCTGTCGCGTGGGGGCGTAGAGTGTATCGGGAATGTTGCTGTACCGCTCGCCGGCCCACATGCCGTTGAAAGATTTACTGCCGATAGCCATCGCACGTTCCACTTCCAGACGGTTGGCATAGACACCCAACTCCACCAGACGTCCATATTTCATCGCCTGACGCTCCTTCATCACGCCATCGACCAACTCGCTCCACGCCATCTCCATCTCGGGAGCGCCCTGTGCGCGTTGCAGGAACTCGGAAACCGCATCCCGATCGAACATTCCCGTCTCAGGATTCGTAAAATACATCGCCATCGTGGGAGAGAACTCCTGACCCGAAATCAACCGCGCACGTTCGGCATCCGTCACGCGAATACCCGCTTTCGTGAATCCCGGTGCAAACACGCGGTCAGCCATGATCCTGCTCCATGCCATTTCGGCCATCTGGGCGCTCTCCTCATCGTTCTGAGGCGATCCGTAACGACGTTGAATGCCGTCCAGCGTCTCGGCATACTCCGAATAGGGGATCGTCTGCCCGTCCATCGTGCCGACCTTGGGATCGCCGCCACGCATACCGAGCGCCTGCATCACCGAGTCGTCCAACGTGACGATAAACGCCAAAAGCGCCACCGCGATGATGATCGACAGGATCCAACCGAATTTCGTCCGCAATGTATTCAAACTTGCCATATCTTGTCTGTTTTAATTTTCTCGTGGTGCGAAGATACTAATTATTTTTATTTTTTGATCACCTTCGCGATATCCAATCGTGAACGGGTACGTTTCAGGATCTTTATCTCCAACTCGTCCGACTGCAACGTCTCACCCACAGGGGGGAGTCCCTCGAAATGAAAAATAATATACCCCGCCAACGTCTCGTACTCATCGCTCTCGGGGATTCCCAACGCATACTTCTCGTTCAGATACTCCACCTCCAGACGACACGAGAAAATCCACTCCCCGTCGCCGACCGGCTTCTCCGTCAAATCGGGTGTGTCGTGTTCATCCTCGATCTCTCCGAAGATCTGTTCCAACGCGTCCTCCAACGAGATCAATCCCGCTGTGCCGCCAAACTCGTCGATCACCACGGCGATACTCCTTTGGCGGCGGATGAGGGTCTGCATGAGCGCCTGCAACGGCATCGTCTCCGGTACGAACGGCACCTCTTTGAGGACCTCCTGAATCGTATCCGGGCAACGGAACAGCGATTTCGAGTTGACATACCCGATGACGTTGTCGATGCTGCCCTGCCACACAAAAATACGTGAATATTTCGTCTCGGCGAACCGACGCGTCAACTCCTCCACCGAGGTATTATCCATGTCGATCGCCTCCATATCCACACGCGGGATCAAACAGTCGCGTACCCGAAGGTCGGCGAAATCCAGTGCGTTTTGGAAAATCTTGATCTCGTTTTCAGTCTCCTGAGGTGCTTCGGATGCCGTGTTGAAGAGGCTCGTCAGGTCCGCACGGTCGAATACCGGGGCGATCTCACGGCGTTTCGTCCGGTTGCCGAAGAGCCACAGGATCCCCTGAGCAAGCCATGTCACCAATCGTGCGATCGGAAACAGCAGCAGGTAGAAGAAAAAGATGATCGGCGAAAAAAACTTGTAGTAGAAATTGGGGCGTGTCCGTGCCACCGATTTGGGTAAAAACTCAGCCAGAAAGATGATGATCAGTGTCGATACGACGGACTCCAGCAGTACGGATCCCTTTTCGGCCAGGTCGTGCCAACCGAGCGCACCGAACAGGGAGCGCAACGCAATGGACATCGAGAGTGAAAATACAACCAACGCAATATTGTTACCCACCAGGATGGTGGTGATATACTGCCCCGGACGGCGGGCGAAGAGTCCCGCAATGTAGTTGAACGTACGGCTCTGCTTGCGGTCGATCTCCAAACGGAGGCGGTTGCCGGTCGTGAAGGCGATCTCCATCCCCGAGAAAAACGCGGAGAGGAGTACCATCACAACGATCATTATCAACGAAGTAACCATATCGCTAAGTCGCTATACTGTCCGGTTGTTCCGTCGGTTCGGTGTCGACCAACATCCGTCCCTTGATGCGGCGGAAGGTCCAGTTCTTGAACTCCTGATCGGACTCGAATCCCTCGACGATCATATCGCCGCGGCCGGCCCCCTGCACGATGCGCGTATCGACGTTCGACCAGACGCGTCCCGTCTGTTCGTTCCAGAAGATCTGTTGGGTATGCATCTCCTGACCGTCCGATTTGCGGATCACCACGTTACCCTTCGCCTCCCACAGGCGGCGGTCGGGGTAGTTGATCGCGTAGTTGGCCGTCAGGTGGGTGTCCACCACGTCGAGCGAATCTTTCAGGTAGGTCGTAATGTCGATCCCCTCGCGAAACTCACGATAGGGTTCCTGTGCCAACGAATATCCCTCCACCAACGGTGCGGAAAACTTGTAAGACATCCGTCCCGCTTCGGAGACCTTCATCGTCATGTTCTCGCTGAAATCGGTCATGAGCGCATCGTCACCGCCCTCATCCGCATCCTTCGACGCACACGAGACAAACAACAGCAACGCACCTATCCAAAAAACAACCCTCATCTATCGGGCGCGTACCGTCGTGGTGATACCGCGGGCCGCGCCGCAGGTCACGGTGTAACGGCTGCCCTCACCCAACTCGTGAAAGAACAGATCCTCGCGGCTCGGGAAGGCCGCATGGTAACGTCCCATCAGTTCACGTGCCGTGGATGCGTAGGTCGCGTCGCCTGACAGCAAGTTAGCCGCTTGAGCCATCGCGTCGTATGCCACCCAGTAGTTTGCCTGCCCGTCCACACCGCCGCAACCGGCGGCGGAGGCGGCATAGGCTTGAGCCAATGCGAACAACGCCATGCCGTTGTTCGAGTCGAGGCCCCGGGCCTCGACAGCCGCCTCCGCCGCCGCAGATGTACGACCCATGGCCAACTCAACCTTGGAAAGCGCCAACAGCAATTCGACACGCTCTTTGGCATCGCTCTCCTTGGCCAACGTCTCACGAAGGTATTGACCCGCCTTCGTGTAATCGCCCGCTGCAAAGAAGCCGTTCGCCAACTGACGTGCCGTCTCCGACGAGGGAGACAACGCGTAATATCGTTCTGCCGTCGTCAAGAAGAACTCGGACGAGCATCCGGCGCGTCCCAACAGCGATACCGCCTGGCGATGCAACTGCACATCGTCCGGTGCGGCGGCCAATCGCGGACGGAACATGGACTCCAGATTGTCGCAACTCGCCACACCGCTCGTACCGAACAACGTGTCGAACTTCTCTCCATTTGCCTTCACCGCGGGATCCTCACTCTCGAAAATCGGCACCAACCGTTCATACTCTTTCAGCACCACGTCGGGATACACGTCGCCCGCCGCGTAATCGTCCGTCACGTTCTTGAAGTGGATCAACGCCACCTCCGAAAGGTTACCGTATCCCGATGCCAAGCCTGCCTCGATCGCCTCGTTGTACATTTTTTTCACCCCCTCGCGATCCCCCGGATTGAAGGCCAGGTATTCACCCGCCTTGCGATCCAACACGTACGCCTTGCCATAGTTCGGACTGTCGGCGAAGTGCTGCACCCGCAAATCATAGATCAACATCAACGAGTCCAACATCACCTTCTTCTCATCCAGCGACTTGGCACGTTGCACCTTGCTCGAATAGACCTGTGCACCACGGATGAAGGTCGCTTCGGATGCCTTGGGGGCGGCGGTCATCAGTTTCTGGAAATAGCCCGTCGCGGCAACATAATCACGCGTGTCAACCGCCTCTTTCAAGAGGTTGCTCGTCAGGATATTCTCACGACGCTCCTCCTCCGTGTCTCCCCATACGGCGTAGCGCGGATCGCTGAAATCCTGTGCCTTGACACACACCGCTGCCAGCAAAAAAATCGTAGCAAAAAGAATCTTTTTCATATGAATATTTGATATTTTTTTAATCGTACTTGGGCCGCATGAACCAATAATCCTCCCCGAACAGCGTCACGCCCACAGCAAACTTGAAGTACATCTGACGCACCATGCCGAGACCCTGGTTCAACATGTGTAACGAACCCCGCTGTCCGAACTCCACACCCACATCCACGGACGAGGCTCCCAATACGTTCAATTTGCGCAACGGGATCCCCAGTCCCAACGTGACGGCATATTCGTCCACCTGTCGCCCGCCGAACGTCTGGTGGAACGTGCCGTAGCGCGCTCCCGCACGGTATGACCATCGCTTCAGCATATTCCGTATATCCGTGCGGTTGGGCGTGTACTCGAATCCCAATTTCACGGTACTCGTATTCACGTACCTCACATCCACCCCCGCCACGGTACGGTCCACTTGCGAATTACCCCGCCCCCAATCACGGTATACATAATCCACGCCAACACCCACTTTGGACGTCGCGTAAAATACACCGGCAGCGATCTGTTGCGGCAGGCGAACCTCGCGACGCGTCGTGTCCGCCATCGCCACGTTCGCCAACATCGCGTCCGTCTCCACACGACGCGTGTAACGCGGATGCAGGTCGCCACCCAGATCGTACGTCGCACCGATCGTCAGCATGCGCCGCCGCTCCCGGTTCAAAATAGGCGACCACTGTAAACCTACCTGTCCCTTGAATCGCGAAATGGTGTAACGCTCCGTTCCAACGGCACTCGCGATCACGCCGCCACCCACAATATTCTCCAATACCGACATGCGGTACGTCCTGTCCAGTCCGCCCCAATAGTACTGCCCCGCCACACCGAGCGAGAATCCCTTGAAGATCTCCCAACCGATGCCGAGTTTCACCTCCGTCACGTCACCATCGCCGTCCCACTGCTGCTGCACGCGGCCGATCTCCCCCCACGTCAACGGATCCTCCACCTCGCGGCGCATCCGGTAACCCGTCGAACTGTAGGGCGTCAAACTAAATCCCATACCCAACCCCTTCGCCAGTGGCACTTGGATCGCTATGTCGTGAAAATTGAATGTCGTGTTGCTCGTGCGCAGCAACTCTCCGTTCTGGCGCTGTGCGTTATAAAAGTTCGTCCCTTCGACACCCAAGTCGAACAGCAAACTTTTCGGCACCGCCGAGCTGTGTGCCGCAGGGTTCAGCAGATTGATGCCGCCCGGGACGATACCCATCGCTCCGCGTACCGCCACACCCACACCGCCCATCGAACGTGTCGACAAGGTTCCCGGCGTGTGCATCTCGCCCAGTCCGTACATCGAATACGGAGAAAAAGTATTACGGCTGCCCTGTGCCCATACCAAGCACGGAAGCAACACGAAAACCACACTATAAATTATCCTGCGAAGACGCATAAGCCGCTATTCTGTTCAATCCCACCAAAACCAACTCGGGAAGTACAAATATCGTATTTTTAATTCTTTTTGCAAACAAATCTGCATCGCCGCCCGTAAAAATCACGGTCGTGTCGGCAGCCAACCCATGCAGATACCCCTCCACCTCGTACGTGATGCCGTCTACCACCCCATGCTCGATCGCGTCGCGCGTCGGGGCAGATTGAGTCTCGATCAGTTCGTTCAGCGCCCGTAGCCTCATCCCCATGCCCGGCGAGATGGCGCCCCCTATGAAGGTGCCATCTCGCCGTACGCGGTCGAACGTGATCGCAGTGCCAAAATCGACGATGAACAGCTCCCGCTCCGGATACAGCGCCAGCGCCCCGACGCAACCCGCGATGCGGTCGAGACCCATCGTCGGGTAGGTGCCGCGGAGCGGCACCTCGGTTTCGCGCGTCAGCACGAAAGCGTCGGGGCGCTGGCGCATGAATGCCTCCACATCCGCTCCATCCTCCAGCACGCCGCTCTCCACAAGACGGTCATCCTCAAAGACCCCGTACTTGACCCGTGTGTTCCCTATGTCTAAAACCACCCTCATAACTCGCTCAATACCTGATACGCCCCGGCCAAATCCGAAACCTTACGGATCGTCATCTGTAAACGTCCGTCGAACTGCTTTAACACAAACCGTTCCGGTTGAGACGTCACGCGTTGCAACAGGCCCTGGAACGTATCGCTCTGATAGTATGGCGACTGCTCGTCCCCGACGAACGTGACGATCATCAACCCGTTCTTCACCTTCACGCGCTCCATGCCCAGTCGTACCGCCTCGCGGCGCAATCGTACCACGTCGAACAGATTTCGCGCCTCCACAGGCAGTGCACCGAAACGATCTTCCAGTTTCGCCGCATAAGACTGCAACGTCGCTTCATCCTTGATCGCGTCCAACTCACGGTACAACCGCAGTTTCTCCGCCTGTTGCGATACGTACGTGTCCGGAAGCTCGGCGTCCGCATCCACCTCGATCATCGCGTCCGTAAGGTAACCCGTGTCGTTCGGCAGCGCGTTCTCGGGTACGTCCAGAGCCTCCTGACGCAACTCCACGATCGCCTCCTGCATGATCTTCTGGTACGTCTCGAAACCAATGTCCGCGATAAACCCACTCTGCTCGGCACCCAACAAATTCCCCGCACCGCGAATGTCCAGATCCTGCATCGCTATGTTGAATCCCGACCCCAGATCCGAGAACTCCTCAATGGCCCTCAGTCGCCGACGTGCGTCCGAAGTCAACAGCTCGTCGGGAGGCGTCAATAAATAACAGTACGCTCGGCGGTCTCCCCTGCCAACACGACCGCGCATCTGGTGCAGGTCGCTCAATCCGAAATTTTGTGCCTGGTTGATAATGATCGTGTTCGCATTCGGAATGTCGATGCCGTTCTCAATAATAGTCGTCGCGATCAACACATCGTACTCATGGAAGATGAAATCCATGATCAGTTTTTCGAGTTGCGCGGCGGGCATCTGACCGTGTCCGAACGCCACCCGTGCCGTGGGGCACAGCCGGGTGATCTTACCCTGCAACGCCATCAGATCCTCCACCCGATTGTTCACCACATATACCTGCCCGCCGCGCAATAACTCCGCATCCACCGCCTCCTTGATCAACTCATCACTCCACACATGCGACTCCGTGACGATAGGTTGACGGTTCGGCGGCGGTGTCGAAATGACCGACAAATCACGAGATCCCATCAGCGAAAATTGCAACGTGCGGGGGATCGGGGTGGCCGTCAACGTCAACGTGTCCACACTCACGCTCAGTTGCGTTAGTTTCTCCTTCGCCGCAACGCCGAATTTCTGCTCCTCGTCAATAATCAGCAACCCCAGGTCGTGAAACCTAACCTCCTTGCCCAGCATCTTGTGCGTGCCGATCAGGATGTCGATCTTGCCCGCCTCCAAATCAGTTACGATCTGCCTTACCTCCTTCGCAGACTTCGTGCGGTTCAGGTACTCCACACGCACCGGAAAATCCTTCAACCGTTGCGTGAACGTGCGCCAGTGCTGCAACGCCAAAATAGTCGTCGGGACCAGTACCGCCGTCTGTTTGGCGTCCGCCGCCGCCTTGAACGCCGCACGGATCGCCACCTCCGTCTTGCCGAATCCCACGTCGCCGCAGATCAAACGGTCCATCGGTTGCTCGGACTCCATGTCGTGCTTCACCGCCTGCGTGGCCGTCTGCTGATCCGGCGTGTCCTCCCACATGAACGACGCCTCTAACTCCTCCTGTAAATAACTGTCCGGTGAAAACGCAAATCCCTTGCTCGCCTTGCGCTTGGCGTACAGAGCAATCAACTCGCGCGATATATCCTTCACGGCCTTCTTGGCCGAATTTTTCAACTTCTGCCACGCACCGCTGCCCAACTTGTTCACCTTCGGTGCAGCCGCGGCATCACTATCCCCGCTCTTGTAGCGTGCGATCCGGTGCAACGCATGTACCGGCACGAAAAGTACATCCCCATCGCGATACACCAACTTGATCGCTTCGCGTACCTTGCCTCCCTCATTGACCTTCGTCAGTCCGCCGAAACGTCCCACCCCATGATCAATATGCGTCACGTAATCTCCCACACGCAACCGGTTCAACTCCGAAACAGTCAGTTGCTCGTCGCGTTTCAACTCGCCGTTGATGCGGTAACGTTGGTAGCGGTCGAAAATCTGGTGATCCGTGTAAAAACAGCGTCTCAAATCGTGATCCACAAATCCCTCGTGCAACGTGATCGGCATCGGAACCGTATGCACATCCTTGCGGCCGGATTGGTGAAAAATGTGTTCCAGGCGCTCCAACTGCACCCGGTTCTCCGTCAAGATATAGGTCGTGTAGCCCCGCTGCTCGTTGGCCGTGATGTCGTCGGCCAACAGCTCGAAATTCTTGTTGAATTTCGGCTGTGGAGACGTGTGAAACACGATCTCCTCGGCAGCGGGGCGGCCAGTCAGGTTGTCATGCAAAGATATGATTCGCTGACTTTGCAATCCCTTTTCAAGATCTTGGCGAGCTCCGTCCGTCTTGCGCAACGCGTAATCGGCATCCGTGAACCACCACGACGCATCCTTGACGAATGCCGGTAACGTGACTGTATGTTCATCAGCAGTGAGGTTCGGCACGATATCCACCTCCTCCAACTTCTCGGCCGACAGCTGGCTCGAGATCTCGAACTGACGGATAGAATCCAACTCGTCACCAAAGAAATCCAGCCTGTACGGCTTGTTCGCCGACCAGGAAAAAAGGTCGAAAATACCGCCCCTTATCGAATATTGTCCCGGTTCGTAGACAAAATCCACCTTGCGGAAATCCATCTCAATGAGCCATGCCTCCAAATCCCTGGTCGACATCTTCTCACCGCGACGAACCCTCAAACTCCGGGTTTCAAATGACGTGGCGTCCGTCACGCGTTCCGCCAATGCCTCGGGATACGTACAAAGGATCAAATAAGGAGGTCTGTCGGAAAACTCCGACACATGATCCGAAGATGCCTCCGAAAAACGCAAAAGCGCCGCCGTACGCTGCACAACACCCTGCTCATCCGGGGTCCCTGCCACGATGGAGCGTTTCGTCGACGTCGGGAAGAACAGCACACGCTCCTCGTCCAACAACCCATACAGGTCATTCAACAGATACGCCGCCGCGTCGCGATCCTCCGCAACAAACACATGCACACCTCCCACCCTGCGGATCATCGCCGCCGCGTATACCGAGAAAGCTCCCGTCGTCAGACCGTTCAGGTGGAAAGTCGTGGCGTCCGGTGCCGATGCGCCGCGCGCAA
>DBDB01000075.1 GCA_002293345.1 Alistipes sp. UBA943
TGGAACTGAACGCTGAAAGCGTTGACCTCGCGCAAAATATGGAGATACGAACGTATCTCCCAAAAGTTTTTGGTGCCGCTTTTCACTAAAAAGCGGCGGTCTTAGAAAGGTCTTGAAAAACAAAAAGCGACGGTCTTGAAAAAAGGTTTTAGAAAGAAACAGCGTTATCTGTTTCGTCCGATGAGGCTTGCGGCATAGTCGCGTAGGGATTCAAATCGGGATCCGGGGATGAACCCGCATGCCTCTTTGAAACGGATGTTGATTTGGTGCTGCGTGACATCCGGAATATCGTAACGATCGTAAATGGTCTTCACGGCGGCGATTTTCTCGGTATCGGCGAGCGTGACGTTCGTGGACGTCTCCCGTAAAACGCGTTGCTCGTCGGGGGTCGCACGTCGATATGCCGTCACCATCAGATAGGTTTTCTTGCCTTCCAGAATATCACCACCGATCTTCTTGCCGAGTTGCTCGTCGCCATAGCTGTCCAGCCAGTCATCCTGCAACTGGAATGCCTGTCCGAGCGCCATGCCGAAACGCTCCAGCTGCTCGCACTCCGACATTGACGCCCCTGCGATGTATGCCCCTATGGCGAGGCTTCCGGAGAGCAGGGCGGCGGTTTTGAGCCCGATCATCTGCATGTACTCCTCGACCGTAACCGTGTCACGGGTCTCGAAATCCATGTCGTACTGCTGTCCCTCGCACACTTCGAGCGCCATGCGGTTGAACCGTTCCAACACCCACGGTTGTCGTTCGGCGGGGAGTTTGGCGAGTTGTTGATAGGCGCTGATGATCATCGCGTCGCCTGATAGTATCGCCACATTCTGCCCCCATTTGGCGAACACGGACGGAGCTCCGCGACGCACGGCGGCATTGTCCATAATGTCGTCATGAAGCAACGTGAAGTTGTGAAACACCTCCACCGCGGCAGCGGCAGGCATGACTCGAGACGCGTCGCTCCCGAACGCCTCGCACGCCAACAGCAGCAACACGGGACGCAACCGCTTTCCGGATTGCCGGAGCGAATACCCTATCGGTTCATACAGTTTGGACGGCTCCGCAGGGTATCTGAGGTCATTCAGATACCCCTCGAAACGGGACAAAATCGTGTCGTTCTTCAACGGTACGGATCTTTACGATTGCTTCACGCAACGGACGGACATAGTCGATCCTCCGGGGTGATAGCCCACGTGCGCGACAGACATACTCATGTCGTTATCGGATAAATAAAGAGCACAACTTCCATAGAGATGCTCTCCCCCAAAAGGGAGGGTTATCCAAACTCCCACGGACGTTCCTCCATAAAGAGGGTTCCCCTTCCCCATTTCGAGATCGAGAGCACCGGAAGGGAGGCGATTGCCCGCAAAGGGCAGAAAGATTGTGTCTCCCGTCTGTTGGTCCTCGAAAGACCAGCCTTCGACATCGAATTGATAGGTCCATTTATTGGATACCTGTTCGCCGAACAACGATTCGAGTTCCTCTATTACGGGCATACGCCACCCCTCAGGGCACGGATCGTTCGCCGATTCCCACGTCGACTCCGGAGTGAGGTCGTAAGAAGCTCCATCCCACACGGCTCCGGCGGGTGACGACACAAGCGGATTGGTGGAGCTCCATCCCACGCGGCGGTTGAACTGGTAGTACATGCCGTAACCTCCGGGTGTGGCGGTAAAAGTGCCGGGTGCATCGACGTTGCACTGTGCCCAGGTGACACCGTTGATCGTCACACCCTGCGTGTAATCCGTTCCGTCGCCGGGATCTCCGTCACCCGGATCCCCATCTCCATCCCCGGTTTCGAGGACGAACATCGCCCGTATCTCCACGCGTTTCGCAGGCATGATGAACGACGCGGGATTGTCCTTCACGTTGGAGAGGATGACGCTTCCGCTCATCACTTTCCACTCGCTGAACACATATTCTCCCTTCGGAGTGGCACTCAACGTACCCATCTCGCCGGCGGCATATTCCGACTTGTCGGCACGTGCGGTACCGTCGCCATCGGCTGTCAGGGTCATGATGTAGGTTGTCGGGGCAGGGGTCGTGTTTCCGTCGTCCGTGCCGTTCACACTCACGTTGCAGGAGGCGAGTGCCACAGTCGCCCATAAAATCAAGATCTTCTTCATTGGGTTGTAGTTTTCGTATTTTCTACATTTACTTCAATGCGATTTCGGAGGAACCGACACGGAACCCGTCGCAATAGACATCTATGCGATACCGTCCCGGCTCGAAGCCCTTGCCGGCGTAGAACACACCCACCCCGAGGTCGTCGTTCTGATAGTCCACTTCACGCACCGCAGAGAAGGGGATCTCCTGTCCCTCGAACTTGAAGGTGGCCATGGTCTCGTTGGGCAGCAGGAATCCGTCGGGCGCCACGACACACACGTACACTGCCCTTTCACCCGGTACGGCGAGTGCGTTGGCGGTGAGGGTGAAGTCGACCCGCAGGCGTGCGGCGTTGCGCACACGCGTCACGGGATTACCGCGTTGGTTCAGGGCCGTCAGCGTGATGCCGCGCGCTTGGATCACCGATCCCTGACGCACTTTCGTATTCAGCTCCAGCGCCTTCTCCTCGGCCATTTCGGCACGGGTCATCGCTGTGGCGATCTCCTTGCGGTAGCCCACGTTCTCGTCCAGCAGTTGCTTGTTCAGCGTGTTGAGCGAGTCGATCTGACGGATGTAACCGCGCATGATCGTGCGCAGTGTCGCCACCTCTTTCTCATACTGTTTGACTTTCGCCAGGTTCCAGGATCGCTCCTTGGAGAGGCGTTGCATAAGCGAATCGGCCCTCAATCTTTCGACACCCATCTGCACAGCCAGCGTGTCGTTGGTGAATTGCAGGTCGTCGAACTCCATCATCAGTTCGCTGAGGTTGTTGCGTATCGAGTCGCGGTCGCCGGCCAACAGTTCCAGATCGGCTTTCTGGCGGTGATGGATGCTGAAGTAGAGCACCGACAGTGCGGCCAGGATCACAGCCAGGATGATGATTACGATGCGGTAACCGGCAATGGATTTTCGCGCGTCACCGCCCTGATTACCACCCTGATGATAGTCGTTTTCGTTGTATGCTTCCATAGCTTTGGGGATATGCTTAATGTGCGAATATATACAATTTTTATGAAATAGCCGAAAAATCCTTCGTGATCCACGACCCATCGCCATTCACGCCCGCTTTGGGCTTCATGAGATTCGACAATCCGGCATGCATGGGCGCTTCGAGACGGGGGTCCGATTCAAGGATCGCCGCGGCGAGGTCACGCGTGTGGGTGAGAATCTGCACATCGGCCGTCGGGTTGGCGATTTTCAGGTCGAACGTGGAACCGCTCTGCATCGTGCCGCTCACATCGCCCGCACCACGCAACCGCAAATCCATCTCAGCCAACTGGAATCCGTCGTTCGTGTCGCACATCGCCTGCAGCCGCTGTTTCGACACGGTTGAGATCTGGTGTTTCGACATCAGGATACAGTACGACTGTTCGGCACCGCGACCGACACGTCCACGCAGCTGGTGCAGTTGCGACAGGCCGAACCGTTCGGCCGATTCGATCACCATCACCGACGCGTTCGGTACATCGACACCCACCTCGATCACCGTCGTGGAGACCATAATGTGCGCCTGTCCGGTTTTGAACTGCCGCATCGACTCCTCCTTGTCATCGGGACGCATCTGGCCGTGGCAGATCGTGGTGACGTACTCCGGGGGCGGGAAGTCACGCGTGATGGCGGCATAACCATCCTCCAAACTCTTGTAATCCATCGCTTCCGAGTCGCGGATCAACGGATAGACCACATACACCTGGCGCCCCTTGGCGATCTCCTGTTTCAGGAATCCCCACAGCCGCAGGCGTGCCGCATCGGTGTAGAGCGATGTGTGAATGGGTTTGCGGCCGGGCGGCAGCTCGTCGATGATCGACACGTCCAGATCGCCGTACAACGTCATGGCGAGTGTGCGTGGGATCGGGGTCGCCGTCATTACCAGTACGTGGGGCGGCTGGTGGTTTTTGGTCCAGAGGCGTGCCCGTTGCCGGACGCCGAAGCGGTGCTGCTCGTCCACCACCACAAACCCCAGGTTCGAGAACTGCACCCCGTCTTCGATCAACGCATGGGTGCCGATAAGAATATCGACACGTCCCTCTGAGATGCCCGCCAGCACTTCGCGTCGTTCGCGCACGCGCGATGAGCCCGTGAGGATCCCCATCCTCACGGGCAGACCCTGGAGCATCCGCGACAGGGTCGCGAAGTGCTGGCGGGCGAGGATCTCTGTGGGAGCCATCATGCAGGCCTGAAACCCGTTATCCACAGACAACAGCATCGCCATGAGTGCCACGAGTGTTTTACCGCTACCCACGTCGCCCTGCAACAGGCGGTTCATCTGGAATCCGGATGCCACATCGCGACGGATCTCCTTCACGACACGTTTCTGCGCCCCTGTCAACTCAAACGGCAGTTTCTCCTCGTAGAAACGGTTGAACAGCGTCCCCACCTTCCCGAAAATAAACCCGTTACTCTTGGCGAGGCGTTCCGTGCGACGCGACTGAATGTTCAATTGAATCGCCAACAGCTCCTCGAATTTAAGGCGGTATTGCGCCCGTTTGAGCAAGTCGGCGGATTGCGGGAAGTGAATGTTGTAGAGTGCCTCGCGGAGCGGCATCAGGTCGTGTTTCGCACGGAATTCGTCCGTGAATGGATCCGCAATGTAATCCTTCACCATCGGCCACAGCGCACCCATGATGGCCGTGAACCCGTTCGACCCCAATAGCTTGGATACCTTTTCGGAGCTGGGGTATACCCCCTGCATCATCGACTCGGCGGGTTGTGAGAGCACCTTCTCGACCAATTCCATCTCCGGATGGCGCATCGACAGGCGGTCGTTGAAGAAGGTCGGGCGTCCGAAGATGACGTACTCGCGTCCCACCTCGAAACGCTTCTCCATCCACCGCGTGGCACGGAACCACACCAACGAAACGCTTCCCGTGTTGTCCTCGGCCGTGACGGTGAGACGCTTGCCGCGCCCCTGACCCGCAAAGTGGTACCCCGTCACGCGGGCGCGCAACTGGATGAGTGCCGAGTCATTCTCCGGAACCTCGGCAATCGGGTAGACCTTCGTGCGGTCTATATAACGATGGGGATAGTGGTGGAGCATGTCGCCCACCGTGCGGATATTCAGGTCGAGACCCAACAGCCGGGCGCGCGCCTCGCCCACACCCGGAATGTACTGAATGTCGCTGTCGAATACATCGGCCAAGGGAGTCCCTCCTATTATGAATTTTTCTTACGTGGCGTCTCTTCGGCGGTGTCCGTGGAGGCAACCTTGCGTAGCGCCACCTCGATATCGTCACGCTCGAAGGCACCGTTGTACCAACTGCCATCGCCCTTCTCTGTCTGATTGGCTTCCGAAAAAACCAGCGGCAACTCACGATCGGTATACGCACCGTTCTGTGCCCCGTCCACATCGCTGAAACGGTACACCACCCCGTTGGCATCCCACCGGTCAATACGCGACGTGAGGATGAATTCTCCCTGATTGTTGGTACGGGTATCGCTGTCGTCGAACGCGTGATCCAGGCTAACCTGAATACCCGGGATTGCTTTGCCCGTCTCGGCATCGGTCACCTGCCCCTTGATCGTCAGCTTCACTGACGGCACTCCGTACATGACAGGGTCTTCGATATTCAGATCCAGACTGCACGCCACCGTACTGAAGCCAAGCAACGAAAGGGTCCATCTATAGAGTCTGTTTTTCATAATTCGGGTTCATTTACCGCCGTAAATGTACACTTTTCGGCGCAAAAAACAAAAAATAGCTATCTTTACACTCATGAAACGACGTCTCACGCATCCCGTCCGGATCGGCACCACCACCATCGGCGGTACCCATTCCATCGCCATACAGTCGATGACCAACACCGACACGAACGATACGGCCGCTTGTGTGGCACAGATCCGACGCATCTACGATGCCGGTGCCCCGATGGTGCGTCTCACCGCACAGGGACGCCGCGAGGCGGAGAATCTGCAACACATCGTGTCGTCTCTTCGGGAGAACGGTTGCAGCGTGGGAATTATTGCGGATATCCATTTCGCACCGGAACTGGCCTCCATCGCCGCACGGTACGTGGACAAGGTGCGTATCAATCCGGGGAACTATGACATCGTGAAATTTCCGGCGTTGATCGAGCAGTGTCGCGAACGCGGGGTGGCGATACGCATCGGTGTCAACCACGGATCCCTCGCCCAACGCATCTTCGACCGATACGGTGACACCCCCGAAGGCATGGTCGCCTCGGCCATGGAGTTCCTCGAACTCTGCCGCGACCACGATTTCGATCAGGTGGTCGTGTCGATGAAGTCGAGTAACGTCCGGGTGATGGTCGCGGCGTATCGACTCTTAGTCGATACCATGGCCGAGGCTCCCGCCCAAGCAAGCACCCCCGGATGCATGACATATCCCATCCATTTGGGTGTGACCGAGGCCGGCGACGGGTTGGACGGACGCATCAAGAGTGCCGTGGGGATCGGTGTGCTGTTGCGGGAGGGGATCGGTGACACGATACGCGTGTCGTTGACCGAAGATCCCGAACATGAAGTCCCTGTCGGGCGACTCCTCGCGGAACACTGTGCGAAACCGATTCCGGCGAGTTATGACGATACGGATATCGAGACCGTGGCGATCAAAGCGGCGGCGGATCTGGGTGGCCCGTTGCTGGACGGCCAAACGAAGGAGATACACCTCATCGCCCCCCACCTGACACCCGAACAGATCCGCACCATCGAGGACGGCATTCTCCAAGCGGCACGGGTCAAGATCACCCGCACGGAGTACATCGCCTGCCCGAGTTGCGGGCGCACGCTGTACGACATTCAAGGGACGCTGGCGGCGATCAAGGCACGCACGTCGCACCTGAAGATACGTATCGGTGTGATGGGTTGTATCGTCAACGGTCCGGGTGAAATGGCCGATGCGGATTACGGGTACGTCGGTGCGGCACCGGGACACATCACGCTCTACAAGGGTCGTGAGGTGGTCGAGCGTAACATCCCGCAGGCCGAGGCGTTGGATAAATTGGTGGAGTTGATCAAAGCCAATGGCGACTGGACTCCGGCCCCTCCGCAAACAACAGATCCACAACCGACAAATTAGGCACGAACGCCATCCGGTCGGCAAAAACCTGTACGTAGGGTTGTATTGCCGATTGCTCCACGTGGAGCAATTTCGGACGCATGTCCGTGTCGTTCGGCGAGGCGTGGAGGTAGGATTCGGAGAGTCGCGGCATGTCGATTTTCAGCGCTCTGCAAAGAGTCTCCAACAGGGCCAGGTTGTAATCGACCAAAAACTCATATCGCCGTTCATAAAACGGCCGCAACCCGTCCCAATAGTGATCGAAATAGGGTGCATGTGCGTACGCCGAGACGAGCGCCCCGGCATGTCGGTGCTGCCAACGCTTGGAGTAGTCGATACGCACGTCTCGCATCGGGGTTCGGGGATGGTTGGCACGTTGCACATGAACCGACAACTCCTCAATACCGTCGCTGCCCAAAATTCGCGTCCTGTTCCTCTCCGAACGTTTCACGAAATGCTCCCCCAGATCGACGACCGCATCCCCTCGCGACACCGCCGCAAAGTAGGACACGGAACCCAGATAAGTGAGCGGAAGGATCGTCATGATCTATCGAAACAGTTCGGGTGTCCACCAATTTTGATAGCGCGTGAATGCCTCCTTGCGGTGACGGCGGTCGAACGTAACCAGTCCCGTCGTCTCCACCCCGTCGGGCGTGTCAATCCTGCGCGCCGCACCGAAATCGAACAGATCCACCCACACGCCCCAAAGCAACGTGTCGCGTTCCAGTTGCTCGATGTACGCCCCGTGGAACCGTGTCTGACGCGTCTCGTTCATCCCGCTCGGCACGCTGTACGTGATCCCCGAACGGAGGTGTGTCCAGTTGCGTCCCAATTGCTCCAGCCACAACGTCAGGTCCTCCGTCGCACCCTCGTCCCATCCCACTTTCTGAGACCACACGATCAGATCCGTCACGGTATTTAATACCCCGTCCTGGTCGCTGCATGCCACCGTCGGACGTGACGGATCCAACTTATGCGCCAGTTCGTTCAGCGTCTCGATATATGGCACCGGGTCGGGCCCACGCATCCAGATACGGTCGAAAATACCCCACATAACGACCGACGGATGGTGCATGTTTTGTGCGATGATCTCACGCAACTGTTGGCGTCCGTTCTCCTCGAATCCGGGCGTCGGGATATAAGAAATGTCACTCAAAAACGGGGCGCGCGAGAATGGCAGGTCGATCCACACCATTACTCCGGCTTCGTCACACAGATCGTACAGTTGCTGTGCATGGGGTCCCGAGGGGGAACGCAACGCATTGGCATTCACCTCACGCACGACCGCGAAATCATCCGCTATATCCTTGTCTGTCAATGCGTTGCCAATACCCACACGGTCGTAACGCAACGCAACTCCATGTACGTCGACCGCTTCGCCATTCAGTGCCAGTTTCTGCGTCGGGGTGATGGAGATGCTGCGGAATCCCGTTGTGAGGGTCACCTCGTCGTTTGACAATTCGCTCTCCACCGTAACCTTAACTGTGTATAGCTGAGGCGATTGCGGACTCCACAGTCGCGGACGCTCGATCGCGAACGACTGTGTCACAGGATTTTGACCGTCAACCCGCACCCGTGCCACTTTCGACACCACTGCAACTCCCTCTGTGTCTGTCATTTCGAGTGTCAATCGACACGACGTTTCACCCCGCGAGGTTAGGTGTGCCTCCACCGTCCCCTCGACACGCTCCTCCGTCACGGTTTTCTGTCGCACGATCACTCCGTCCGTACCCAAATAGAGGGGCGAAATGGCCGATGCGTTCGTAACGATCAGTTCCACATCGCGGTAGATACCGCCATAGACATTGTGCAGTGCAGACAGGGGCAACACACTGTCTGTGAGTGAGTTACTCACCGCGACACGCAGCCGGTTCTCCGTACCGAAACGGACGAAATCCGTGATCTCGAACGCAAACGCCGTCGATCCGCCACGATGCTCCCCCACAAATTTTCCATTGACAAACACCTGTGCCGTTGTCTCGACCCCGTGGAACTTCACGAACAACCGCCTGTCGGTCCACTCCTGCGGCACATCGAACTTACGCTGATAATCGCCCGTGGTTCGTAAATAGGTGGGATTCGGGGCCAGCGCATCGAGATTCCACGTGTGAGGGATCCGCACCGCCCGTGCGGCGTCCGTGCTGCCCTCGTGACGGTACGAAAACTGCCATCCGTCACGCCATTTCGTCACCTCGCGTGCCTTTGCGCACACACACAACATCAACAAAATCGGTAATACAACTCGTTTCATGGGGACAAAGATACAGTTTTTACGCAATCGTCCATAAAAACCAATTCTCCTCCCCGCGCCGGGGTACCGTGACGACGCCGTTGGTCAGCTGTACGATCAGACGTTCTACGGGTTCTACTGGTCTTGGCAGGCGACGTCTACGACGCTTGCACGACGGTTGTATTTCAGTTCCACGGCGTTCGATACGAGTACCAGTGTCGTCTGGTACGTCTTCTCCATCCGTTGTGTAAAGATCTAATGTAGGGTGGGAAACACCGCCCAAGGATGGAGAGCAAGCAGTTTTCAGGGTGTAGATAAAATTTCATCCCAAAAATTTGTGAAATTTAGAATTATGTCTACCTTTGCACTCACCATCCGCGGAAAATGGTTATTGTGTGACCTTGCGGATACGGAACACATTTGCGGAAATAGCTCAGTTGGT
>DBDB01000009.1 GCA_002293345.1 Alistipes sp. UBA943
GTATCCCCTGCCTCTGATGCCCCGAAGGGGCGGGAGTCTTCGCATCGTTACGATGCCTTTTCACCAAAAAGCGGCGGTCTTAAAAAAAAGAAAAAGAAGGAGATATTACAGATGTCCTTCGGCGATAAATTCGGCGAGGGATGTTTTGAAATAGGCGATCGTTTCGTCCATTGTTTTGAAGGATTTGCCACCGGCGGCGTTGTGGTGACCGCCACCCTCGAAATATTTACGTGCAAACAGATCCACATCCACTTCCCCACGCGAACGTAACGATATACGGATAAACTTGCGATGTTCGATGAAAATGGCGGAGAATTTCATCGTCTTGATCGTCAGCGGATAGTTCACGAACCCTTCGCTGTCACCGGGTTGGAACTGATAGCGACGCATCTCGCCCTCCAAAAGGGACATATATGCCACCGTGCCGTTATGCAGAATCTCCATTTTGCGATTGATGGCGTAACCGAACAGCCGGGCACGTCCCACCGTATAGCCGTTGTAGACACTGTTATGGATCGCGGGAATGTCGATACCCGTCTCCGCAAGAACGGCCACAGAACGATACAACTCCGGTGTCAAATAGGAGAACGAGAAGTTCCCCGTGTCGGTCATCATGCCGACGTACAGCGACTCGGCAATCGTGCGTGTAATCACCCCGACCCCCCACAGTTTTTCGATAATGTCATAGACCAAAAACGACGTGCTGGATGCTTTGGGGTCTGAAAAAACCACATCGAAACCCTCGGCGGGCGACAGATGATGGTCTATCAGGATACGTTTTGCACGTGTGTTCGACACCAACAATTCGCCCAGTTCCTCCAACCGTGCCACGGAATTGAAATCGAGAAAAAAGATCAGATCGGCCTCTTCGATGGCACGTCGCGCGATGCCCGTTTCGTCGCCTTTGAAGATCGTCAACGACTCGATACCGGTCATCCAATCCAGAAAATAGGGGTATTTGTTCGGCACGACACACGTCACGCGGTGATCTTTACCCATTCCCGTCAACGCCTCACGCCATGCCAACGACGATCCCACGGCATCGCCATCGGGATTGATATGTGCCACGATCACGATCTTTTGTGACGGCACTTCCAATAACTTGCGAAGGTCTTCGATTGGGTTCATCTCCGCAAAGATAACTTTTTTTGACACAACTGCCGCTTTTTGAGAAAAGCGGCACCAAAAACTTTCAAAAGTACTTCGTACTTAGAATACGTCTTCCCTAATTTGCGCTCCACCAATCGCGACTTCCGTTGGAAGTTCCGTGTTCAAAAACCAAATCGCTGCTTATGAACGAGTTCAACGCATCGTTTTAGTTTTCGCCCACAGCCTCTTCGAGGCTCGCGATTTGTTGTCGCGAGGACAAACCGCCCGAAGGGCGCTAAAACGGGTTTTCGGGCGTTTAACGCCCGAGTCCTAAATGCGCATACCGTAGTCGTTAGAGACGACTATGCTCGTACCTGCCATCCCTGCCGCTGGGGTCAGCGGCTAAGTTTGTCCCACCCCTGCCCCTCCCAGGAGGGGCCCCTTGATAAGGGGGGATTCCATTTGAGCGTCGTCGCTCTGCGCGGCGGGGATCAGCGACAAAGTCGCTGTCAAGCAGGGGCAAAGCCCCTGCTTGCGGGAGGGGATTCGTAAGGGGGAGGGAGAATCCCCCCCAACTATAATAAACTTTCTTCTAAGAAAGCGACAGTTGCGTATGAAATCGAACAGTTGGAGTCAAAGAGAAAAGTACCTGCACCAAGGCGTCAATCCACAGGTGGCACATTTTGGGTTGCGGGCCGTGCAGACGTAACGCCCGTGAAGGATCAGCCAATGGTGGGCTTTGGGGAGCAACTCCGCAGGGATATGTCGAGATAAGGTTTTCTCGGTTTGAAGCGGGGTTTTGGAGCGGTTCGTCAGCCCGATACGGTTCGCGACACGGAACACATGTGTATCGACAGGCATCACGGGAGCGTTCCACAGCACGGCACCCAGCACGTTGGCCGTCTTGCGTCCCACACCGGGCAGTCGTTGCAGGGCATCCAGATCCGACGGCACTTCGCCCCCAAACTCGTCACACAGCATGCGTGCCGTTTCGTACAAGTGTCGCGACTTGGCGTTGGGGTAGGAGACGCTCTTGATGTACTTGAACACCTCCTCGGGTGACGATTGAGCCATCGCGGCGGGGGAGGGAAATGCCTCCAAGAGGGCCGGGGTGATCATATTGACACGCTTGTCGGTACACTGTGCGGACAACATCACGGCAGCCAATAGGCCCCATGGCGATTCGTACCGCAACTCGCTCTCGGCCACAGGCATGTTCGCCTCGAACCAGGTCAATACACCGGCATATCGCTCTTTCAGGGTCATGGTTTTACGAGTTTGGCGAACTTTTCGAGGAGCGTTTTGGTACCGTAATCGTCGAACTCGATCGTGAGTTTGTGATCCGCGGCGAGTTTCTCGATATTCCGTATGGTACCGCGACCGAACTTCATGTGGGTCACCACGTCCCCCTCCTTGTAATCACTCTCTGCGACGGGGGTATGACTCTGCAAGACGGGTGATACGATTGCGGTGAGTTTTTGGCGTGTCGGAGAGATGGACGACGGCGTGACGAGGGTGCGGGATTTACCCAACGGTTCCTCATTCGCCTTCTGTTTGAAACGGTAGTCGAAACGGCGGCGGAGTTCGTCCAGTGCCGTCGCACCGCCCGGTTTGGATGCCCCGCGATCACGCGTCTGCTTGGGCAGCATATCCTCATCCTCCTCACTCGACAGGGTGATATCCAGATGCCGCGTGTCGATCTCGCGCAGGAAGCAACTCGGACGCGAAAACTCCATGCTGCCCCACTTGAAACGTGTCTCGGCATAGGACAATGTCGCGACGCTCTTGGCACGTGTCAACGCCACGTAGAAGAGACGTCGTTCCTCTTCGATGCCCCCCGTCTCGACGGCACGTTGCGACGGGAACAGATTCTCCTCCAGACCCACGATATAGACATACTTATACTCCAGTCCCTTGGCCGAGTGTACGGTCATGAGGGTCACTTTGCCATTCGGATCGGCCTCCTCATCGGCTTTATCTTGATCCGTGGTGAGCATCACCGTCTGCAACCACTCCTCCAACGTCGCACGATCACTCCCATCGCGTTCACCGTTGCGGATCTGCGCCTCCACCTGCTCATTGAACAACTGCATCGAGTTCAACAGCTCCTCGATATTTTCGAGGGCACTCGCCGCCTCGGGCGTATTCTCTTTTTTGTACGCATCCAGGATGCCGGAACGTATGGCGATCTCGTGCCCCGCTTCATAGAGACCCATCTCGGTACGGAGTTGCGACAGTTCGCGGATCAGCCGTACGAAATCCATCACCTTGCGCGCGATCGCCTTCTGCACCGCACTCACGACACGCTCCTCGACCAACCCGTCGACCGCCTCCCACATCGACACGCCGCGTTCGCGTGCCAGACCGTCGATCCGCTCCACACTCGTGTCGCCTATCCCGCGTGCGGGATAGTTAACGATTCGGCGAAACGCCTCATCGTCCAGCGGATTGACGATCAGGCGGATATAGGCCAACAGATCCTTGATCTCCTTGTGGTCGTAGAACGAACTTCCCTTGTAGATTCGATACGGGATTCCCTTGTGACGCAACGCATCCTCCATCACCAGCGATTGGTGGTTCGTCCGATAGAGGATCGCCGCCTCGTTCCACGCGTCACCCGACGTGCGGATCCTGTCGCGCAGATCCTTCACCACCATCTCGGCCTCCTCGCGGTCGGTATATGCACGCAGAATACGTATCTTCTCCCCCGCATCGCCCTCCGAGAAACACTCCTTTTCCAACCGACGCGTGTTGCGTGCGATGACCGAATTTGCCGCATCGACGATCGTACGTGTGGAACGGTAATTCTGTTCGAGTTTGAATGTTTTCGCTTTTGGATAATCTTTGCGGAAGGTGAGGATATTCTCGATCTTCGCCCCGCGGAACGAGTAGATGGATTGTGCATCGTCACCCACCACACACACATTTCCGTGCAGTGCCGACAGGCGGCGAATGATCACATACTGGGCGTAATTTGTGTCCTGATACTCATCCACCAACACATACTTGAACTGCTCCTGATAGCGTGCCAACACGTCCGGCGCATCGCGCAACAGGATGTTCGTCTGCAACAGCAGGTCGTCGAAATCCATCGCCCCGTTCTGCTTGCAGCGTTTGCAATAGGCGTCGTACACGTGTGCGAATTGTGGTATCTGCATGCGTCGATCTTCTGCCAACACCGAATCGTTCGCCAGGTAGGACGCCGGGGTCAATAAATTGTTCTTTGCCTGCGAGATACGCGACAGGATCATCGCCGGTTTGTATTTATCTTCATCGAGCGATGCCTCTTTGAGTAGCTGGCGGATCAGGTTGCGACAGTCCGACGGCTCGTAAATCGTGAAACTCTGCGGATATCCGATCCGGTCGACATTCTCGCGCAAGATGCGTGCGAATACCGAGTGGAACGTACCCATACGGATGAATCGACTCCGTTCGCCCACCATTGCGGTGATTCGTTCACGCATCTGTGCGGCGGCTTTATTGGTGAACGTGAGGGCGAGGATCTGCTGCGGTTCCACCCCCTGCTCGATCATGTAGGCGATTCGCGACGTCAACACACGCGTTTTGCCCGACCCCGCCCCTGCAATGATCAACGACGCCCCCTGGTACCCGCGTACCGCGTCACGCTGCGCGGGATTCAACCCTTCAAATATCTTCGACTCAACCATGTCCTACAAAGATACACTTTTCCTTTTCTTTTTCAAGACCGCCGCTTTTACTTCCCTAAGACCCCACCGTCGCTTTTTTGGAAAAAAGCTTAATTATTGCTGGGGAGGGACACCCTCCCCCTACCACCCCCTCCC
>DBDB01000090.1 GCA_002293345.1 Alistipes sp. UBA943
CGTTTCCGCCGCGCGAAGCGCGCATTGGCGCCGCCCTTTGGGCGGCAAGATCCCCGCTGCTAAACAAAGGCTTTCCCCGCCTCGGGTGGCTTTTGGCTCAACCTTTTGACACCAAAAGGTTGAAAGAAAAAGCGGCGCCTTCGGCGTCGCCCTCCTTGTCCCGCCCTACATTAGATCTTTACACAACGGAAGGGCCTGGCGTTGCCGACATTAGCCGTAGGCGTTATATACGTGCCGCCGGCAGGGAAATAAACGTAATGCACGTTTGTTTCAAAGGCGGCTTCTGTTGTCCAGTAAATTCCACGGATAGTCTGATCGTGTAACCGAGCATCGTCTGGATGACGGTACCCCGCCGCGGGGAGAAGAAGATGAACAAAAATTTTGAAAATTAAAAATCTTTCACTAACCTTGTGAGTCTATAACAGTAAATGTATGAAAAAGATAGTTAGCCTGTTGGCGTTTTTATTTGTAGGATTGATGTTGGCGGGGTGTCCCCCGAAAGAAACGGAATGTGAGGGCTCCGATTGCGGAGATGCTGCTGATGTGTACGGTTGGCACATGACCCAGTGGGAGATCGGTGGTGCGACGTCCGAGATGCCGAAGGATGTGTATGTGAAGTTCAACACGGACGGTGGTTTCGAGCTGTATCAGGATATTACGGGCCCCTTCACGAAATACACGGGCACCTACTCGTTCGATGGAACGACACTTTCGGGCACTTATTCCGACGGACAGGCGTGGGCGCATAGCTATACGGTTTCGGGTGTGTCGAAAGTGACTTTCGAGTCTACGGACGCTGCTGCGACGATGGTAATGACCGCGACGGACGACGCGACCAACAAATCTTCGTTTGCATCGGGTGTGATCCCCGCGGGCGTAATTGATGATGCTACGCCTTACTCGACTGCCGCTACGCGTGGTGCCGAGGTGCGCTTCCTGTAAAAAGGAGCGGTCGGGGTCAGGGGCGGTTACTGTCGTAAGAGGGTGGTGAGGTGCTTTTTGTACGCTTCGACACCTGGCTGGTCGAAAGGATTCACGCCGAGCAACAGGGCACTGATGGCACACGATTTTTCAAAGAAATAGATCAACTCCCCGAGCGATCGGGCGTCAAGGCGGGGTATCTCGATGCATAGCACGGGTACCCCGCCCTCTTTGTGTGCCATCGTCACGCCACGTTCCGCGATGCGATTGATTTCGGATAGGGATTTCCCGGCCAGGTAGTTCAGACCATCAATATCTTCATTTTGCGCTGAAATCACGATAGCTTCGACTCCGTCTTGCTTCGCATCAAGGGGAGGTACGTCATGTACATCCCCTTGACTTGTCGCCGCGTTGGAGCCAAATCTGCCGCAATTTGAGCACAAAATATCTTCGCTCAACTTTGATTGCGAACAGCTTTCGGAAACGTCTTTTAGCGTACCCTTGTGATCAAACAGTGCGTCTTTGTGTTCAAAGTGCGTCAGATTTTGCTGTGGCGTAGCGATGAGGAGGGGTGATGTACAAGAGGTACCTCTCCCCGACGAAGAGCAAGGCGCAGCGAAAGATGGCGTGCTTTCAACACAAAGAGCGGTTTCAAAGATCGTTCGCTCCCCTTCCTGAATCCACTGTCCCAGGGAGTGTAGATCCGTCGTGAAGGTCGTCGAGGCTGGGAAAATGCCCATGTGTTGCTTCCCCTCACTCTCGCCGAACAGCTGCTTCCACCATTCGCAAAGGTAGTGCAACGAAGGTTCGTACGAGGTTAAGATCTCTATCTTCTTGCCCTGTCCGTATAGTAGATTGCGAATGGCGGCATATTGAGCCGCGGGATTCTTGTCGAATCCCGTGGAAGCAGCCGTCCGTCGTTCCATCGCCACGGCCCCCTCCATCAGGGCATCTATATCGACATCCGCCACGGCCAACGGCAACAGTCCTACGGGTGTCAATACGGAGAATCGTCCCCCGACGTCATCCGGAATCGTGAAGGTAGTGTAACCCTCGCGATCGGCCAGCGTTTTGAGTGCCCCGCGGCATGCGTCGGTGATGGCGACGGTACGTTCCGCTGCACCTTCACGTCCGTGACGCCGTTCGAGCTCCGTGCGCAGGATACGGAACGCGATTGCAGGTTCGAGCGTCGTACCCGATTTCGAGATCACGATCAGGGCGAAATTTTTGTCGCGTAACGTGCGCAGCAGTTGCCGCATGTAGGTTTCGGAGAGGTTGTGTCCTGCGAAAAGGATTTTTCGATTAAACTCCACAAAATCGGAACTCTTTTCATCCTCTTTTTCGGGCCCCAGCCCCCCCCCCTGGGGGCCCGAAACAACCCCTTCGGGGTTGAACAGATCCTCATTCCCGCCGCCGAGGGCTTCGTATATGGCCCTTGTGCCAAGGTACGACCCCCCGATACCGACACATACCACTACGTCGGCGAGTGATTGCAGTCGTCGTGCTTCGGTTTTGATGCGGTCGATCCCCGTCTTGAAAATCGTGGGATCAAGCCATCCAGTCATCTCCATCGAAGGATCGTAGAGACGTCGATTGGCGTCACACGCTTGATCGCGCAACGGTTCCGGTATTGTGATGTCGCTCTCGAACATGAGATGTTGGGATTGAGTTAAATCAATTTGGCGGTGAGTTCCTGCATCGCTTCACGGGCGTCGGCATCGGTATGCAGCACGCGATGCACCATCTCGGCGATCGGCATCGGTATGCTGTATCTCTCATAGATGTATCGTACGCACCCGGCTGCGAAGTATCCTTCGGCTACTTGGGTCATCTCGTCAAGTGCTTCGCTTGCCGAGAGCCCGCGGCCAACGAGTTGTCCGAGCCGCCGGTTGCGGCTGTACTCTGAGTAACAGGTGACGAGCAGATCGCCGAGGTACGCGGAGGCACATGTCTCGCGCTGTTTGTCCGGCAACCCGTCACGCAACAGACGTGTCATCTCCAACGCGCTGTTCGAAATCAGCACGGCGAGGAAATTGTCTCCATATCCGAGTCCCACGGCGATACCCACGGCGATGGCATAGATATTTTTCAGCACCGCCGCGTATTCGATGCCATACAGATCGGTCGAGTAGGAGAGGTGGATATAGGGCGTGGCGAACATTTCGCCCAACGTGTGTGCATTTTCCAGATCGGTGGAGACGACCGTGAGGTAGGATAGTTTTTCGACAGCGACCTCCTCGGCATGCGATGGTCCGGTGATGACCCCGAGTTGATCGGGATTCAGTCCGTGGTGATTTTTGACGTACTCGATGACGGTCGTAAGTTCGTGTGGCACAATACCCTTGATGGCCGACACGACGAATTTATCTTGTAACGACATGGTCATCGATGCGAGCGTCTGTTCGAGGTATGCCGACGGTGCGGCGAGCAGGATAACGTCGGCTTGGGATACAACCAGATCGAGGTTGTCACTCAACGTGATGCGTGACGTGTCCATGGTTAAGTCGTTCAGGTAACGACAGTTGTGTCCCGTGGAGCGGAGACTTTCGAGGACCTGCGTGTTGCCCACCCACCACGAGGCACAGACCCCGTTTTCGGCCAATAGTTTGGCCAGTGCGGTTGCCCAGCTGCCGTATCCGACAACGGCACACTTCGCCCCGCGTTTTATTTTGAAATTCATGAGACCAAAGGTATAAAAAAGAAAATAAAAATTCGTATCTTTGTACGTTAAGTTACAGAAGCAGAATATTATGGGACTTTTTTCACTCACTCAGGAGCTGGCCATTGATCTGGGCACGGCGAACACGTTGATCATTCACAACGGCAAGGTCGTCGTGGATGAACCCTCGATCGTCGCGTTGGACGTGCACACGGGCAAACTGGTTGCTATCGGCACGCAGGCACGCCAGATGCACGAGAAGACCAATCCCAACATGAAGACCATCCGTCCGCTGAAGGATGGCGTGATTGCCGATTTCAATGCCACGGAGCTCATGCTGAGGGGGATGATCAAGAAGGTCAAGTCGTCGGGAAATCTTTTTGCGCCGACGCTCCGGATGGTGGTGTGCATCCCGTCTGGATCGACGAACGTAGAGATCCGTGCCGTGCGAGATTCGGTGGAGCATGCCGGGGGACGCGAGGTATTCATGATCTACGAACCGATGGCCGCGGCGCTCGGTGCCGGGCTGGACGTCGAGGCTCCCGAGGGGAATATGGTCATCGACATCGGTGGCGGTACCACGGAGATCGCCTGTATTTCGTTGGGTGGCATCGTCTGTTCGGAGTCGATCAATGTGGCGGGCGACGTCTTCACGAGCGACATTCAGAGTTACATCCGCCAGCAACACAATATTCGTGTGGGAGAACGTACCGCCGAGGCGATCAAGTGCTCGATCGGTGCCGCGACTATGGAACTCGACGAAGATCCGGGCGATTACGTCCTCACCGGTCCCGACATGCTGACTGCATTGCCACGTACCGTGTCTCTGAGCTATGGTGAGATCGCGTATGCGCTTGAAAAATCACTTGCCAAGTTGGATGCCGCGTTGATGACGGTCCTCGAAACGATGCCTCCCGAGCTGTATGCCGATATTGTCAAGAACGGTATTCATCTTGCTGGCGGCGGTGCATTGATCAAGGGTCTCGACAAACGTCTCCATACCAAAACGGGCATTCCGTTCCACATTGCCGAGGATCCGCTCCGTGCCATCGCGAGGGGTACCGGTATAGCGTTGAAAAATATCAACCGCTTCTCCTTCCTGATGAAATAAGTTTTCTTGTCCCGCCCTACATTAGNNGATCTTTATACAACGGAGGGTGATAGCGGTCCCGGGGTTACCGACATTAGCCTCAGGCGTATTGAATTCTGTGGAATCGAAGTAGAACCTTTGCACCGTTATTTCAGAAGTTGCCTGACAAGCCCAGTAGTGCCCGGTGGAAGTCTGGTTGTACATCTGACCATCGGTATTCCAACGATACCCCGTCGCGGGGAGGAGTAAGCGGCTCCGTTGCTTCGGTTCGAAAGTCGCTAATCCGGCCGAGTCCGATTGAAAAAATCCGGATGAAGTAGCTCGCGCGGATTTCACAAAATTATAAGTAAAACCTTATAGAATTTCTAAAATCTATAAGTAAAATTTATAGTTTACGCCCTCGAGGGACGGTAATATAATGAGAAAAATATTACCTTTGTGCCGATGCACAAACTGATCGAATTTCTGCGTAGAACGTATGTCGTGGCGCTCTTCATTCTCCTCGAAGCCATCGCGATCGGATATTACGCGCACTCGTCGAGCTATACGCGTGCACGCCTCCTGACCACCTCCAACCACATGCTCGGCGGCTTACAGGGTGTGTTTTCGGAAATCCGGGGGTATTTCTCCTTGCGCAGCGAAAACGATCGTCTGGTGTCACGTATCACGGTTCTTGAGACAACTCTGGCCCATTATCGGTGGCAGTTGCGCGGCGGCGAACGCGACTCGCTGTTGCACGACCTGCAACAGCGTGACACGCTATTGCGTGATACGGCAGGCATGCCGTACGCGTTCGCCGCCGCGCGAATCGTGGCCAATTCGATCAACAGAACGCATAACTTCATGACGCTCGACCGTGGCACACGTGACGGGGTGACGGAAGGGATGGGGGTGTTGTCTCCCGATGGTGCGATGGTGGGGTACGTCTCCGCCGCATCGTCACGCCACGCTGTGGTGCTTTCGATCCTCAACACGTCGTTCCGCGCCAGCGGCAAGATCTCGGGCAGCAACTACTTCGGGTCCATTTATTGGGATGGCAGCGATCGCTATCACGTGCGGATGAAGGAGCTCTCGAAATATGCCGAGATACAGGTGGGTGATGCGGTCGTGTCGACAGGTTTTTCGCAATACTTCCCCGCCGACATACTGATCGGTTATGTGGAACGTTATGAATTGTCCGAAAACCAGATGTCGTACGATGTGGAGATACGCCTGGCGGTCGACGTGTCGGGACTCACGGACGTCATCCTTGTCAGCAACAGCGATGCCGAGGAGGTGCGCCGCCTCGAAACTTATAGAAGAGGAACCCTATAACCATGCAGAGAACCGGTCGATACGTCATCCTGTTCGTGGCACTCGTACTGCTGCAGACGCTGCTGCTGGATAACCTCAGTATCAGCATCTACCTATGCCCGTTGGTATACGTGGCGTTCCTGCTGCTGCTGCCCATCGAGGTGCTGCCCGTCAGTGTGCTCGCGTACGCATTGGGGCTCGGTATCGTGATGGACTGGACGATGGGCACCGCCGGGATCAACACCATCGCCACGCTGCCCCTGGCCGTGATACGCATACCGTTGCTGCGCGCCATCATCGGTGTGACGGGACGCGATGTGATCCGTGAGGGAGGCATTCCGTCGCCCGTGCGTCTCGGACGTACGGTGTTCGTGCGCTACGTCATCGCCATGGTCGCCCTGCACCACCTTACGTTCTTCGTCTTCGAGGCACTCTCGTGGTCGCAAATCTGGCAAACGCTCCTGCGGCTCATCATCAGCGGCACCGTATCGGTACTGTTCATCTGGCCCATCGCGCAAATATTCACCATGAAACCACACAAGAAATGAGTCGACAGGTCGATGGAGTGGCCCGTATGCGGACATTGCAGGTGGTCGTGCTGATTGTTTTCGGTGTGATCGCCCTCCGCGTGGCGTACCTCCAACTTATTGACCGGCGCTATGCCGATATCGCACGCGGCAACACGCTTCGTCACGAGGTACAGTACCCCTCGCGCGGCGAAGTGTTCGATCGTCACGGGGAGTTCCTCGTGCAGAGCCGCGAGTGCTATGACTTGATGGTAGTCTATCGCGACCTGAATCCCGATGGATTCGATACGTTGCGATTTTGCGGTGTGACGGGTATAGACTCCGGTATCCTCACCCGGAGACTCGCCGATGCACGCATGCACTCCCGTACCCCCCACATGGTGATGGGATACATGTCCAAGGAGGACAAACTCCGTTTCGACGAGTGCAATTTCGACGGATTCTACACCATCTACCGTACCGTGCGGCAATACCCCCGCAAGGTGGGCGGTAATCTGTTGGGATACGTGGGTGAGGTGAATCCCGATATGATCAAGCGTTATCCGTCGTACCGTGCCGGTGAGTATGTCGGTATGAGCGGCGTGGAGTCCGCCTACGAGGAGGAGTTGCGTGGTAAAAAGGGGGTGAAAATATCGGAGGTCGACGCGCACGGCACCATACAGCAATCCTACGAGAACGGCGGATTCGATTCCCTGCCGGTACCCGGACGCTCGATTGTCTGCACCATCGACGCTGAATTGCAACTCTTTGCCGAGGAGTTAATGGCGGGCAAGGTCGGTGCCGTGGTGGCGATCGAACCTTCGACGGGAGAGATCCTCGTCATGGTATCGTCACCCACGTACGATCCCGACGAACTTGTGGGGCGCGAACGCGGCAATCACTACATGGAGCTGCTGCGCAACAAACGCAATCCGTTGTTCAACCGTTCCGTCAGTGCACGCTATCCACCGGGATCGACGTTCAAACTCGTACAGGGATTGATCGGACTGGAGGAGGGTGTGTTGCATCCCGGGCAGCGGTACGTGTGCCATGAGGGGTACCAGGTGGGACGCCAACGGGTGAAGTGCCACAGCCACGACTCACCGCTCGACCTGCGGTTCGCCGTCGCCACGTCGTGCAACGCATACTTCTGCTACGTCTTCCGCAACATCCTTGAAAACCCCAAATATGGCGGTTCGCAAAACGGTTTCGAGGTGTGGAAAGAGTATGTCCGGAGTTTCGGCTTCGGACGCAAACTCGACTCCGACTTCCTCGGCGAAGGCAACGGATATATTCCCGATAAGGAGTTCTACGACAAACGCTACCGCAAATCATGGAACGCATTGACGCTTCTTTCTCTTTCTATCGGTCAGGGTGAGTTGGGATGCACGCCGTTGCAAATGGCCAACCTGGCGGCCATCGTCGCCAACCGGGGATATTATTACATTCCGCATATCGTGCGATCGGTCGAAGGGCAGGATTCGCTCGACAGGCGTTTCTACGAGCGTCACTATACAAAGGTGAGCCCGAAACATTTCGAACCCATCGTACAAGGCATGTGGCAGGGAGTGCATGAGGCGGGTGGCACGTCGGGAGTGGCGTTCCTGC
The DNA here is from genome assembly GCA_002293345.1 of Alistipes sp. UBA943. GTDB lineage: Bacteria > Bacteroidota > Bacteroidia > Bacteroidales > Rikenellaceae > Alistipes. Next base: position 8,078 of record DBDB01000090.1, read on the forward strand.
CCGGACTGGACGTGTGCGGCAAGACAGGTACGGCGCAAAACCCGCACGGGCAGGATCACTCGACATTCCTCTCGTTCGCGCCGAAGGACAATCCCCGCATCGCCATATCGGTATACGTGGAGAACGGTGGTTTCGGTGCCTCGATGGCAGCGCCGATCGCCAGCCTGATCGAGGAGCAATACCTCACCGACACGGTCAAACGCCCGTGGCTGGTCGATATGATCAAACAGAAACGGATCTATTATCCCGTGTACGACAAATGAAGAACAACGGCATAGGAAGGCTTTTCGAGGGGATAGACGGCTGGACGGTGCTGCTCTACGCGGTGATCGTCTGTCTCGGGTTCGTCTTCATTACCTCCGCGTCGTACGACGACAGTGGGGCGGGGATCTTCTCGATGTCGCACTTCTACATGAAACAGCTCATGTGGATGGGAATCGCTGCCGGTGTGGCGATCGTCGTGCTGCTCATCGACGCCAGTTTCTACCACCGATGGGCCTACTTTTTTTATATAGCGGGTATCGCGGCATTGCTTGCCACGCTGATGTTTGGTCGCGAGGTGAACGGTGCCAAGGCTTGGTTCGAGTTGGGACCGATACGGGTGCAACCGGTGGAGTTCGTGAAGATCGCCACGGCACTCGCACTGGCACGCGTAATGAGTACCGGCAGCTTCTCGATCGACCGCACGGGAGACCTGTTCAAAGTGGGTGTGGTCCTCATAGTGCCCCTTTTTATCATCATTCTGCAAAACGACACCGGATCGGGACTCGTTCTGGCATCGCTGCTGTTCGTACTCTATCGCGAGGGGATCAACAAGTGGCTCTTCATACCGGTACTGGTCACGATCGTGCTGTTTATCTTCTCGTTCCTCTTTACGCCGATGACGTTGCTTGTGATGTTGATCCTGATCTGCACGTTGTCCGAAGCGATGATGAACAGACAGTGGCGGTCGCGGGTGATCTATCTCGCCTCCCTGGCGCTCGGCACGCTGCTGCTCTACTTTACGATGTTTGCCGTCGTACCAGGGAGGCTGAGCCTCTACGGATGCCTGTTGATCGTCACGCTACTCTCGCTCGTCGTGGTGGCCGTCTATGCCTTCCGGGCGAACCTGCGCAATATTTATCTGATCATGGGATTGTTCTTCGTGTCGTTGGCACTGATCCCCACGACGGACTATATTTTCAACTCCGTGCTGAAGACGCACCAACAGAATCGCATCCTCAGTTTCCTGGGTATCGTCAGCGATCCCCTCGGGACGGACTACAACGTCAACCAGGCCAAGATCGCCATCGGGTCCGGAGGATTCTTCGGCAAGGGATTCATGAACGGCACGCAGATCAAATACGGATTCGTACCCGAGAAGCATACCGATTTTATCTTCTGCACAGCAGGTGAGGAGTGGGGATTTGTCGGGTCGATGACCGTACTGGCACTTTTCTGTGCCCTGATCTTCCGGTTGATGCGCATGGGTGAACGCCAGGGGGAGCCGTTCGGACGCATCTATTGTTACTCCGTCGCGGCATTCATGCTGTTCCACCTGTTGGTCAATATCGGTATGACTGTGGGCCTGATGCCGGTGATGGGAATCCCGTTGCCGTTCGTCAGCTACGGAGGCTCGTCGCTTGTCGCGTTTACGATCATGCTATTCATCGCCATCCGTCTGGACGCCACTACAAGAACCCACATTGCACGACTATGAAAACTACATCTCAATACAAAGGACTGGCCTCGCAACAAGTCATCGAGAGCCGCGAGAAGCACGGCACAAACCTCATCACGCCCCGCAAAGGCGATTCGGCGTGGAAACTGTTGGGCGAAAAGTTTCGCGATCCGATCATTCAGATTTTGCTGTTCGCTGCCGCACTGTCGCTCGCGATGGGATTCTTCACGAACGACTTTCTCGAAACGATCGGTATTATCGTGGCGATCCTTCTCGCTACACTGGTAGGGTTCTTCTTCGAGCTGGATGCGATGCGGCGATTCAAGCGATTGAATCAGGTCAATGACGATGTGGCGGTGAAGGTGATGCGCGACGGGGCGATGATGGAGATCCCGCGGCGTGACGTTGTGGTGGGCGACTTGGTATTCATCGAGAATGGCGAGACGATCCCCGCGGACGGTAAACTGACGGAAGCCGTGTCGTTGCGTGTCAACGAGTCGACCCTCACCGGAGAGCCCGAAGTGGGAAAAACCACCGATCCGGCACACTTTAAGGAGGATGCGACCTATCCGTCGGATGTGGTGATGCGCGGCACGACGGTTGTGGACGGATATGGACAGATGGTCGTCGAGGCGGTAGGTGACGCCACGGAAGCGGGCCGCGTGACGGAACAATCGACCATCCAACACCACGAACCCACGCCGCTGTTTAAGCAGTTGACGCGCCTGTCGCACGTCATAGGACGTATCGGTGTGGGGGTGTCGATCGCCATCTTTATCGCGTTGCTGATCAAGGCGTTCCTCGCCGGACACTTTACGGATGCCGGATGGGTGGATATATCGCAGGAGATACTGCACATATTCATGGTTTCGGTGGCACTGATCGTCATGGCCGTGCCGGAGGGATTGCCGATGAGTATCACGCTGTCGCTCGCCATGACGATGCGGCGTATGCTGAAGACCAACAACCTCGTGCGCAAGATGCACGCGTGCGAGACGATGGGGGCCGTGACGGTGATCTGCACCGACAAGACGGGTACACTCACACAGAACCGCATGCGTGTGCAAGATATGGTACGCTATGAGCCCGTTGAGGATGCACTGTTGGCCGAGGTGATTGCGGCGAACTCCACGGCGTTCCTCGATGCGGCCGACGAGCCGATCGGTAATCCGACGGAGGGTGCGTTGCTGCTGCACTTGAAAGAGCAGGGATTCGACTATGCCGCGTTGCGCGAAGATGCGCGTGTGGTGGACCGCATGACCTTCACCACCGAACGTAAATACATGGCCACGCTGATCGAAAGCCATACCGGCAAGCGTTTGATTTGCGTCAAGGGTGCTCCGGAGATCGTGCGTACGATGTGTCTCCATGACGGGAAGCAACACGACGTCGAGCAGCAACTACACCTGTTCCAGAATCGTGCGATGCGTACACTGGGGATTGCTTATTCCGAAACTTCGGCCGAGACGTGCGACGAGGCGTTGCAAAATCCGCAACTGCTGTTTGTGGCTGTGGCTGCCATTGCGGATCCCGTGCGTGAGGACGTACCGGAAGCTGTGTCACGCTGCATGAAGGCCGGTATCGGCATCAAGATCGTCACCGGCGACACGCCCGTCACCGCGCGCGAGATCGCGCGCCGAATCGGCCTGTGGGACGATTCCGTTGACGGACCCGTCAACGAGATGACGGGCGTGGAGTTTGCCGCAATGAGCGACGAGGAGGCGCTGCAACGTATCGGATCGCTCAAAATCATGTCCCGCGCACGCCCCCTGGACAAACAGCGTCTCGTGCAACTGCTGCAACAGCAGGGTGAAGTGGTGGCTGTGACGGGCGACGGCACGAACGACGCTCCGGCACTGAATTTCGCGAACGTGGGTCTGTCGATGGGCACGGGCACCTCGGTGGCGAAGGACGCCAGCGACATCACGCTTTTGGATGACTCGTTTGCCTCGATCGCGTCGGCGGTCATGTGGGGACGGTCGCTGTACCGCAACATACAACGTTTCGTGCTGTTCCAACTCACGATCAACTTCGCCGCCATTATCGTCGTGTTCGTAGGTTCGTTGATCGGCACGGAGATGCCCCTCACGGTGGTGCAGATCCTGTGGGTGAATATCATTATGGACACTTTGGCAGCCCTTGCGATGGCATCGTTGCCGCCCAATCCCGCCGTGATGAACGAACGGCCGAGGCCGCGGAATGAGTTTATCGTCACGCCTCCCATGTGGCGTACGATCCTCACCTGCGGCGTCACGTTTGTCATTGTGCTGTTGGGCATGCTCTTCTGGTGGCATTATAACACGATTCCCAACGCGCTCGAACTGCTCACACAACAAACGATCTTTTTCTCGATGTTCGTGTTCCTTCAGTTTTGGAACATGTTCAACGCCCGCGGGTTCGAGTACCACCATCGCGTGTGGCACGACATGCGCAACAGCCGCACATTCCTGGCCATCCTTGCCCTGATCGCCGCGGGACAGGTGGCGATCACACAGTGGGGTGGTGCGGTGTTCCGTACCACGCCGCTCACCGGTATGCAGTGGCTGACGATCATCTGCCTCACCTCGCTGATCGCGATACTGGGTGATGCGGTTCGATATTTACGCCACAGGGGGTTGCAATCTTAATTATTTTACCTATCTTTGTCACCCTGTATACTAAAACATGAAGGTATGAAAGTTTGTGAAATCACCGGTAAGACTGCCATGACGGGAAACAACGTCTCGCACTCGCACCACAAAACCAAACGCAAGTTCAGCCCCAACCTGAAGAGCAAGCGGTTTTGGTCCGAAGAGGAAAACCGTTGGGTCACCCTCAAAGTGACGGCCAATGGAATCAAAACAATCAACAAAAAGGGTTTGGCCGTAGCGTTGCGCGAAGCCGTGGCCCCGAAAAAAGTCTATTAACAGATGGCAAAAAAAGGAAACCGCGTGCAGGTGATTCTCGAGTGCACGGAACAAAAGGAGAGCGGTGTTCCGGGAATGTCCCGCTACATCACCACCAAGAACAAAAAGAACACACCCGATCGTCTGGAGCGTCGCAAGTACAACCCGTTTATGAAGAAGGTGACCGTTCATCGTGAAATTAAGTAATCCGCAAAACCATGGCAAAGAAAGTAGTCGCTACATTGAAAACCGGTGCCGGTAAGCAGTTCACCAAAGTGATCAAGATGGTGAAGTCCGACAAAACGGGTGCCTATTCGTTCAAAGAAGGGGTCGTGATGAATGACCAGATCAAAGAGTTCTTTGACGGTAAAAAATAGGTTTTTGTGTTTTTATAGGGTATCTTCGACACTTTGTTCGTTGTTTGCTCGGTTACGTACGCTAAGTACGCGCCCTCGCCCCCAACTTCGCAAAGTTCCAAATCTATCCCTCTAAAATTCACAAAAATGTTATTAAGTCATCGACTTAATACAAAAGGCAGCTTCGGCTGCCTTTTGTGTTTTTGGGGCGGGGATCTCCTCCCTCTTTTCCGCGTCCCCCCTTATCAAGGAGCCCCCGCCTGAGGCGGGGGTTGGGGGTGGGTCATATCTAAAGCCGCCGCCCACTGGGCGCTCGCGGCGTCGAACTCCTTGTCCCGCCCTACATNNTAGATCTTTATACAACGGAGGGGGAAGCCTTGTCCGACGGGACTGGCCGTAGATGTATCCACCCCCATGCCAAAGTAGAATCTGAGTGCAGTCGTTGTAGAGGTGGCTTGTAGAGTCCAGTAGACGCCTTCGGAGGTGTGACCGTACAGCTGACCATTGGAGTTGCTACGGTACCCCGACACGGGGAGGAGTATTTTGGCACACTCGTTGTAGCCCCGCCTCACAGAGTAACCAATAATTTATCATGTCATGAAAAAATTACTGTTATCCGTTGGGTTGCTACTTGCAATCTGCACGCCTCTGTCGAGCCTTTACGGGCAAACGCGAGGCACTGTCGAGGTGATTCGCAAGCTGCGCACCACGGAGGTCATCATTTTCGAGAAGCAACACTTCCGCGACTACTCGCGCTGGTTCATCGAGGCGGACTTGGGCATTCCCTTCTTCGCCGGCGACGTCAACTCGCTGTCGAAAGACAAGACCCACATCGGTGGGTTGTATGGTTTGCGGGTGGGATATCAGATCAGCCCGACGATCGGCGTAGCACTGTCCGGCGCCTACGGACACAACAAAGCCTCATCGCCACGTTACGCCCAGGAGTACGTGCTTGGTTCCGACGCGATGACGTACTATCCTCCCACGACGGTCGACGGAATTAAATACGCTGATCTCGTTTCGCGCATTCGCATGATCAACATCGGGGCTCACCTGAACATCAACCTGAACAACATCTTCATCGAGAACTACGGCGAACATCTCTTCACCGTGCTGCTCCAACCGGCGGTGTACCTTCAAAAGTTCAACCCCAAGGTGGAGGACAAAACAGGAGTACACTCCGCCCTCTCGCTGAAGAACAAACTCAATTTCGGCGCCGGCACAGATCTCGCCTTTCGTTTCCGTACGGGCAACGTGGTGGATTTGCAACTGACCTCGGGACTGATCTGGATCGTTAACAACAAGTTCGACGGCATCCGTACGGTGGCCAAAGCACGCGACAGTTTCGTGTGGAACACCGGCATTTCGGTAATCTTCAAGCTGAACGGCAAAGGACAGAAGGACAACCTGCTCTACGCGCCCTCGGCCTCCTACCTGCGCCGCCACGGCATCATATAGTCATGCATCTTGAAAAACATGAATCCTAAAAACAGCTTATCATGAAAACGAGATATTTTCAATTTTTCATCACGCTCCTCGCCTGTGCCTTTTTCATAGGTTGCTACAAGGACGACGTGAGTATTCTCTACAGTCGCGAGGACAAACTCGAAAAGGAGGTCGACGCCCTGCAGAGCCAGATGGACCAGATCAACGGCAACATCGACGCCGCCACAACGATCATCAATTCACATTTGTCGGAAGATCACCTTGTCTCGGTCGAGGCCCTTCCCAACAACGCCGGCTACAACATGCTCTTCTCCGTGAGCGGCGTCAAAACGGTTTACAACGGCAGCACCCCGGTCATCAGCGACACCGGCACCTGGATCGTCGGCGGCAAAGACACGGGCATACGTGCACGTGGCCGCAGCGGTTCGGACGGCACTGACGGTTCTGATCTCGAGATCGGCGACAACGGCAACTGGTACCTGGACGGTGTCGACACGGGCGTCAAGGCCGAGGGTGAAAACGGTACGTGTCCGGTGATCGGCATCGCGAAGGATCCGTCGAATCCGTCGGACCCGAACTATTACTGGACGCAGAAGGTCGGCACAGCCCGCGCAGCCTTCATCCTGAACCGCGACGGGCAGAAGATCCGTGCCAGCGGCACCGCGGGAGCGACCCCCGTGATCGGCATCAAACAGGACACCGACATGGAGTACTACTGGACGGTCGCCGTACCTCCCGCCGAGGCAACGTGGTTGTTGACCGAAGATGGTAAAAAAGTGAAGGCCACAGGCCAGCAGGGTGCCCCGGGAGATTCGCTCTTCGCACGCATCGACCTTTCCGATCCCGCCTCGGTGACATTCGTATTGGCATCCGACCCGGACAACCCGATCTCCGTACCACGCTACAACCTGATCAAACTTTCGGTGGGAGATACTCCGATCACGTTCAGTGAGTTTAACCAGACCCAAACGTTGGATTTCACGACCAGCGCCAACGTCGTGTCGATTCTCGCCTACGGTCCCGACGGATGGAGTACCGAGGTGGACATGACTGCCAGGACACTGACCGTCACCTCTCCTTCGATCGCCAACGCATACGCGCAACGTTCCGGCGTGATCTCCGTGATCGCGTACGACAACAAGGGCATGGCCACCTCGGTATCGTTCGACGTGGAGATCAACTCCACCATCAACGTGGCTATCAAAACCCCCTCCGGCACAGCATTCACCGAACTCCAGGTACCCTTCCAGATGCGCCTCTACTATGCGAACACGGGTGACGCTTACAACGGTGCATTGGATTTCTCGATCGTATCGCCTGAGATTCTTCAGGACGACGGTATCGTCAACACGAACAAAGAGAACGCTACCGCCGGCTGGGCCATGATCGCCGTCACGGAGGACCCGAACGTAACGTTCGACAACTATAACGCCATAGGCGGGCTTATGAACCTGACCAACATCGAGGCGGCACTGAAACCAGACGCGGTCAGGACGGGATATTACATGCCGTTGGCGAGCAACAACCTGAATATGTGGTGGCAGAAAGCGACCCTCCTCAAAGGGGCATCCTACGTCAGCCCGATGATCATCAAAGAGAAGAACATCGCGGCACAAGTGACGATCAACCTCACTCAGGCGAGCACGATCACGGTCCCCGGAGTCCCGACACCCGACCCGACGAAGTTCTGGGTGGTACTGGAAGATCAGGGACGCGCCTGCCAATTCAACACGGGAGCCATCGCGACCGCCACGCACGCCACGCTCCTCCCGAACGTGGGTCTGACCCCTGCGGTGAGATACAGTGCCGGCACCGACACAGTCACCACGGGAGCCTTCGGCACCTTCGGCACCCGTACACCGAGCGGCTACGCGGGCCCCAGGGTGAGCGTGTGGTATGACAACACACCGGTACAAACGGTCACCTATGGCAGTAGCGATTATAGGATGAGTGCCGGCAAGCGCTACCAGTTCGACATCTCCCCCGGCGCGGGCGGTACGCTGAGCGTGGGCGTCATGGTGGACGGCTGGAAGTGGGTCGAACAAACCTCCTCCTGGTAGTTTTGGGTAACAAAAAAGCCCCGCTCGGTGAGCGGGGCTTTTTTTCTCCTCCCCGCGCCGGGGGACCGTACCAACTCCAATGGTCAGCTGGGTGATCAGACTTCCGCTGGAATCTACTGGGCTGCCGAAGCAGCTAACACAATAACTGCGAGGGAGATCGACTGCAGAGAAGGTCTCATAATTTATGTGGATGCCGCCAATTACGTCGGCGACGCCATGTCCCTCCGTTGTATAAAGATCTAATGTAGGGCGGGACACACCGTCCCCTGCTCCCTCGGGGAGCGGTGGGGAAAGTATATAAGGATTTTTTTCTATATTTGCCGGTATAACAATGTATTAGAAATGAGAAAAGCAGTTCAATTTTTAGCCATAGTGGCGCTTCTCGCAGCCGTACAATCCGCTTGGGCCAAACCGGGAGAGATCAGCGACACCTATCGCCGCAACTCGCTCTATCTGTTGATGATGGACGACGCATCTTCGATGAGCGACGTGAACGAGGCGTATCGTCATATCATTCGCGACGCGTTCACAACGGCCCCTATGCCTGACAAGTACAACGACCACAATCTTCCCTGCCGCACGTTCGTTCCTTGTGAACTGACGGATGCCGACAAGGAGGCGTATCGAGTTGCCGTCACGTTGGGTGAAACGGAAACCGCTTCGGGTGCCAAACCGAAGAAAAAGAAGGGCGGATTCGGCAGTTTCATGAAGGATCTGGCAGTGGTGGCTGTAGCCGCCACGTCGGACGGCAACACGGAATCGGTGACGATCATCGACCAGGGCGACAAGGAGACCTATGCCGCACAGGCATACAAACATCTGTTGGAGCAACAGGTGGCCAAGCAACTCTTCGACAAGTGGTTCGTCGCGGGCGACGGTACTTTCACGATGGATCTCGTTCAAGCGCGCGGACTCTACAACGCCACGGAGATGGACGTACAGTCGGCCCGCAACTCGGTACGCGGCATGGGCATGTTGGCCGATGCGGGCGAGGAGTTGATCAACAACACGTTCGTGGTCGTATCGCGCTATCGTTACATGAGTAAGGAGGAGCTCGTCAAAGAGATTCAGGCCCTCACAGCCACGGCGGGTGCCACGGCGGACGCATTGGGTGCCGGTGGTTGGGGTGATTTGGTTTCGTCGACAGCCAATATAGGTGTCGAAATGTCGCTCGGCGAGGGGTATTACGTCCGTACGACATCCTACCTGTTCCAGTTGCGTTGGAATGAAGATATTTCCAACCGGTTCTATGCCGAACTCTGGTCGAACCCCGAGAAGTATCACGCGTCGGACATCTTTTCATTGAAATACATCGGCGAGGAGCGCGCCTGGGCCAACACGAAAGCGGGTATCTTCGCCAAATCCGCGAAACCGGACGACGAATTGGTCCGCATCGCCACGATCAACGCCACGGATGCCGTATTGGCCAAATTGGAGAAGAAGTATGACGTATTCAAGACAAAGACCCCATTGCTGACGGTGGAACCGGAACTGACGGCTTCGATCGGCATGAAGGAGGGTCTGGAGCCGGGCGACAAGTACGAGGTGTTGGAGAAACAGGTGGACGAGAAGACGGGCCGCACGGTTTACGTCCGTAAAGGTACACTGACGGTCTCGAAGAAGAAGGGTAAGATTTGGGACAATCGCTATGGCGTGATGGATGAAATCGCCGCGGGTGAGGGTGGCGAATCGCTCCCCACGGTGACGGTTTTCGAGGGCTCCAAATCGGGACTCTACCCCGGCATGTTGCTGCGTCAAATCAAATAGTACGGAACAAATAAGAACAAATACAAGGAGATGATATGAGAGCAAAACAGATTCTATTGTTGACGGCGTTGGTCCTGCTCCCAGTGTTGGTGTCGGGACAGCAGTTGCCCAAACGCCACGTGAAAAAAGCAAACGCCCAGACAGCCGCCTGGCGTTACGAAGTCGAACCTACGGATATCGCCACCCAGGGTAGCGTGACGGTGAAGGTGTACAGCTTCTCCAAGAAACCGCAGGTGGCTCAGGAGCAGGCACGCAAAAATGCCGTTCACGGTGTGATCTTCAAGGGCGTACCGGCACACGGACGCGTTCCGGGCAAAAAAGCGTTGGTGACCGACCCGACGGTACACGAGGTGTTTTTTGATACGTTCTTTGCCGATGGGGGCGATTATGGACGTTTCGTGACGCTGACCAACAGCGGAGCCATCGCCGCGGGCGACGTGATGCGCACCTCGAACAAGGAGTACAAGGTGGGCGTTTCGGCCACGGTGGCGTACGACCAATTGCGCTCCTATCTGGAGAGCCACGGCGTGGTACGGAAATTAGGAGCGGGGTTTTAAGATTAACGTAAAGAGAGAAGATGAAAAAGATTCTATTGACACTGGCGTTGGCCGTATTGGCATCGACGGCCTTCGGACAAGCGAAAAAACCGATCATCATGATCGTACCGTCGGACAACTTCTGTTTCCAACACGGTTACATGAACGAGTTCGACAACATGGGTACCACGGAACGCATTCCGGATTACGACCGCGCACTGTTGGAGGACTCCAATTTGAACCTTGCGATCATCAAACTGGGTGAGATGATGACCGAGCGTGGATTTCCGTTGAAGGACCTCGCGGCGAGCCTGCGTACGCTCAAAACCCAATCGGCACAGGACGCGGTACGCACCTCGGAGGATGGTTACGCGTTGGCCGAGTCGCCGCTGGACAAGTTGAAGAAGACCGCCAATGCCGACATCTGGATGCAGTTGGGTTACACGATCAACAAGACGGGTCCGAAGCAGTCGCTCACGTTCACGTTGCAGGGACTGGATGCCTATACGAACAAACAGATCGCCGCCGCGTCGGGTACCGGCCCACAGACCTTCACGGTCGAGGTACCGGTACTGTTGGAGGAGGCTGTGATCTCGTACATCGACGGGTTCAACAACCAGTTGCAGATGCACTTCGACGACCTGTTCACCAACGGACGCGAGGTAGCGATGGAGTTGCGTGCGTGGGACAACGGCGAGGTGAATTTCTTCGACGAGTACAACGGTGAGGAGTTAGGGTTCCTGATCGAGTACTGGATGGACGACAACACGGTGAACGGTCGTTACAGCACCGTGGCATCGGAACGCAACTACATCATTTTCGAGCAGGTACGCATTCCGTTGGAGAACGAGCGTGGCACGCCGATTGATTTGAGACGATGGGCGAATAATCTGCGTACGTACCTGAATCGCGAGTATGGAATTTCGGCCCGACTCGAGACGATCGGCCTTGGTAAGGTGATCATTATCGTGGGAGGGAAATAGTTCCTTTCCCATAAGAAAAACTTATAGGAGATGAAAAAACGATTGGTTTTACTTATACTATTTGCCTCATTCGGGTTCTCTTTCGGAGCGTCCGCACAACCGCTGATGAGCGCCAGGGATATGGTATCCATACGCCCTATGACACCCTCTGAGGTCGATAATTTACCGAAGGAGGCCCGTGCGGCGCTGAACAACAAGTTGAACCAGATGGTGGCCCAGAATGGTTTCGGCGCCACATCCAGCCAATTTGTACTGACGGCCAACCTGGTCTTGACGGACAAGCAGGTTACCGCTACGGCACCCGCCAACTTCGTGGTGAAGTACGAAGCGTCGTTCTACGTGGTGGATCTGCTCGACAAGACGATCCTGAATGAAGTGTCGGTGTCGTTGACGGGGGTCGACCGGTTGGAGAACCGTGCCATCGTGCAGGCGGTCAACCAGATCAATCCCAAAAGTTCGGCGATCCGTGCGTTCATGAACAACACCCGTACGAAGATCGTGGATTACTACAACACACGCATCCCGTCGCTGTTGACCAAGGCTCAGGGATTGGCTGATCGCAACGAATATACCGCTGCGCTGGAGATTCTTTCGGCGATTCCCGAGACGGTGGATCAATACCCCATGGTGTCGGAACAGATGACCGCCATTTACGAGAAGAAGATCGACCGCGACGCTTCCTCAGCGCTACAAGCGGCACGTGGCAAGATGGCCACCCACGAGTATGACGAGGCGATCGAAGCGTTGATGAAGGTGGATCCCGCAAGTACGAGAGCCTCCGAAGCATTGGCGTTGATCGCACAGTTGCAGGAGCGTCTGGATGCCGAGGAGTTGAGGTACTATGAAGATTGGAAAAAGCTGCAAGCGAACGAGATGGAGTTGGAGAGACACCGTATCGACGCTGCACGCGCGGTGGGTGTCGAGCAGGCGAAAGCCGATGCGGCGCGCCCCAACAACCCGATGCAGGGAGAGTTGGATCACTGGTTCCTGATCACTTTTAACATGCGATAGATCATGAAAAAGCTAATCTTATTGGCAGGTGTGCTGTTGTGTACGGTTGCCGTGACACAGGCCCAGGTGAAGGTGGTCGACAGCAGTGCACGCAAAGCCCCGACGTGGTACGAGGGTGCGCGTCAGGACTACATCATCGTTACGAGTGTCGACAGCGACATGGAGCGTGCCAAGACCAACGCGTTGGACGACGTGCGCAAACACATCATCGAGTCGGTGGCGCAGAACGTGACGTCGTCCAGCCAGGGCAACATCTCACAAACCTCGGTCGACGGACAGATCACCAGCTTTCTGGACGAGTACAAATCCTCTATGTCGACACAAGCGGCATCGGTGCCCTATCTGAAAGGTATTTCGGCGTCGCGGATCGAGGAGTTCTATTGGGAGAAGCGTCAGGATAGATCCACGGGGGCGGTGACCTATGTATACAGCATCCTGTACCCCTTCCCGAGCGTGGAGTTGAAGAGCCTCGTGGCGGAGTTCCAGAAACGCGACAAGCAGATGATGGCCGAATACGAACGTCTCGCATCGGAGATCCACAGCGTCGGTTCCGTCGAGCAGATCGACAAGGCGGTGGCGGATCTGAATCCCCTCATCGCTTACTTCTTCGACGAGGTACGCAAGAATCAGGCTCGCACGTTGCAGAATAATTATCGCGCGTTGTACGACCGCATCACGTTCGAGACGGTGTCGAACGAATTGGGCGAATACCGATTCCGATTGATGTTGGAGGGACGCCCTATCGCGACGTCGCAACGAATGACACTCAAAGCGGATTGTGCCACGAAACTCGCGGCGCAACCCCATGGCGACGTGATCACGGTGACGTACGATTATGACGGTTGCGCGTGGGATGAAGAGAATGGCGTGACGGTGACGATGCGCCTCAACAACAAGAATGTCGCCCACAAGTTTCATTACACGGTGAAGAAAAACGCTGTGGAGGTATATCCCGAAAAAACGGTCTACCTGACGGCGAGTGACAAGGGTGACGGTGTAGTCACGAACATAGAGATCCGGATGACGATACACTCCGACCTCGGCGGTCCATACACGGTGAAGAACGTGACGTTGGAGGTTCCCGGACTCTCGGAACCGCTGTTCCTCGACTATCTGGACATGACGTTCGACGCCACCACATCGACACTCAACGTGACCTGGGTGCGCGGCACGGAGATAATTCGCAAACAGAGCTATCGCCTCAACATGTTGCGTGGCCACATGGAGGTGGAGATTCGCGGCGCGACAAAACGTGTCGATTTCGCACTCCCGTTCAAAGCCAACTGGTAAACCCGCCCAAGCTCGCCTTAGGCGGCACCCCCGCGGGTTTTCGGGGGTAGTTTGTAGTAAAACTTAATATTAACAACGATGAAAACAACAATGAAAGTAATGTTGGTATGTCTGGCCCTGCTGATGACCATTCCTACCTGCACGTATGCCCAGAGGAGCGACAAGGAGCTCAAAAAAGACCTCAAGTCGGGTGCTGTCCGCGACAACAAAAAAACGGCCAAAGAGTTGAAAAAAGAGGGATGGACGATCATGCCCGGCAAACTTCCGATGGAGCGTCAGATCCAGGATGCACAGTATGCCGAGTTGGACGAAACGGCCGAAGGTGAGAAACGTTTCTTCGTCGGTTCGCACACTGCCATCGGGGGTAACTACACGGCGGCCAAACAGATGGCTGACGACCGTGCACGCTTGGAGTTGGCTGCCGCGGTGAATGCGATGGTGGCACAGAAGATCGAACAACAGATCGCCAACAAAGATTTCGGTGACGGTGACCTGCAAGTAATCGACGAGTTCGTATCGGCCAACAAAAGTGTCGTAGCGGCACAGTTGAGCGGCATCACGCCCGTGCTGGAGATCTATCGCCCGCTGCCGAAAGGCCAGGTGGAGGTGCGTACGATGGTGAAAGTCGACGCGCAAAAGGCACTGAAAGCGGCACGTGAGGCGTTGCGTCCCGGACTGGCGGCGAAAGCCGAAAATCTCGCCCGAAGCCTCGATCTGATCCTGCCCTATTAGATCTTTTTTTCGGCAAAACAAAAAACCATCCGTCGAGGGTGGTTTTTTTATTTAATTTCACTATCTTTGTAGCCCAATTCTAATTGAAATCGTTATGAAACAAGGAATTCATCCCGAAAACTACCGTCTTGTAGCTTTCAAGGATATGTCGAACGACCACGTGTTCATCTGCCGCTCGGCCGTGTCGACCAAGGAGACCATCGAAGTGAACGGTGAAACGTATCCCGTATACAAAATGGAGATCTCGAACACGTCGCACCCCTTCTACACGGGTAAAATGAAACTCGTGGATACTGCCGGACGTGTCGATAAGTTCATGAGCCGCTACGCGAAGCGTTACGATAAAAAAGCACAATAGCGAATGGAGTTCGAGGGAGTCGTACACAAAATTCTGCCCATGCAACAGGGTACTTCTGCGCGCGGTGAGTGGCAGAAGCAGGATGTCGTATTCGAACTTCCGACGGAACGCGGACGCAAAATCTGTGTCACGTTTTTCAACCGTCCATCCGATGTAGAGATGCTCCACGAAGGTTCGACCTATATCGTGTCGACCAATGTCGAGTCACGTGAATTTAACGGAAGGTGGTTCACAGATGTACGTGGATGGCGAGTTCAACCCGCCACGAATTCCGCCCAATCGGCCGGTGCCGGAGCTGACCCAACGTCAGTTGGGAGTGCGGAGGCTGCGGCCCGTGTGGATGCACCTTGGGGTGACGAACCCGTCGGTTCAGGCGAAAGGTCGGAGAAATCCACACCTGTACCCGAAGTCGATGACCTGCCGTTCTAACAAATCCCCGCTCGATGAGCGGGGATTTGTTGTTTTTTGTCCCAACCGTCCCTTTTTTGATTTTAAAACCTTCGTTACCTTTTTTTAAAGGTAACACCAAAAATTTTCTTGGATACTTCGTATCCCTTCCCCGCGCCGGGGAGCCGTTACTACTCCGATGGTCAGCTGTACAATCAGACTTCCTACGGAGGCTATTGGTTGCTCTCGGCTTCGTCAGCGACGAATGCGCGAAGGTTCTATTTCGATGCCGGCGCCACGAGTACGACGGTTACCAATCTCGTCGGGTACGGCTTCACCCTCCGTTGTATAAAGATCTAA
>DBDB01000072.1 GCA_002293345.1 Alistipes sp. UBA943
AACACGCCGGGCGCTTCGAGAAGCGCCAGTGACAGCGCATCTGCGATGGCTGTCACGAGCGCCCCGCCGGCATGCGCCGCTTGGGCGAAGGCTGTATAGTCACGCACCTCACCGTCGGCGGCAGGGTATTGCACCATCGCACCGAACTCCTTGCCGGTGAACTCATAGGTATTGTAATCATCCACGACCAACTCGATTCCGTACGGTTCCGAACGCGTGATCAGCACGTCGAGTGTCTGTGGGAAGATATTCTTGTCGATGAAGAGTTGGTTTCGTCCCGCCGCGACTGCCTCACGCGAACGCAACGAGAACATCATCAACATCGCCTCGGCGGCAGCGGTGGCTTCATCCAACAGTGAACAGTTACCGATCTCCATGCCGGTGAAGGAGAGCATTGCGGTCTGAAAATTAAGCAACGCTTCGAGCCTTCCCTGTGAGATTTCCGCCTGGTAGGGTGTGTATGAAGTGTACCACGCGGGGTTTTCGAGTACGTTGCGGATAATCGCCGCGGGAACGGCACATGGGTAGTATCCACCCCCGATGAACGACCGCAATACCCTGTTTTTACCGGCCAACTCCTGGATATGGTTCGCGAATTCATACTCGCTCATCGCGACAGGCAGTGCGAGGGGCGTTTTGAGGCGTATGGATGCCGGGATCACTTGCGAGATGAGCTCGTCGACGGACTTCACGCCGATAGTCTTCAGCATCGAATCCAGCTCCTTGGGGTCGGTCACGCCGACATGTCTGTTAACGAAAGAATCAAACATAACTTTATCTGGTTTTTATTTTAGTATGTAAAACTACTCCCTCCGATGAATTCGCGTAAAATCGAGGTGGGCGGAATTTCGGCAGGTTCGATATGGACGAAGTTGTCCAAAAATTTCAACATCCGCCTCGCTTCGGCATATTCGGGTACCGTGTTCGGCACCGAACGCAGGATCGGTTCGGCACGCCGCCGCAGGACACAGATCTCGTAGAACAGCGACGAGNNAGCCGCTCCTCGCCACGCCGCACGCTGGCCCAGCGTGACAACGTCGCCACGGCATCCGCACCGCGGGTGGTGAAATCACGCGTCAGGCGACGCAGCAGGCGGTTGTCCGACGTGGCGATACGCGACGCGTTGTCCAGTGCCACCGACGTGAAACACGACACGTAGGCCTTGAATTTCTGTGCCTCCGGGATGCTCGGCGTCAGGGCGGGGTTCAGCCCGTGGATACCTTCCACGATCAGGATCGAACGGTCGTTCAGTTGCAACGGCGATTCGTGCCACTGACGCGTGCCGGTAATGAAATCGTAACGCGGGATCGTGCAGCTGTCACCACACAGCAACCGTTGCAAGTCGCGGTTGAAAAGCTCGATGTCGATCGCTTCCAGTGCCTCGTAATCGTACTCCCCATGCTCATCGAGCGGTGTGCGTTCGCGGTCCACGAAATAGTCGTCCAACGACACGGCAATCGGCCGCAACCCCAGGATACGCAACTGTATGCCGAGACGTTTGGCGAATGTCGTTTTGCCGCTCGACGAAGGTCCCGATACCAGCACCAACCGCACCCCCTGCTCCTTATGCACCCGACAAATGTGGTGTGCAATGTTGGCCAGTTTATTCTCATGGAACGCCTCCGCCACCTTGATCAACTCGCCCGCGTGTCCCGACAGGACGTTCTCGTTCAGGCGTCCCACGGTAGGTACACCCATGATCTCGACCCACTCCTGATATTCACGGAAAATATCGAACATCTTCTCCTGATTCACGTTCTTCTGCAACTCCGTAGGGTTGCCGCGCAACGGAAGCGCGATCACGAAACCTTTATAGTAAGGACGCAGCTCGAACAGCGGCGTGTAGCCCGTCGAGGGGGCAAGGGCGCCGAAAAAGTAACCCGGAAGTCCGTCCAGGTCGTACACCTTGCTATACAGACGCGGGTGTGAATCCAGCAGGGCGACTTTGTCGTCGAATCCCGATGCTTCGTAACGTTGGCGCACCTCCGACGTGAGGATCTTCTCGCTGCGGATGGGACGGTCGGCCGCCACGATTGCGTGCATCCGTTTGCGGAGCCGTTCCAGTTCGCGGGCCGGGATCTTTTTCTGTACCGGTGCGGTGGAGTCCACCTCGCAATAGAATCCGCTGGCGCCCATCGAATGACGGATGTGGAGCGTATGTTCGGGGAAGAGGTCGCGAACGGCACGTTGCAAAATGAACGAAATAGTCCGCTGGTATATGCGCACCCCCTCGAACTGCGAAAGGTCTATAAAACGCACCGTGGCGGGATTGTAGAGCCGTACGCCGAGTTCTTTGGTACGATTGTTGACGGTGGCACCCAGGAAGCGGCGGTCGTGGTCGAGCCCCTGAATTGATAACAATTCCAAAAGAGAGATTCCCTCTTTTGTTTCTATCTTTGTCTCGGCCCCATCGGCCCCTTTGCAGATGATTTCCATAGAGCACGTAAAGATAAATAAAATTCTTGTAAAACATGAAAAAACTATTATTCCTCATTTGTCTCTTGCCGTTGAGTTTGTGGGCACGCGAAACGGCGGCACGTCAAACCAAAGTGGCGATCCTATCCACGAATGATATCCATGCGCAGATACAGCACTTTCCGCAATTTGCCACCGCCGTAGAGTTGTGTCGCGATACGATTCCCGTGATCCTCGTCGATGCGGGGGATCGGTGGACCGGCAATGTCTATGTGGATCGCTCGCCGGGGCGTCTGCCGATCATCGAGCTGATGAACAAGATCGGTTACGATGCCGCGACGCTCGGCAACCACGAGTTCGATGAGGGCGAAGGTACCCTCCACCGGTCGATGGCCGCGGCGAAGTTCCCCATCCTGTGTGCCAATATGGAGGGCGAGGCGTCGCATACCTACATCACGCGTGACGGTGTGCGATTCGGTGTGGTGAGCGTGGTGACGAATCACGACGGAGGGCATCCCGTGGGTAACGAGGCTGTGTATGCCGGTATGACCTTCACCGATCCCGTCGAGTCGCTCGTCGAACACCAATGGGTCGCCAATGACGAACCCGCCTGTGCCATGCTCATCGGTCTGGCGCACATGGATCAGCACTATGTCCAGGAGGCTGCGCGCAAGGCACCGCGTTACGACCTGATCGTCGGAGGGCATGATCACAAGGAGTATATCGAGCGTATCGGGCGCACGTACTGCACGGAGACGGGGTGTAATCTGAATAACGTCGGGGTGTGTATCGTGACGTTCGAGCAGGGAGTGTTGGCCAATATGGAGTGTCGCAATGTGCCCACGGCCGGGTACGAGGCCCATCCGGAATACCAGGTGATGGTGGATCGTTATTTCGACAATCCGGAGTTGAGCGCCGTCATCGGACACCTGCACACGTCGCTCGATAAACAAGGGGTGACGATGCTGATGCTGGAATCCATTCGTGAGCGTGCCAAGGCCGATGCGGCGTTCTATCACGGGGGCGGCGTGCGTCTCGATTCATTGGCTGCGGGAGATGTCCACCGTGCCGATATGTACAACCTCGAACCGTTCAGCTCCACCATCGCCACGGCACGTATGACCCCCGCACAGATGCGCCGCGCGATCCTCGCACGTCCGAACAGTACCTTCACCAGTGTGCCGCATGAGTTGGTGCGCGATACGTTCGGGCATGTCGTCGATGTGCGGTTCCCGACACTCAAAGAGGGCCGCAAGTACCGCGTGGCGATGGGTGACTACATGTTCAACAAGCAACCCGGGTTGGAATACACGCAAGGGAAAGTGCGCGACTGGCTCATCACCGATGCGCTGGAAACCTACGTAACGAAATATTACAGAGGCTATTAACGAAGGTCTCGTTTTGCAGGTTTAAAATAAATTCGTATCTTGTCGCCCCATTTGCGTGTGATTCGCATCCGGGGCGATTTTTTGACACATGTAGCACATTTATCAACCTTTAACGAGCGATTGTATCGCACAAAATCTATGCAAGAAGCAACAAACAGATCCGTACCCAACGACCAGTTCGATTGGAATGCCTATGAGAATGACCTCGCCGTATACGACAAGGACAAACAGGCCATCACCGAAGAGTATGACAAAACACTCTCCAACGTCTCATCCAACGAAGTGATCGAAGGTACCATCACCGCCATGAGCAAACGCGACGTCGTGGTCAACATCGGTTACAAAAGCGAAGGCATTATTCCGATCTCGGAGTTCCGCTACGATCCCGACCTGAAAGTGGGCGATAAAGTGGAGGTGTATGTGGAATCCGCCGAGGATAAGAGCGGCCAGCTCGCGCTGTCGCACAAAAAAGCACGTCAGCTCAAATCGTGGGATCGTGTCAACGAGGCGTTGGAGAAGGACGAAATCATCAAGGGTTACATCAAGTGCCGCACGAAGGGCGGTATGATCGTCGACGTGTTCGGTATCGAGGCGTTCCTCCCCGGTTCGCAGATCGACGTGAAACCCATCCGCGATTACGATATCTATGTCGATAAGACCATGGAGTTCAAGGTGGTGAAGATCAACCAGGAGTTCCGCAACGTCGTTGTGTCGCACAAGGCGCTCATCGAGGCCGAGTTGGAGGCACAAAAAGAGGTGATCATGTCGAAACTCGAAAAGGGACAGATCCTCGAGGGTTCCGTGAAGAATATCACCACGTACGGCGTGTTCGTCGACCTGGGCGGTGTGGATGGTTTGATCCATATCACGGACCTCTCATGGGGCCGCGTGACGCATCCCGAGGAGATCGTGTCGCTGGACGAGAAGATCAAGGTCGTGATCCTCGATTTCGATGACACGAAGAAACGTATCGCGTTGGGTCTGAAGCAGTTGGCGCCCCACCCATGGGAAGCCCTCGACACGAATCTCAAAGTGGGTGACAAGGTGAAGGGCAAGGTCGTTGTGATGGCCGATTACGGTGCGTTCGTCGAGATCGCTCCCGGTGTGGAGGGCCTCATCCACGTGTCCGAAATGTCGTGGAGCCAGCACCTGCGCTCGGCTCAGGATTTCCTCAAAGTGGGTGACGAAGTGGAGGCTGTGATCCTGACGTTGGACCGCAACGAACGTAAAATGTCGCTCGGCATCAAACAGTTGGCTCCCGATCCATGGGCCGATATCGAGACCAAATATCCCGTTGGCACGAAAACCACTGCCAAGGTGCGTAACTTTACCAATTTCGGTGTGTTCGTGGAGCTGGAAGAGGGTATCGACGGATTGATCCATATCTCAGACCTGAGCTGGACCAAAAAGATCAAACACCCCAGTGAGTTTACGTCCGTGGGGGATAAGATCGAGGTGATGGTGTTGGAGGTCGATAAGGAGAACCGCCGTTTGAGCCTCGGACACAAGCAGTTGGAGGAAAACCCATGGAACGAGTTCGAGCATCAGTATGCCGTCGATACGATCCATGAGGGTACCATCACAGAGCTCAATGACAAAGGTGCCGTGGTGTCGCTGGCCGAGAACATCGAGGGATTTGCCCCCGCGCGTCAGCTCGCCAAAGAGGACGGTACGACCGCCAAGATGGGTGAGACGTTGAAGTTCAAGGTGATCGAGTTCTCGAAAGCGACCAAGCGTATCGTGCTGTCGCACACCCGTCTCTTCGAGGAGGCCAAACGTGCCGAACGTGATGCCGATTTTGCCGAACGTAAAGCCTCTGCAGAGTCCACAGCGTCGTCCGTCAAGAAGCTCAACGCATCGAACGAGAAAACAACCTTAGGTGATCTTGCCGGTTTGGCTGCTCTGAAGGAGAAAATGGAACGCGGCGAGTAAATTTACACGTTTCGCTAAAACAGAAGATCCCCGCTCTATGAGCGGGGATCTTCTGTTTTTCTTTTTCTAAAACCTTTTTTCTTTTC
Organism: Alistipes sp. UBA943; assembly: GCA_002293345.1. GTDB lineage: Bacteria > Bacteroidota > Bacteroidia > Bacteroidales > Rikenellaceae > Alistipes. Next base: position 5,822 of record DBDB01000072.1, read on the forward strand.
TAAGACCTTCGCTTTTTTGGAAAAAAGCGAAACCAAAAAACTTCGAGAGATACTGTCGTATCTCCATACTTTGCGCGCGGACAAACGCTTTCAGCATTTCTGTTCGTTTAGCGTGTAGGTTCTTTCGTGAACAAGCTCCCATCGAACCTCCCCGCCAAACGAACGAGCTCCTTCGGAGCTCTTGTCCCCGCGACAACAAATCTTCCCTAACTCCCTGAAAAACCGCTTCCCTCGTAAAACAAGTTTTCGATTTTGGCTAAAGCCAAAATCGAAAACGAAATAAAATCACCCTCCCCCTGGGGAGGGGGCAGGGGGTGGGGGAATGGAAGGTGAGCGAAGCGCGGCAAGCCGGGTTGGCGAGTGAGAGTGTTATGAGTCTCGCCAATCCCTTCAACTCTTCGCCGATGGCGAAGCCCGGCGAAGCAGCAGCTTCGCTGCTGCCAAGCGGGGGCGTCAGCCACCGATTGCGGGAGGGGGTTCGTAAGGGGGAGGGTGTCCCTCCCCAACTATAATAAGCTTTTCAAAAAAGCGGCTGTTGCGACAAAAGTTACTTTTTGACGATCCAGAGGTCGTTGGGGATTGTCGTGACGGTGAATCCGGCGGCACGTAACCGGTCGATGTAGTCGCGACCGCACACACGACGGTGGTCGTACTGACCAAAAAGGCGGGTGCGTTCCACAGGATCGGTGATGGTGTCGTCCTCATAAGTGACGTCGCGTGTCGTGTCGAGAGGCACGGAAATGACGCCCCAGCCGCCCGGACGTAATACACGATACAGCTCGCGCAGCGCCTGACGGTCGTCCGCGACATGTTCCAAAAGATGGTTGCAGATAATGACGTCGAACGATGCGTCGGAGAGCGGGATCTGTTGCACGTCGAAATGCAGATCGGCCAACGGGCTTTCGAGATCCGCGGTGACGTAACGATCGGGATGGGCCTTATAATGCTTGCGCAGGGGACGCCTCAACGATACCTCGGGGGCGATGTGGAGCAGGTGCGGATGGGCTGTAAGGAGGTCGGTGTTGTGAGTGAGGTGCAACCATAGCGTTCGATGGCGCTCCAAGGATAAACAGTTGGGACACAGTGCATTGGGGCGTAGGTCGACATATCCGTACGGCAGGAACTTGCGGCGTCGGCAGCCGCAAATCGGGCACTCCACCCCGCTCCCCCAATAGAAGAGTCCCACGACAGGTACCGTCCAACCTGCCACGCGTTGCAACAACGGACGCGGCACGTGATTCAGCAGCCAGCGGATTAAGCGTTTCATTCGGATGTTTCGGTGTCGATACGTTGTAGCTCCTCTTCGGTCTTCATGAGGCGCGTGCGGCAGTGGGTGATGAGTTCCGTGGCACGTTGCACCTGCGCCGTCAGTTCGTCCACACTCATCCGGTCGCGGCGAAAACGATCCAGGATCTGTTCGATCTCGGCCATCGCATCGCTATAAGTCATGTTCTCCATGTGTCGGTTTTTAAGATACGATTTGATTCGGGTCTTCTCCGAGTGAGAAGGGTTTCGACTCCTGGATCGGCTCCCACGCGCCATTCTTACGCTCGAAACGGTCCGTTGTGCGCATCACGCTCGATTTCCGCTCCCCATGGCTGTCGATCATCGTCCAGCGCTGCATCGAGTAGACGACGCCCAGATCCCCCTCCACAACCGCCTCGGCAGCGTAAACCTCAAGCTCCATGCGCACCGGATGCGAGCGATCCTTTCCGGGTGTCGATGGGTACGGGACGCCGTCGACAAGAATCTCTTCCTCGACACATTCGTAGGTGCCGGTACGCTTCTCCACCAATGAGACCAGCTCGCGTTTGTCTTCTTCCGTTGTTTTCATCATATCGTGTTTAGTTCACTGTCGTTTCTATCGTGCCGTCCGACACCTCGATCTGCAACACGTCTCCCGGGTCTGCTTCATGCACGGACGTTATCGCCATGCCGTTGCACCTTGCCACTGAAAAGCCAAGCTGCAAAATGTGTTTCGGGGAGCGGCTATCCACCAATTCGGCTGCCGAACGCAAACGTTCCGTGTGGCGGGAGAGCAGCAGCGTCGTTTGGTGCGACAGATCCACGCGGAGCAGGTCCAGGCGTGATTTGTGTGTCTGTAGCAGCGCCGTGGCGGCATCGCGCACCTCCATGGAGGTGCGGGTGAGCCTCGCGTCGAGCGAGGCTGCTCGTTCCACGAGCCATGCCGCCACGGCGGTCGGGGTCTTCAGCATCGTGTGGGCCACCATGTCCGTCACACTCACGTCCTTGTCGTGCCCTATACCCGTGACGATCGGGAGCGGGAACTGTGCCACGTGGGCGCACAACCGATACCCATCGAAACAGCTCAAATCGACCGCCGAACCGCCTCCGCGAATGATCACCACCAGATCGAACTGTTCTAATCGCCCGGCGATCGCGTCTAATGCCGCAATGATGTCGTCCTCGGCCCCCGCGCCCTGTACGACGGCTTCGAAAATGGTTGCATCGCATCGGTACGGGCTCCGGCGCAACTGCTCCATAAAGTCTTGGTAACCGGCCGCTTGCGGACTCGAAATGACGGCGATGCGGTCGGTCAACAGCGGCAGCGGCAACTCACGATTCATGTCCCACACGCCATCTTTTTGGAGTTGTGCGATCGTGAGTTGCCGCTGCCGCTCCAATTCGCCCAACGTGAAGGTGGGATCTATGTCGCTCACGTTCAACGAAAATCCATACAGCTCGTGGTACGTCACCGACACCTGAGCCAGGATACGCATGCCCGCCGTGAGGCGTTGGCCCGTCTCCGTCTCGAAACGCCGCGACACCTTCTGGTACACCGCACGCCAGATCGTTGCACGTGCCTGTGACAGTGCCACGTCCGTGAACGGTGCCTTTTCGACCAGCTCCAGATAGCAGTGCCCCGACGAATTCACCTTCAACTCAGCCACCTCAGCACTCACCCACAGCGATTTGGGGAACGCCGCTTCGAGCGACGTCTTGATCGAACGCTGCAACTGCGTGAGGGTAACGTGTGGGTCGGACATCGCGAAAATATGTGTGATTACAGCTCGCTCTCCTTCAAGCGCTCCGCGTTCTCGGCCACGATCAGGTGGTCGATCACGTCCTGAATGTCGCCATCCATGAACGCCTGCAGGTTGTACACCGTGTAGTTGATCCGGTGGTCCGTGATACGTCCCTGGGGGTAGTTGTACGTGCGGATCTTTGCCGAACGGTCGCCCGTCGACACCATCGTCTTGCGTTTCGAGGCGATCTCATCGAGGTATTTGGCATATTCGAGGTTGAAGATACGCGTGCGCAGCTCCTCGAATGCCTTGTCGAAGTTCTTCAACTGGGACTTCTGATCCTGGCACTGTACCACGATGCCCGTCGGGATGTGTGTCAGGCGGATCGCCGAGTAGGTCGTGTTCACCGACTGGCCGCCCGGACCCGACGAGCAGAACGTGTCTTTACGGATATCGTTCATCGAAACCTCCACGTCGAACTCCTCTGCCTCGGGTAATACCGCCACCGAGGCCGCCGAAGTGTGTACACGTCCCTGCGTCTCGGTCTGCGGCACGCGTTGCACACGATGCACTCCCGATTCGTACTTCAACGTGCCGTACACATTGTTCCCCGTCACCTTCAAAACCACCTCCTTGAAACCGCCCGACGTGCCTTCCGAGGATGATGTGATCTCGTACTTCCATCCCTTTGACTCGATATACTTCGTGTACATGCGCAACAGGTCGCCCGCAAAGATGGCAGCCTCGTCGCCGCCCGTGCCGCCACGGATCTCGACGATCGCGTTCTTCGCATCCTGAGGGTCCTTCGGGATCAGGAGTAACTTGATCTCCTCCTCCAAAATAGGGATCTGGGGTTCCAGCGCGGCGATCTCCTCACGTGCCATGTCGCGCATCTCCTCGTCCTTGTCGTTCGCCAGCACGTCCTTAGCTTCCGAAAGGTTCGCCATCGCCATGCGGTACTTCTCCGACGACTCGATGATCGGCTCCAACTCGCGGTACTCCTTGTTCAGTTGGATGAACTGCTTCACATCTGAGATCACCTGCGGATCCGTCAGTTTTTCACCGATCTCCTCGTACTTGAGTTTCAGGCCGTCGAGGCGCATTAATATTGAATTATCTGCCATTTTTGTGTTGTTTTTTCTTCTTTGTACTTTTTGCCATCAAAAAGTACCAAAAACTGTCCCGGTGGCCCGGGCTGGACTTCGACTTTCTCCGAAAGTCGGTATTTTGGGCGCACAGGAAAATGTATTTCCCGTTGGGAAATAGTTCTTTGAACAAACAAGAGTATTGGAGAACTTGTTCTCGCAATCTCTTGTTTGTTCAAAGAACCGTTGCTCTGCAACGCACATTTTCCTCGTCAAGTTGCCCATAACAAAGACTTATGCAATAAGTCTCCGGTCCTCCGCAGGTCACTGCGGCCGCCGGAGGCAAAATTACTAAATTACAATATTTATAATCTTTCCCGGTACGACGACCACTTTTTTGGGGGTCGCACCGTTCAGGTATTTCTGCGCATCGTCGGTCTGCACGACATCGCGTTCGATCTCCGCGATCGGGAGCGAAAGGTCGTACTCCCGCTTGAAACGCAACTTGCCGTTCACCGATACCGGGTACTCGAACGACGAAGCATGCAGGTAACTCTCGTCGTAAGCGGGATACGCCGCCGTGCAGACCGACGATGCACGACGCCCATCGGGATCCAGCGCATGCCACAGCTCCTCCGTAATGTGTGGCGCGAAGGGTGACAGGAGTACCGTCAGAGGATCCAAAACAGCCCTTTTGTGGCACCCGCCCAACTCGTTCAGGCAGATCATGAAGGCTGATACCGCCGTGTTGAACGAGAAGTTCTCAATGTCTTCGCGTACCTTCTTGATCGTCTTGTGCAACGTCTTCAGCTCGGCGTCGGTGGGCGTTTCGTCGCTGACCACGAAATTGCCATCGCGATCGTAGAACAGCGCCCAGAACCTCCGCAGAAACTTGAATACCCCGTCGATACCGTTCGTGTCCCACGGTTTGGATTGCTCCAACGGACCGAGGAACATCTCGTACATGCGTAATGTGTCGGCACCGTAATCGGCAATGATCCGATCCGGATTCACCACGTTGAACATCGATTTGCTCATCTTCTCCACCGCCCAGCCGCATACGTATTTCCCGTTTTCGAGAATGAACTCGGCATCTTTAAATTCAGGTCTCCATGCCCTGAATGCGGTTGTGTCGAGGATGTCGTTATGAACCAGGCTAATGTCCACGTGAATCTCCTGGGTTTTATACCCCTCCTTCAACCCGTATGACACGAATTTGCCCTTGTCCGTACCCTCCAACACACGATACACGAAACTCGAACGTCCCTGGATCATGCCCTGGTTCACCAGGCGCTTGAACGGTTCGGCCTCGCAAACGACCCCGATATCGTACAGGAGCATGTTCCAGAATCGGGCGTACATCAGGTGTCCCGTGGCATGCTCGATACCACCCACATACAGATTCACGTCGCGCCAATATTCATTTATCTGCTTGTCCACCAGCGCTGTGTCGTTGTGTGGATCCATGTAGCGCAGGAAGTAAGCCGACGAACCCGCGAAGCCCGGCATAGTCGACAGTTCCAATGGATATCCCTCCTTCGTGCACCAGTTTTTGACCCGTGCCAAGGGTGGTTCCCCCGCCTCCGTGGGGCCGAAGTTGTCGATCGGAGGCAGTTCCAAGGGCAATAGTTTCTCGTCCAACGGACACGGAACCCCATCCTTATAATATATAGGTATCGGTTCGCCCCAATAGCGCTGGCGCGAGAAGATCGCGTCGCGCAGTCGATAGTTCACCACGCGTCGTCCCAAGCCGCGTTGCTCGATCCGTGTCAATACGCGCTCGATCGCAGGTTTCGGATCCACACTCTCATCCACCACCGGGATGATATCCAGTCCGAAATGCTCGGCGAAACGTCTGTCGCGTTCGTCGTGTGCCGGTACAGCCATGATCGCCCCCGTGCCGTAGCCAGCCAATACGTAATCCGATATATATATAGGTATCTCCCGGTTCGTGAAGGGATTGACCGCGTACGATCCCGTGAAGACCCCGCTCACCCGTTTCGTGTCGGCTATCCTCTCCCGCTCCGAACGTCTCTTCGAAGCAGCTATGTATTCTTCGATCGCAGCAAGGTGGTCGGGGGTGACGATGGCTCTGTGCTGTCCGCCGGGTTCACACTGCTCGGGGGCCAACACCATGAAGGTTACGCCGTAGATCGTGTCGGGACGGGTGGTGAAAACCTCCATCTTTTCGGGTCGACCCACGATGTCGAAAAATATCCGGGCTCCGGTGCTTTTACCGATCCAGGTACGCTGTATCTCTTTGAGTGATTCGCTCCACTGGAGTTCGTCGAGCCCCTCCAATAGCCTCTCGGCATAGGCGCTCACCCTCAGCAGCCACTGCATCATGCGCTTTTGCTCCACCGGATGGCCACCGCGTTCGCTCAACCCGTCTTTCACTTCGTCGTTGGCCAGCACCGTCCCCAGCGCTTCACACCAGTTCACCATCGTCGAGGCGCGGTAGGC
>DBDB01000096.1 GCA_002293345.1 Alistipes sp. UBA943
GTCTGATTGTTCAGCTGACCATTAGAGTCGTTACGGTACCCCGGAGCGGGGCGCCCCTGCGAGGAGCGGAAGCTCCGGTGGAGCTTCCCAGTCCGGGAGTTTTTTTTAGCGGAAGACTGCGCGGCATAGCCGCGGAAAAAGCGGTTACTTCCTTATCCCGCCCTACATTAAATCTTTATACAACGGAGGGAGAAGCCGCCATCGATGTTGTAGGTGCCCGACGAATTCGTGCTGCTCGCAGTGAAGATAAATCTTCGAGCAAGCGTCTCGGAGGAAACCCCGATTGGCCAATAGCGTCCCCAGGAATTCTGATTGAGTAGATTGCCATTGTCCCATCCACGGTATCCCGGCGCGGGGAGGAGAAGGGTTTGTGAGATTTTTTCTTATCTTTGCACTCAAATACAGCCTAAACTCCTCGAATTACGACGTTTGATTGATTGGGCTTTCCTAACCATAGAGCACGCTTGGCGCGTGTCTCACTTTGCGGTTAGGAAAGGGCGTCGTAACCCTGAGGAGTGCATCGTGGATGCGCGCCTTTTTTTGCGGTTAGGTTTAACTTTAAAATTTAACCGTTATGCAAGAAAAAGTAAAACGTGAGGTGGAAATCCTCACCGGGAGATGGCAAATTGTCGAAGTACATTCATTTAAGAATGGCGTGTGGAAACCCTATACGGAGCAGATCGGAGATGCTGTTGCGGGCTATTCATTGGCCCAATTGATCATCGAAAATCCGGAAATGTCGCACATCGAAATGGTCGATGATAATCCGAACGAGATATTGTTTTATGACGTGACTTTCAACGAAGTCACGTGTCGACCCATGCACCGACGGGGGAGACTTCGAAGGGAGTAGGGATGTAAAACCTCATCCCCATCGCTCCTGTATAAGATCGAGCAGTCCGAACAGTTCCGAGGGATCGAGTGACGTGACGAGCCTCAGGCGTGTCTCCTTGAAGTCCGGAAGGCCCTTGAAGTAGTGCGACAAGTGACGTCGCATCTCCAAAATTCCCACCTTGTCACCCTTCACCTCGATGGATTTGGCCAGGTGTTCGCGTGCAATCGCAACACGTTCTGTGACAGTGGGGTAGGGCAACTCCTCACCCGTGGCGAGGTGGTGTTTTATGTCGCGAAAGATCCACGGCTGTCCATACGTGGCGCGTCCGATCATCACACCATCCACCCCGTAACGATCGAACGCCTCGTGTGCCGACGGACCCGAATCAATGTCACCGTTACCGATGATCGGAATCCGTATCGCGGAGTTATTTTTCACGCGCCCGATCAGTGTCCAGTCCGCATCGCCACGGTACATTTGTGCCCTCGTGCGGCCGTGAATCGTGAGGGCCGCGATACCGACATCCTGCAACCGAAGAGCGATCTCCTCGATATTTTTCGACTCCTCATCCCATCCCAGACGCGTTTTCACCGTCACAGGCAACTCGACTGCCTGCACGATCTGCCGTGTCATCTCTACCATCCGTGGCACGTCGCGCATCATCCCGCTACCCGCCCCGCGTCCGGCAATTTTCTTCATCGGACAACCGAAATTGATGTCGATCACATCAGGATGGACCGTCTCCGCGATACGTGCCGCTTCGACCATCGGCTCGATCAGGTGGCCATAGATCTGTATTCCGACCGGACGCTCGAAGTCGTCGATACGTAACTTCGCAACCGATTTCTCCGCATCACGGATCAACCCATCGGCAGCGATAAATTCCGTGTACACCATATCCGCCCCGAAACGTTTGCACATCCACCGGAACGACGGATCCGTCACATCCTCCATCGGCGCCAGCAACAACGGATGTTCGCCCAAATCTATATTCGCAATTTTCATCCGTGCAAAGGTAATATTTTTATATCTTTGCGTCCATGAAAAATCTGGAACAGAAAATCACTGCTGCGATAGGCACCTTATATGGTGAAAAATGTGAATTGCCACTGACCAAAACACGCCGTGAGTTTGCCGGTGACGTGACGTTGGTGGTGTTCCCGTTGCTGAAGGCGAGCCGCAAGAGTCCCGAAGCCACAGCCATGAAAGTGGGGGAGTGTCTGATGCGTGATATCCCCGAAATTAAGGAGTTTAATGTCGTGAAAGGGTTCCTGAACCTGACGTTGACGGAGAGTTTTTGGATGAATCAACTCGCTATGACAGAGGGATTTAATCGTCATGACGATACGGGTCGCACGGTGATGGTCGAATACTCGTCGCCCAACACGAACAAACCCCTCCACTTGGGACACGTGCGCAATAACCTGTTGGGATACTCCGTCGCACAAATCTTGGAGGCGGCCGGAAACCGGGTCGTGAAGGTTAACCTGGTGAACGATCGCGGGATACATATCTGCAAGTCGATGCTCGCGTGGCAGCTCTACGGAAACGGTGAAACGCCTGCTTCGAGTGGCATGAAGGGCGATCATCTGGTGGGAAAATACTATGTCGAGTTCAACAATCGTCTCGCTGAAGACCCCTCGCTGCAGGAAAAAGCGCAGGAGATGTTGCGCAAATGGGAGGCGCGTGACCCGGAGGTGTATGCCCTGTGGGAGACCATGAACGGGTGGGTGTACGAGGGTTTCGATGTGACATACAAGGCCCTCGGGGTGTCGTTCGACAAGATCTATTACGAGTCGCAGACCTATCTGTTGGGTAAATCGTTGGTCGAGGAGGGTCTCGCGAAGGGTATTTTCTACCGCAAGGAGGATGGTTCGGTGTGGATCGACCTGACGGCTGATGGGCTGGATGAAAAATTACTGCTCCGTGGCGATGGTACGTCCGTGTACATGACGCAGGATCTGGGCACCGCCGTGCAACGGTTTTCGGAGGAAAAATTAGACCAACTGATTTATGTCGTAGGTAACGAGCAGAACTACCATTTTCAGGTATTGAAGCTGATACTCAGTAAGTTATGTTACGCGTGGAGCGATGCGATACATCACCTGTCGTACGGCATGGTGGAGCTTCCGGAGGGTAAAATGAAATCGCGTGAAGGTACGGTTGTCGATGCGGATGACTTGATCGACGGCATGATCGACACGGCACGGCGTATGTCCGAAGAGTTGGGTAAACTGGACGGCGTATCACCCGAAGAGGCTGCCGAAGTGAGCCGTAGGGTTGGGTTGGGTGCATTGAAATACTTCCTGCTGAAAGTCGACCCGAAGAAAACGATGCTGTTCGACCCCAAGGAATCCATTGACTTCAACGGCAATACCGGTCCCTTCATACAGTATACGCACGCGCGAATTTGCAGTATCCTCCGAAAAGGGGCGAGTGTCGATGGGGCGGAGTCGAAGCGAATGCGAGACGAAGGTCCAGACGCCGCCCCGTGTGAGACAATCAACGCGCAGGAGTTGGAATTGGTGAAATTGCTGACCGAATATCCGCGTATCGTGACGGAAGCGGCAGCTGAATTGTCACCTGCTGTAGTGGCGAATTACGGGTACGAACTGGCCAAAACGTTCAACGGATTCTATCACGATTGTCCGATCTTGCGCGAGGAAGATGCAGCGAAACGTGACTTCCGGTTGCGTCTGTCGCGTCAGGTGGCACGCACGTTGTGCCTTGCGATGGGTTTACTCGGCATCGAACTTCCAGAGAAAATGTAGGTCGGTCAATTTCCCATATTCCATAGCGTATTTTCCGTTTTGTTGTAGACATACGGATAGTGGTGAAAATCGCTATGCGGATTTTTGTAGTCGTACCATATCTTGTTGATGGTCCAGTCTTCGCCGTCGACCTCAATGACGGTTTCAGTCTCGAATGTTATAAATATCAGCTCCTTACCGTAAATGTAACATGGGGCGGCACTCTCTTCGTAATACCCGTCCAGTGTGGCGGTACGTCCGATCATGACATATGTCTCGGGATTGGTGTATGGATTGTAAACGATCTCCTCGAGGAGCATTTCTTGGGTTTCGACCGGATCGTTTCTTTCGTCGCCTAAAGCGTTGTTCGTACCCCCAATAATCATGGTACCAATACAGCAGATTAAAATGTAATTTATCATAATATAAATATTAATTCATTACCTTTGTTTGGTATTGACAAACGAAGATAGTAAAAAAATACTACTCTTCTCCTCCCCGTGGCAGGGACCCGCGATTTCGCCAATGGTCATCTGAACTACCAGACTTCCGCCGCGAACTACTGGATGTTTGCGGCTTCGTCTACGACGATTGCGCAAAGGTTCACTTTCCATTCCAGCGCCGCGCTTACGACGCATACCGACAATGTCGGGATCGCCTTCACCCTCCGTTGTATAAAGATCTAATGTAGGGCGGAGACAAAGTACTCTGAAAAACTCCTATCGTCATGAACCAGAATGACACGTTGGGTCCGTTGTCTGTGTTGTGACACGGGAGAAATTTTATCTTCCCGTACGTGCGATATTTCGGGGTCGGTCGAGGAGGTCTCCTGAATATTCAATTCTTGCGACTCTTGCAAAACTTCGGGTTCAAAGCGAAGCTCATTCGTTGTCTTCGTCGTTACATTTTTTGTGGCGTCTGAATTTTCCGATGTATCGTGACGATACATGTTCGGATCGTCGAGCAGTAACCAATCGGGATTGATTCTTGGGAAACGTCTGAGGATTTTTTGCAGCAACTCGAAACTGGGTTTGTTACGACCGGCAAGGATATGTGAAATTCCGGATGGCTGCACCCCGAGCATCTCGGCCATGCGACTCGAAGATAGGTGTTCGGATGTCATCAATTGCTGTAATTTCTCCCTCATGACGTGATTTTTTACAAAAATAAGCATTTGTTTTTTGTAAAACAAAATAATTACAACGATAAATTACAAGTGTAATCACACATGTATTGTTAATAACTTTTACAAGTGTAAATATTCATACGAGGTTAAATACGGAATGTGGATTCAGCTAAAGTATCACATGATATAATATCAGTTAATACACTGATAATTAGCACATTATCGTGTTAAATGTCAGTGATCGCTATATGGATGTCTCACATATGCATAAAATACACGTTCTATTTGAAGTAGTACTTTAATTGAATCATATAACTAACTGATATTTCGGAATATTATTTGTTTAAATTCAACTATTGAACATGCGTGCTACGACAGGGATTAGAGTGACTTTACAAATCACAAATTCATACAAATGTAAAGTAAAAACCACCCTACTATCATTACGTATGTAGTTACATGTGTGATATTTTGTGGCTCCAGGTTGATTACAAGTGTAAATCGCCTCTATTGTCACGCCACCCCGGCGCGGGGAGGAGATTGGTAAAAAAGTTGTATCTTTGCGTCGGAATTGACCATTTGATTATAATCCATATATGAAGAAACTGATCTTATTGATCCTGGTCGGTACGATGACACTATTGACCGGATGTATCGGCGATCGGGGTACCACCCCACCCGACGAACCGCCTGTAATCGAACAACCCCAAGAGGAACCCGAACAACCCGAACAGGAGCAGGATATTATCATGACGCACGGTGCGGACGAGTTGGTCGTTTATGCCGACGAGCCGGTTGACGCCGCGAAAGTAACCTTCACCGCCACCGAGGAGTGGGTCGCCACGGTGATCGAAGACGAGGGTGTCACGCGTGCCGAACCATGGGTACGTCTCTTTTTGACCGGCAGCACATCGCCCGTATCTGGAGGCCCTGCGGGGGAGAATAAACTGACTGTTGTACTGGACCCCAATCCGGGTGCCACGCGTTCGGCGATCGTTCGCATCCAGAGTGGCGGTTCGACGATGGATATCCGGGTGACGCAGGACAACCGTACCATTGCGGAGGCACAGGCGGATGGCGATTACCTGCCTCGTCCGAGCGACGAAACGATCCCTCCGTCGAACTATTCGGTATCGGTGACGAACGATGGGCATGGATCCCACGGGATATCATTGGAGGAGGCCCCGGATGGAGGTACGATCGTACGCCTGACGGCAATCCCGATGAAGGGCTATATCTTTAAGGAGTGGATCGTCGTGGCGGGAAATATCACTATTGTGAACAACGCCTTCCAAATGCCGGAGGAGAATGTCGAGATCCACCTCGTTTTCGAGCAGTACGTGGCCCCCACCTATGCTATTACGGTACAGAGCGGTCCGAACGGCACTGCCCGTGCGGAGTATGAGAAGGCGGAAGCGGGTGTGAGAATCAGGCTCGTCGCGACACCCGACCAGGGCTATCTGTTCGATAAATGGGTGGTCGTTTCAGGTGGTGTTACGATTGCCAACGATATCTTTGAGATGCCCGCCATGGATGTCGAGGTTCGTGCCGAATTCAAGGCACCGGAAGGTTTCAACTTCCCCCAGGCGACGGATCCGGTTTTCAGGGGTTACTGCAAGCAATTCGACACGGATGGCGACGGTACCCTTTCGACAGCGGAGTTTGCCGCGGTGGAGGAGATCAAGGTGAACAGTATGAATATCTATTCGCTGGACGGTATCGAGTGCTTCCCGAACCTGAAGGTATTGCAGTGTGGTGTAAATAAACTTACGTCTCTGGATGTAACTCAGAATCCCCTGTTGGAACAACTGTCGTGTAATCACAACCAAATTGCGGCATTGGACGTGAGCCATAACCCACAACTGACGTATTTATACTGCACTGTCAATCAGCTTACCTCCCTTAGTCTGAATACCGGATTGGAACAGTTGGTATGTAGCGGCAACCCTCTTGCGACTTTGGATGTACGCCCTAATCTCGATTTACGGGCCTTGGAATGCTATAATTGCAGGCTTACGACGCTGGATGTGAGTCAAAATACGAACCTGAAGTCATTGGATTGTTCCAGCAATCGACTCACGTCGTTGGATGTGACCCAGAATCCTCTGTTGGAGCGTCTGACTTGCCACGGCATTCCGCAATTATCATCGTTGGACGTGAGTCACAATCCGGAATTACAGACGTTGGGCTGCAATTGGTGTGATCTCGACGATCTGGATGTAAGTCAGAATCTCAAGTTGGGGGATTTGGATTGTGCTAATAATCGTCTTACGACCCTGGATGTGAGTCAGAATTCCGAGTTGTTCGCTATTCGATGCGACAACAATCAACTTATGACATTGGATGTGTCACACAATCAGAATTTACAACAGTTATCATGTAGATTAAACCGGCTTCCGTCGTTGGATATTTCTCAAAACGGGCTGTTGAGATTTTTGGATTGCGGTGGAAATCCCTTGACGTCGTTGGATATGAGCGATGTGTATAGCCTAAATACTCTTGGTTGTGCTTTTTGCCATCTCGAAACACTCGATATCAGCAACTGCATCTATATGCAAGAATTTTATGGTGGTTCGCAGTCCGATCCTGAAACCGGAGCTGGTGTTACATTGACGTTGACCATGACGATGGATCAGGCCGACTGGTGGGCAAGTTGGTTGGGGAATACTTCTATCAAGTATTACACAGATATGTATTTTATATATGCAGGTATGAACTACGATGTGACTATTCAGGAGATAAATCAAAATGTCTTCGCTGTTACCAAATAGTAGCGATGAATCACTAAATAAAAAAGCCCGCACAAGCGGGCTTTTTTATTGCAATGAGGTTTGAATTTCGAGGTATTCTTCGGGTGAGAGTTCGAGGCGTGGTTTCGAGAAATCGAGATCACCTTCATGGTTGAGAGGCACGAGATGGATATGTGCATGCGGCACTTCGAGACCGATCACCGCCACACCGACTTTGCGTGGTTTGTACACCTTCTCGATACGCCGTGCGATGGATTTCGCAAAGACCATCATATCGGCAATATCTGTATCCGAGAGATCGAACAGGTTATCCACCTCCTGTTTCGGCACGACGAGCGTGTGACCTTTCGCGAGGGGACGCACATCCAGAAACGCGATGAAGCGTTCGTTTTCGTCGATTTTGTACGCGGGAATTTCTCCGGCGATAATCTTTGAAAAAATAGTCATTGTTTTTTTTGTTTTTCAGAGGCAACTTCGACGCCAAAAAGGGTCAGATATCTCGTTTAACCGTGTCGAGTCCCTTGATCTTGCGGAGGCGATCCATCAGCGCATTGAGACTCTCGGCATCCTTGACGTAGAGACTGATCGTGCCCTCGAAGACATTGTCGTGACTCTGCACATTGATCTGGCGAATGTTGATGTTGAAATCCTCACTCACGACGCGTGCCAGGTCGAGAAGCATATTCGTCCGGTCGATACCACGGATTGAGATCGTGGAGAGGTACGACATCACTTTGTGTTGCTCCCAGTGGATCTTCTCCTTGACGATATTTTTACCGAACTGTGCGGCAAGGCGTTGCAACTCCGGACACGACTCCTTGTGCACATAGATGCGTCCCGATGCGGGGTCGCGATACCCTACCACCTTGTCACCCGGGATGGGGTTACAACACGGTGCGATAATGAACTGTGGTTCTCCTGTCTCACTCCGGGCCGCAGCCTGCGCACCGCCTGACGGCGCAGCTCCGGCACCGGCCTCGTCGTCTTCACCGTCTTCTTTTTGTGGGATGAAGAGTGTCCAGAATTTAAGGATTTTATTCGCCGAATTGCTCCGCAGTGCCTTTTCGAGGTCATCCAACGTCACGATCCCCGCTCCGATCTTGCTGTACAGCTCCTCTTTATTGGTGCAGTCATAGAGGGTCACCATTTTACGGACCACCTTACCGCTGAGCGGGATTTTCAGCTCCTGGAGACGCTCCTCGAGACGTTGCATGCCGTGTTCCACGTTGGCCTGACGCTCACGTTTGAGGAAATGTTTGATCGACTGCTTGGCACGTGTCGTGGTGACTATATCGAGCCACTCGGCCTCCGGATGTGCCGTTTCGGACGTGATGATCTCCACCTGATCACCGCTCTTGATCCGTGTCGTGAGGGGTTCGATCTTGTGGTTGATTTTGGCACCGATCGCGCTGTTGCCGATTTTGGAGTGAATATCGTACGCGAAATCGAGCGCCGTGGCACCGTATGGCAGCTTCCGCGATTCGCCTTTCGGCGTGAACACGACGATCTCGGAGGTGTATAGCGATAGCTTGAAGTTATCCAGAAAATCGACGGCGTCCTCCGTGGGGGAGTTCAGCGCGTCACGGATCTTCTTCAACCAACGATCGAACTCATCCTCGTCTTGCGACGACGTGGAGGCATGTTTATATTTCCAGTGAGCCGCGTAACCGCGCTCAGCGATCTCCTCCATGCGTTGGGTACGAATCTGCACCTCGACCCATCCCCCCTCGGGACCCATCACGGTACAGTGCAACGCCTCGTAACCGTTGTCTTTCGGCATCGAGATCCAGTCGCGCAGACGATCCGGTTTGGGGGTGTAAATGTCTGTGATAGAGGAGAATATCTGCCAGCACTGTGTCTTTTCGGAAGGGAACGGCAGCGGCTGGAAGATGATCCGTATCGCGAACAGGTCGTAAATCTCCTCGAACGGGATCTGTTTGCGTTGCATTTTGTTCCAGATCGAGTAGATGCTTTTCACGCGCCCCGAGATCTCGAAATTGATCTTGTCGCGTTTCAACGCCTCGACGATCGGCGCGTTGAACTTGTGAATGAATGCCTCGCGTTGCGTTTTGGTCGCCTCCAACTTGGCGGAGATCTCTGCATACTCGACCGGAAAACGGTGCTTCATGCACAAGTCTTCCAACTCCAACTTGATCGCGTAGAGTCCCAGACGGTATGCCAACGGAGCGAACAGGTAGAGCGTTTCGGAGGTGATTTTGACCTGCTTATCTGCCGGCATGGACTCCAACGTACGCATGTTGTGGAGCCGGTCGGCGATCTTGATCAGGATCACCCGCACGTCGCTCGACAGTGTGAGGAGTACTTTACGGAAATATTCGGCTTGCTCGGAGGTATCGGCATTGAACACTCCGGCCATTTTGGTGAGCCCGTCGACCATCTCGGCGACTTTGTCACCGAACATGCGTTGAATGTCTTCGACGGTGTATTCGGTATCTTCGACAACGTCATGGAGCAGCGCCGCAGCGACAGATTTAGATCCGAGACCGATCTCCTCGACACATATCTTCGCCACGGCGATGGGATGGATCAGATAGGGTTCACCACTGCGTCGCCGTACCCCCCCGTGCGCCTCACGTGCCAGGAAGAATGCCTTGTCGACCAGTTCGCGATCCTCATCCGAACGCATAATCCCTGCCCGTTCGCACGTCGCAAGCAGGTCATTCCAATAGTCGGAAATGATTTTTTCGTCGTCCTCGGTGAACGCCATTTTTTACTCTTTGTGTGCGCCGGACTGCAAGAGGTCACGTACCTTTGCCTCGACATCGGTACGCATCACCTCATCGTTCATGAGCGCCTCTTTGACGGAGTCCCTACCCTGCCCGATCTTCTTCTCGCCATACGAGAACCACGATCCGGCCTTCTTGATGATATCCAGATCCACCGCGAGATCAAGGATCTCACCGATCTTGGAGATACCTTCACCGAAGATGATATCGAATTCGGCACGCTTGAACGGCGGCGCCACTTTATTCTTGACGATTTTGACACGCGTACGGGTACCCAACTGCTCCTCGCCGTCCTTGATCACCGACACGCGGCGAATATCCAGACGCACACTCGCATAGAATTTCAGGGCGTTACCTCCGGTCGTCGTTTCGGGATTACCGTACACGATACCGATCTTTTCACGCAACTGGTTGATGAAGATGCATACGGTTTTTGTCTTGGCGATCGACGCGGTGAGTTTACGCAGCGCTTGCGACATGAGACGCGCCTGCAAGCCCATCTTCGAGTCACCCATCTCACCCTCGATCTCGGCTTTGGGTGTGAGCGCCGCCACGGAGTCGATGACGATAATGTCGATCGCGGAGGAACGGATCAACGAATCGGCAATTTCGAGTGCCTGTTCACCGTTATCGGGTTGCGAGATGAGAAGGTTGTCGATATCGACACCCAACTGCTGTGCGTAATAGCTGTCGAAAGCGTGCTCGGCGTCGATGAACGCAGCGATACCACCTGCTTTTTGCGCTTCGGCGATGGCATGGATGGCGAGTGTGGTTTTACCCGACGATTCGGGGCCGAAAATCTCAACGATACGCCCTTTGGGGTACCCTCCCACGCCGAGTGCGATATCCAACGTCAACGAACCGGTTGAAATCACCGACACGTCACTCGTCTCGACACTATTCATACGCATGATGGACCCTTTGCCGTAATCCTTCTCGATCTTCTCCATCACGGCATTCAGCACCTTCAGTTTGTCGCTTCCGACGCTGTTGATTTCGGTTTCAGGGTTCTTTTTCTCAGCCATTCTTAAATGATGGTTAAATTGGAATTGATTTTTCTGGAATTTTAGAGCGCAGTTTTGGTACTTTGTCGAAGTTGGGAGAGCGGGAGTTTACTGAGCGTAAATGACCGTTTACCCGACGAGCAAAGTGCCGAAGATGCCTCTAAAAAACGGAAAAACTATTTTTTGGGGGCGTTGATGGCGCTCAGTTTCTCGAAGAGTTTACCGAACTCGGTTTCAATCTCCTGATACAGAGCACGGTAGTGTTTGCGTACCAGTGATGGATTTTTGGGTTCTGTGGGGTTGCTCACTTTGGCGAACAGATCGTTGCGCAGAGCGACCGCTTGTTGCATCACGTCGAAAATCGCGGCTTCGTTCGCGGGCTGAAAATACATCGCCATGTCGCAATCGAACACCAGCTCCTCCAGAATGTAATCTATCTCTTTTTTGAGGTTACGTAGGTTTGCCATCTTAGTTTTATTGTTTAAGTCCCAAAGGTAGGAAAAATTGTTGGAAATTGAAAATGGGTGTTTTTTTTCGCGGCTATGCCGCGCAGTCCTCCGCTAAAAAGAGCTGCCGGCCTGGGAAGCTCCACCGGAGCTTCCGCTCCTCGCAGGGGCTCCCCGCGCCGGGGTACCGTGACGACGCCGTTGGTCAGCTGCTCCTTCAGACTACCTACGGCTACTACTGGTCCTGGCAGGCGGCTTCTACTACGAATGCGCGACGAATGCGCTTCAATTCCGCGGGGTACAATACGACTACCGTTTACGTCTGGTACGGCTTCTCCCTCCGTTGTATAAAGATCTAATGTAGGGAGGGTAAAGCCGCCGAAGGCGGCGCTTTTTTTATCAACC
>DBDB01000095.1:0-253 GCA_002293345.1 Alistipes sp. UBA943
TGAACATGCATTCCTACTTCGTGGTTGGGTGGGGGAGTGGGGCGGGACGTGGGGGCCGATTAAAAAATCCCCACCGAAAGGCGGGGATTTTTGATTACTCTTGCGAGGCTTTCGCTTTCGGTGCGACCGGCATGCGGCGCTCCTTGATACGAGCCTTTTTACCGGTGAGCTCACGCAGGTAGTAGATACGCTTGCGGCGCACGACACCGTACTTATTCACCTCGATGGACTCGATGTGGGGCGAATAGAGCGG
>DBDB01000095.1:290-3265 GCA_002293345.1 Alistipes sp. UBA943
TGGATCACCACGCCGCGGAAACTCTGCAGGCGCTCCTTGTTACCCTCGACGATTTTGTACGTCACGGTGATCGTGTCACCCGCATCGAATGCCGGTACATCGGTCTTGGTCCATGTTTGCTCGTTCACGAGCCTGATAATAGCATCTTTATTCATCGCTATCGTTGTTTTGGTTAACGTTCAACATTCCCGCTGCGAAGGCCGCCAACTGCATGACTCGACCCATCGCCCAATGAAAGAGGTTGATACGGGCTGCAAACATAGTAATTTTTTTCTACCTTTGTGCAAAACCCGAGGAAAAAGATGAAGAACAGGCAGGACAGGTTGATATTCGTGACGAACGACGATGGGTTCGACGCACCGGGATTACGGGTGCTGTTGAACGTGGCACGCCGGTTCGGCGATGTGATATGCGTGGCACCGGAGACGACGCAAAGTGGTATGAGTCAGTCGATTACGATGTACCGCCCGCTGTTCCTTCGCGAGATTGCCAAGGAGGAATCGAATGGTTTGGGCAGCTTGGAACGGTATGCATTTTCGGGCACGCCGGTCGACTGCGTGAAGATCGCGTTCGATTACTTTTTGAAGGATCGCAAGGTTGATTTGGCACTCTCCGGCATCAATCACGGTTCGAATTCCGCGGCCAACATTCTCTATTCCGGCACGATGGGCGGGGCTATCGAGAGTAGCTTTTACAACTGTCCCTCGATCGGATTTTCGCTGAACGATCACAGTCTGAATGCCGATTTTTCGCATGTCGAACCGTTCGTGGAGCGGATCATCGAGGCGGCATTGGGCGGGGTTGAAATCCCCTTCTGTCTCAATGTAAATATCCCGACGGGCGAACCGAGGGGGATCAAAATTTGCCGTCAGAACAAGGGTTATTGGCGTGAGGATTTCTTCTGCCGCAAGGATCCGCGCGGGAAGGAGTATTTCTGGCTGACGGGTGATTTTGTGAACAGTGAACCCGACGCTACGGATACGGACGAGTGGGCATTGGCGAATGGATATGTGTCTGTGGTACCGGTGCAGACGGACATGACGGCGTACGAGAAGATCGACACCCTCAAACAGATGGGCCTGGAAGGATAGGGTGCTTTGTCCCGCCCTACATTAGATCNNTATACAACGGAGGGAGAAGCCGTGCCCGACGTCACGGGTATCGGTCGTAGCCGTGCCGCCGGAACCGTAGTGGAAGCGTCGCGCATCCATGGCGGAGTACGCGGCGGAAGTCCAGTAGTAGCCGTTGGAAGTCTGAAGGCTCAGCTGACCATTGGAGTAGTTACGGTACCCCGACACGGGGAGGAGAAGCCAAAATTTTTTCTATCTTTGGCGGTAAAGGGATAATAGTATGTG
This sequence comes from Alistipes sp. UBA943, assembly GCA_002293345.1. Lineage (GTDB taxonomy): Bacteria > Bacteroidota > Bacteroidia > Bacteroidales > Rikenellaceae > Alistipes. The sequence goes on from DBDB01000095.1 coordinate 1,646, forward strand.
GATACAGATTTTGCTTTTGGTGGCGATAGCGGTACAGACGGTCGCCACAGTGTATGCCATCCGTCTCGTGCGTACGACCAAGTACAATTCGATATGGGTGCTTTTCACGATCGGCATCACGTTGCTTTCGGCCGAGCGGTTGTTCCAGTATTTGCAGGCGCGGGGACACTATTTTCATGACCTGGCATTCGTATGGGTGGGGCTGGCGGTGTCGGTGAGCATCTCGATCGCCGTGATGTACGCCCACAAACTGTTCCAATACATTGGGCGCCTGAATCGGCAACGTCAGCTGATGAACAAGCGTATTCTTTCTGCGGTGTTGCGCACGGAGGAGAAGTCGCGCAGCCGTTTTTCGAAGGAGTTGCACGATGGGTTGGGCCCCCTGCTGTCGAGTGCGAAGATGTCGCTATCGGCACTCGATGCGGATACACTCACGGACGAACAGCGCGAGATCGTCGGTAACACGAGCTACGTGATCGACGAGGCGATCCGTTCGTTGCGCGAGATCTCGAACAACCTGTCGCCCCACGTGTTGAACGACTTCGGGTTGGGACGGGGCGTGCAGAATTTCGTATCGAAATGTGCGGAGATCTATAACGTGGAGATTCTTTTCGAGACGAACCTCGGCGGCGACCGTTTCGATGAGGATGTGGAGGTGATTTTGTACCGTGTGGTGTGCGAACTGGTGAACAACTCGCTGAAACATTCGGGTTGCACGCAGATAAAGATCTCGTTGGTCAAGAGCGGTTCCGTGTTGCAACTGGACTATATGGACAACGGCAAGGGTTTCGATCCCGATGCGGTGGTGGATTGCGGGATGGGATTGTCTAACATTGCGTCGCGCGTGAATTCCTTGAACGGCGAGTTCGGAATGACACGGGTGGAGGGTGAACGCGATCGCGGCATGAAGGCCGAGGTGGTGGTGGATTTATTGAAGAGGTAGCGCTTCGGGGATGATTCGCGTGATACTGGTGGATGATCATGGGCTGTTCCGCACGGGACTGCGGGGTCTGCTGGAACGCAATGGAACGGGCGTTAAGGTGATCGGGGAGGCGTCGGATGGGAATCAGTTCTTGGATGTGCTCGCGCAGGCTTCTCCTGATGTGGTGCTGATGGATTACTCGTTGGGCGGAGGACTGGACGGTGATCAGGTCACGGAACGCGCATTGGCTCTGGTACCGGATCTGAAAGTGATCACGCTGTCGATGTTCGGCGACGCACCGTACTATTCACGGATGGTGGATGCTGGCGCCAAGGGATTCCTGATGAAGGACAGTCCGATCGAGGAGGTCGTGCGTGCGATCGAGACGGTTGCGGCGGGTGGGACATACTTCTGTGACGCGGTGAAAGTCGCGCTCGGGGCCGCGCCTGCACACCCCCTGCCGGGGGGCGCATCGGCACTGGCCGCCCTTTCCGACCGCGAGTTGGAGATCTTGGCTTGTGTGTGCCGCGGACTGTCGAACCAGGAGATTGCCGACGAGTTGTTCATCTCGAAACGCACGGTCGATAAGCACCGCGCCAACCTGCTCGAAAAAACGGGTGTCAAAAACACCGCGGGACTGGTGGTGTATGCGTTTACCAATAAATTATTGTAATCTCAAGAAGTTCCCTTGGGCCCAC
>DBDB01000095.1:3297-3479 GCA_002293345.1 Alistipes sp. UBA943
GGAGGGAGAAGCCGTTCCCGACGCTATTGGTAACCGTCGTATACGTGGCGCCGGCATTGAAACTGAACCATCGCGCAGACGTCGTAGACGAAGCCGAGAGCATCCAATAGTAACCGTTGGAAGTCTGACTGCTCAGCTGACCACTGGAGTTGCCACGGTTCCCCGGCGCGGGGAGGAGAAGG
>DBDB01000044.1 GCA_002293345.1 Alistipes sp. UBA943
GACGTTTCCAATTTGCCATATAGTTGGCTGACCCACTTGGCGACACATCCCTATACTTTAGAGGAGTTCTACACAGAACTGGTTCAGCTCTTCATACCCTCTTCAGGTGACTTTGGCGCTATGATCAAAGCTTCGAAATACATGGAGCCTTACCGTCATTGGGAAGCTAATAATACAAGAGATAAGTGATGAAAAAGTTGATATATATACTGACTTGGTCGGCTGTCTGCTTTTTAGGTTGTGGAGGTAAAGAGACTCGTAATGATTTCAAATGCGCATGTAGCAAAGAGGTTGAGTTGAACTCATGCGACAAAATAGTTGTATGTGGAGGTACGGAGTGTAAGTGTAGGTACGAATACCCGCCTTCATTTGTCGGTGCCGGCATCACCTGTTATAGATGGATCAATGAGAGTGACCATCAAATAAAACTTTCGTGTCAAAGTGTATTCGACGGGGATCTGTCATTCGAAAATGAGACTATACAATTAGGTACATTCTTTGAGGTGAAAATCGAGGATGAATATTCATCCGTCATCCCTCGTGTAGCTTTGTATAAAATCACAGTTGTTTTTGACGATGATCTGTCAGTGGTTTATGGGAGCACCGGTTCGTATACATCTGTTCGTGAACCCGACGTTATTTATGATAATCCTTTCAACCCCACCTGGGATGAGAATTATGTCTGGAAAGTTTTAAAGAAAGGAGAGGAACCTGCCTACAGTTGGGCCGTCCGCTGGACCTACACGTTCACGAACGCGGATTACGAGGCGGCGAGGGCGATCAGTGAGGCGCAGGGCGAATAATTGAGGCCGGAACTCCTAAGTTCCGGCTTTTTTGTTATATTGCGGTATGGAAACGACAGAATGCAATAATATATTGATACTTGGTGGGTATTCACCCTTGTTTGTGGATTTGAGAGATAGTTTTAATCAGCGTCTTAACACTGGAGGAAGCGTTTATCCCAACGATATGATAAATCGTTTGCCATATCCTGTCATACATGATCTTGCCAAAGCGGGTAATTGGCCAAATTTTAAGGATCACCTTCGATCCTCTCTTTTATCGGCTGGATATACCTCAGCCCAGTATGATGCTTTTATTGCAGATTATGACTGGTGGTGGCGCGACAAACACTAAAAATGTCTCATATTATGAAAAAAACATTATACATACTGTTGTTGTTTGCTTGGTCTTTTGGAGGTTGTCGCATCAAGGAACATTATGGAGAAGGTTTGCATCTTTGGGTAAACAATAGTGATCACAAAATCACACTGTCAGGATTGGACCATAAGTCAGACGTTTACTTTCAAACGGAAATGCAATCTGGTCAAAACTTTGAAAGAGAAGTTGGAGGTTTAGGCGATGCACCCCCTCCCTCTCAATTTTACATAGAAATGGTTATTATTTTTGATAATGAAATCAAGGTTTCCTATGGATGGCCAGGAATGCCTAAAGATCTTCAGGCGTCAGATGTTGTATACGAAAAAACGTCGTACAATCTGGCTTGGGATCAAAATTATAATCGCAAGAAATTGGGAAAATACGATTATCAGTGGACCTACACGTTCACGAACGCCGATTACGAGGCGGCGAGGGCGATCAGTGAGGCGGAGGACGAATAATTGAGGCCGGAACTAGACAAAAATCCCGAAATGTTTGACATTTCGGGATTTTTGTCTACCTTTGGGGCCTTATTCACTAATATATTTTTATATGAACCATTACGAAACCGTTTTCATCGTCACGCCCGTCCTGTCCGAAACGCAGGTCAAAGAGGTGGCTGACAAATTCCAGGGTGTTATCACCGAGAACGGCGGTCAGATCACGAACAGTGAGTCGTGGGGCCTCAAAAAATTGGCCTACCCGATCGACAAAAAGACCACCGGATTCTACTTCCTCGTCGAATTTTCGGCCGAAGGGAACCTCATCAACGCGCTCGAAACACAGTACCGTCGCGATGAACGTATTATCCGTTTCCTCACCTTCAGACAGGACAAATTCGCTGTCGAATACTCCGAGAAACGCCGCACCAAACTCGCTAACAAATCACAAGAGTAATCATGGCACAAGATACCCAGAATCAATCCGAGATCCGTTACCTGAACCCCGTTTCGGTAGACGTGAAAAAGAAAAAATATTGCCGCTTCAAGAAACTCGGCATCAAGTACGTGGACTATAAAGATGGTGAATTCCTCAAGAAGTTCCTCAACGAGCAGGGTAAAATCCTCCCCCGCCGCCTGACCGGAACGTCGCAGAAATTCCAAAAGAAAGTGGCACAGGCCGTGAAACGCGCCCGTCACCTCGCCATCCTGCCGTTCGTAACCGATTGTATGAAATAATAACGACGACCATGGAAGTAATTTTGATCAAAGATATGGACAACCTCGGTTACGCCAACGACATCGTGAGCGTCAAGCCGGGCTATGCGAACAACTACCTCATCCCTCAGGGATTTGCCAAATCGGCTACCGTGGCGGCGAAAAAGGTGTTGGCCGAAAATCTCAAACAACGGGCACATAAGGATGCCAAGATTCTTGCCGATGCACAGACACTCGCCACGAAGATCGAAAACCTCGCGTTGACGATCCGTGTGAAGGCCGAAGATGGTAAACTGTTCGGTACCGTGACGTCCGCCGACCTGGCCGAAGCACTCGCTGCCAAAGGCGTCGAGATCGATCGTAAGAACATCACCGTCGACAGCGTCAAGGCACTCGGGGAGCACGAAGCATCGGCACGCCTGCATCGTGACGTCCGTGCAGTTGTGAAATTCAACGTTGTTGCTGAAGAGTAAGTTTTTTTAAGTGAAGTGTTTAGAAAGCAGAAAGCCCCGCTCATTGAGCGGGGCTTCTGCTTTCTAAAACCTTGACACAAGGACCCAACCGTCCCTTTTTTAAAAGCGAAGGTTTTAAAGAAAAGGGTACAGTTGGGTATGACAAAGACAGCGATGTAGCGCATTGATTATGAGGGAGTTCAAATTTCAGGGGAAATTTATTTTCAATTTATTTTCGTGTATCTCTTGACAAGGGGTACTTCACGACTATACATTTGCAGCCGTATTTCCGATTTTATAGGGCATATTTCGCAACTCCTTGTCATTCGCTCGGTCATTTAGATCTACTAAACTCCCTCACTCTTTCCTGCGTGCGGTACGAAATATGCTCCTATAAAATCAAAAATCATCAACACCTTGTTGACAATCTGTCGACAACCTATTCACCATCCGTCAACATTTTATTTACATAATCCCGTACAGTATGATCATTTCTCTACTGCCGCCCTTCTATGCCTCGATGCAGGGTGAGCTTCCGTATCGCTTCACCGCCAACTCCGAACCGGAAACCGTCCTCTCGGTACTCAAAGACGACACGGTGATCGCATCCAAACGCTATTACGACACCTATGCCGCCCAGATCGACGTCGCTCCGATCATCCGCAAACACCTGCGTTTTGCCCCACCCCAATCGACCGAGATGCTTTACGAACAGACCGACAGGCGTCTGGCGATCACTGTGGCGGTGGATGGAACGACCTCCGAGACGCGGTGCTTCATCTCGACGTCAAGACCGAGGAATTTCACCGGCTTCCTGACCTCCATGCCGTGGAAACGGATCATCCGGCGTGGCGACGTCGATGAATTGACACTTTTGTCGATCGGCACGCTCCAATTCTCCATCCACGGCAGCCAGTTGGGTAACGTCCTCTACTCCGAAACACGTACCGAAACCAACAAAAAGCAACTCCACTTTCGTTTCAATCCCGAACAGTTCCCAGACTACACGCGCTTCTATGTGCAGTTGTACGAGGATGAGGAGCTGATCGATCAGATCGAATATGTGGTCGCGGAACCGTTGCCAAACGGATGCCGGTTGGCGTGGCGCACGGATGCCGGATCGGTGGAACATTACACTTTCCCTATTTCGAGAGACAACGTGTTGATCTCCGCATTCGAGCCCAAGGGGATGATCGAGGCCCTGCGGGAGCTTACGGATGCCCCGCAAGTGTGGCGGACGAGCGACGGGGTCACCTACGAGGAGGTCGAGGTCGTTCGCGATAAGTCGAAAGTCGTACGGCACGGATCGCTCAGCTGCATGGAGGTTGCGTTTCGTCCCAAAAACACACTGCGATGAGTACAAGAACCATGAAGTTGACGATCGACGGTGAGACATGTAACCTGAACGCCGAACAACGTGTCCGGTTGAGCTACCACGCCGATGAGTTGCAAGAGTTGCGGCGCGCCCGAAAGGGATTCACGATTCGTTTGACGTTGCCTGCAACTCCGACGAATGACAAGGTCTTCGGGCGTGCCACGGACCCGCGTGCGGCCACCGCATTCAACGACACAGTGCACACAGCCGTCTTTTCGGTCGACGGATCACGACTCGTCACGGGTCCCGTGCGGCTTCTCAGTGCCGAGACCGATGACCCGGAGCATGGCACGGGTACCTACACGGTCGAGATATCGGGACGCACCCCGACGTGGAACACCTACATCGCCACACGAATGCTCTCCGACCTGGCGGTACCGTTCGTCGAACGGCTGTCTCCCGCGACGATCGTGAACAGTTGGACGAATAGCAGTGGCGTGAAGTTCTTCCCGATACATCACGAAAGTCGACCCGCTGCACCGGCATCCGGCGTGGGGCAGATCCAGCGAATGCTCTCCGTGGACGATTACCATCCGTTCATCCGCCTGCAAACGGCCGTCAATGCACTCTTCCACACGGCCGGATACACGTTGAAAAGCGCGTTCATCAACGCAAGTATGTTCGGTAAGTTGTACATGAGCGGAGCGTACGCGTCGCGTGACACGACGACGATGCGTCGCAATATGGATTTCCTCGCGCGACGTACCACGAATGCATCCACCACCGCCGACTCTATCGGACGTGTCTATGCGCAACCTCACGCCTCGGCAAACTCCATACGCGGTATCGTGCAGACGGTCAATCCGAACGACACGGATCAGTACGGGCAAGCCCTTTCGGACGCCTTCTCGAACAACCGTTGCTTCACGGTCGAGGGTGGCGAGTGCCGTTTCACCCCGACGAACGACACGACGGTCGGTTTCGAGTTCCACATTCACTACCTCACCGGCCACCGAATCGCCTCGCGTACCCGCCTGTCGGGAATCGACGGGGTGTATTTGGGTGACGGTACGGATGTGCGGATGGAACTGCCGAATCCCTATGTGGATCGCGTCGACGAGTTGCGTCCCAACACGACCTACCGTGCCGTGGTGTTCGATCACGTGCCGGGACAGTCGTACCTCATCACCACCGATGCGAACGGCGCCTCGTTCGGGGGACAGTTCTTCGGCCGATCACAATTAGTCACCACCCTGGCACACAACAACCTGTCGACCCCCATTCTGTTCTACACGCCCGTCGGATCATCCACGTTCATCCCCTATCCGGGCGACTGGGCACTGTACGACAGCTGGGTGGGAGAAACGGGACAGAGCGAGGTGGAGATGACGCTACACACGAACCCCGTGGCGATGTCGGCCGGCGAGACGAAACATTTTTCGGGAATCTACTTCTACGGTGGGGATCCCGGCACATCGTTCACACTGCTGTCCGACACGTCGCTGCGTCCCGATTTCTCCTCCGCACCGGGGCTGAACAGCGAGATCTTCTTCGCCGACATCGCCCGTCACAATATCCGCCAATGGGAGCTGCTGGATGCCTTGCGTCACCTGTTCAACTGGCGTATCTTCACGGACGAGGAGTCAAAAACGGTCTATATCGAACCGTCGGATCGCTTCTACACGCTCGGGGCGGAGGTGGATTGGAGCGACAAGATCGACGCGTCGCAACCGATCGTCGTACGCGATCTGGCGCAAGAGATGGAACGGACGCGGACGTATCGCTATCGTGCCGGGGATCGTGCAGTGACACGGGTGAACGAAGCGCTGGGACAGTGGACGTTCGTGAACGATTCGGCCGCGGCGATCGACGATGAGAAATCCGTGTCGAATCCGCTGTTCGCACCGACGGTCAACGAGACGGGTTGCTATCCGAACGCCCCATCGGCACGCGTGATGCGTATCGATGAAGGGGACGGCAACAACCGTCATGCGTTCACACCCCGACTGGTCTATTATGCCGGCATGGAACGTCTCCCGGAGGGCGAACGGTGGGGATTCCCACACAATACGAATAATTATCCGCTGGCTTTCTTCTCGCTGGCGAACGGTCTGTCGACGGTGGCACGCAACGGTTTCACCCTCACTTTCGAGAACCTCAACGCCCAAGTCGCGGGACTTCGCACCCACTACAACACGGAGCTGTGGCAGTATCGTACCGGTAAGGAGATCACACTCTATCTGCACCTGGAACCGAACGACATCGAGAATCTGTTCCATCTCGGCACCTCGGCCGCTTCCGTGGCATCGGTTTTCAGGTTGCGTATCGACAACTCGATCGTCGAGTGCACGCTCCGCTCCATAGATGACTACGACCCCATCTCCGAATCGACACGATGTGTCTTCATAACCCTTAATTAAACCCTATGCAATCGAACATTCAAATCATCAATCGCGACGACACCTGTTTCGTCGATATCGAGGGGACGATCGGCACCTCGAAAGCCACCTACGAACACTTCAAGAAGACGCTCGAAAAACTACGCACAATGGACGTGCCGCGTGTGGTGGTGAACATTCGCTCCACGGGGGGCGACGTGAACGACGCGCTGCTGATCCACGACGCGCTCCGCTCGCTCGACATACCGATCACGACCCGTTGCTACGGATACACCGCATCGGCCGCCACGGTGATCGCCCAAGCCGCGTCGGAGGGGTGTCGCGAGATCTCCGCCCAGGCGCTCTACCTGATCCACAACTCGATCTGTGCCGCCGAAGGGAATGTCGAGGAGCTTGCCTCGAAGACCGAACTGCTGCGTAAAACCGATACCCGTCTCGCGGAGCTCTATGCCGCACGGTCGGGACGCCCGGCAGCTGAGTTTTCGGCCCTGATGGCCGAAAACTCCGGCAACGGCCGTTGGCTGTCGCCCGAAGAGGCGATGGCTGCCGGGCTTGTCGACCGGATCGTTTTGCCCGTGGAGACGACAAAGGAGCGCAAGGCGCTCGGCAATCCGTTCAAAAAGATCTTCGGACGCAAGGCAATCGAAGTCCCCGCTCCCGGAGCGACACCTGCTCCACCTCCCGCTCCGAGTATCTTCCATTTCGATGCACCGGAGCAACCCGATGAGATCGTCCGCCGTACGGAACTCGTGTTACACGAAGGCCAACGTCTCATTCAAGCCACCCGCACGAACCCGTGCGAAGACCCCTCGCTCAGCGATCAACTCCTGTCGGCCAACGAAAGGGCGTATGCCGAGGACGCGAAGCGACTTTTTACCGATCCCTTCATCTAAATCTTCATTACTTAACTTTTAATTCTTAATCACTATGGGTTTACTCGAAAATTGCAAAACTTACACCGGCAAGGATCTCGAACAGATCTTCTTCCGTCCCATGTTGACCGGACCCTCGGCGCTCGACCTGGGTGTACGCGTGCTCTACAACATGCCCGTTCCGACGACCGTTCAGGTGTGGGAGGCACAGAAAAACGTCCTCAAATCGCTCACCGCGGCCAATGCCACCTGGACGGGCGGAAACAGCGCACGCAAGTTCCAAAAGACGATCGAACTGAAACGCGTCAAAGCCGAAATGGGTTATGGTGCGTCGGACTACTTCTCGTTGGTCTACGAGCTGATCTCGGCACGTCCCGAGGTGAACATGGGCGATCTCTGCGGCACCGAGCTGGAGGAGGCCGAAACGGCACTCTTCAAACAGTCCATCGCCGAAGGTATTCGTTCGACCGTCTGGGCCGGCGACACGACCGCATCCACCTGCAACACGTTCGACGGCTTCCTGAAAAAGATCAAATCGCTGGATTCCGACGGGATGATCTCAGCCAGCACTTACACAGCGGCCGACGCATCGGACATCACGTACGCCGTCGACATCTTCGACTCCGTGTGGAGCAACGCCTCGGAAGCGGTGAAGGATCACAAAGGGGACGGACAGTTGGTGTACTTCGTCTCTTCGGACATCTACAACGCCTACGAGAAATACCTCGACGGTCTCGGTACGGACGGTGCCTACACGGATCATATCCACGGACGCCAGGGCCTCATGTATCACGGCATTCCGGTGGTCGACGTGCGTGTGGGCAGCTACGTGGCCGCCAACTCAAACCTCCACCGTTCGTTCTGCCTGCTGACCGATCGCCGAAATCTGGCCGTGGCAGTGAACACGTCCGACTTCCCGGGCACGGAAATCCGCATGTGGTACAACCCCGACGAGATGGAGAACCGTCAGCGTGCCGTCTTCATGATCGGTTGCGAAATCCTGGACGAGGAGGCTATTTCGTACGCATACGGCGTATAACGATGGCCAAGACAGCCAAACCGAACGCCGGACAGGCCATTCGTTCCGTACGGTTGATCCCCGCCCCGGAGCTGTCGGTCACGATGGACGCCGGGGAGTCGGGCACCGCACGCATCGACACAACTTTACAGGAGGGTACCCCGAGTGCCTGCCTGTCGATCGAGCGGCACGGTCTGAGCGGGGAGTACAGCGAAACCATCGACACGGCGAACGGTCTTCCCGTCGTCCGCCACACGTTGACACTGTCCGTGGACCCCGAACCGGTACGGTCGTGGCTCACGGCCGACTGGCTGGAGCGGATCACCGTCGAAGGGGTCGCGGCACGCATCGAGATGCAGGCCGAAGAGAATGTCTTCCTGGTCGGTTGGTCCGAAAAGTTCGGCACAGAGCACGCATTGCGTCTCACCGAGGCACGTTACGAGTCGGGCAAAACGCCCGCGCTGCCATCCGTCCTGACGCTCGTCCTGACGGGTGAAGATACCGCTCCGGCAATTCGCTGCCAATAACACCTATTCGAGAGGGGGCCGGGACTCCGGCCCCCTTTTTTCACCAATTATCCCAATCATATGGCAAAAAAACAGAAAACCACCGCCCTTGTCAGTGCGTCCGTGGGCCGCGGCAAAGGCAATTCGGGCGATCCGTTCGTCACGTTGAAATCCGGACGCGTGGAGAGCGACAAGTTTTGGCGATGGGGCGACGACAACCTGTTCCCTTCGGCGCTGTCGCTCATGTCGCGACGCTCGACCACCCACCGCCGCATCATCAACGACAAGGCGGACTATATCGCCGGACGCGGCTTCATCCATGGCACCGATGACCCGTTGCTGGACTCATTTATCGCCCACGCGAACGGACACAACGAGTCGCTCCGCACGGTGATCTACAAATTGGCGTTCGACAAGGTGCTGTTCGGCAACGCCTTCCTCGAGGTTGTCACGGACAGCGCACACTCGACCCTCACGTTCTTCCATCAGGATGCCTCGCGCTGCCGCATCGCGAAGGATTCCGAGCATGTACTGTTGCACCACGACTGGAGCCGCTTCACATCCCGTGACGCGCGCGTACTGCCGCTCTACCCGCTGTTTGAGGAGCAAGGGGACGGCACCCTCCGTTCGGTGATCCACTACAAGGATTACGAACCGATGTTCGAGCACTACGGGATTCCGGATTACATTGCGGGATTGAACGTTTCGGCGATCATCTACAAGACGGATCGTTGGAATATGTCGCGATTGGATAACTCGTTCCAACTGTCGGGTGTGATGATGCTCGACGCGACTGTCGAAGATGCATCCCGGGCGGAACAGGTGGTGCGTCTGGCGGAGGAGAAGTTCTCCGGTAAACCCGGGCAGGTGATGTTTGTCTTGAAGGAGGGTAACGAGAAGGACCATTCGCAATTTATCCCGATACAGTCGCCGAACGAAGGGGACTGGAAGGCACTGCACGATCAAGCCTCGACGGACATTATCGTGGCACACTCGTGGTTCCGTGCGTTGGGCGGTCTGGATTACTCATCGGGGTTCTCCGCGGAACGGATCCTGCACGAGTACGAGATCGCGCTCAACACGGTCATCCTGAATAAGCAGAACGAGCTACTGGAGCCGTTGCGCGAGTTGATCTCCCGTGTGTTGCAGGTGGATGCGTCGGGTTTGCAAATCGTCAACTGCCCTCCGACACGTGCCAAACCGGGACACATGATGATCTGGGAGGCCCGTCGTGACGATGGCATGGCCTACGACCCCGAGGACGAACAGCAACAGCAGTTCCTCTCCCAAATCACGAAAAACACACAGGAAATCATCTAAGTCTCTCAACTTATGCAATCACTTTTATCATCGAACGAGGTCATCGAATTGGCCTACACAGACACGGGGTATCTGCCGGAGCGTCGCATCGGCACGGAGGATATTGCTTTGGCCGAGTCACGTTACCTGATCCCCGTCACAGGACAGCGGTTGTGGAGCCGTCTCCTCGCGGGAGGTTACCCGACGCTGCGCAGCGAGTATGTAGCGCAGGCCGCCGCCTATGCGGCGCGGCTGTCGCTCCATGCTTCTATCGAAGCCCTTGCGCCTGCGGCGCAGGCCTCGCTGCGAGCGCGGTTTATGACGTCGCTCCGCGACCTGTCAAACCATCTGAACGCCGAGGCAAGTCAATATCCCGAATACGATGCCGCGGAAAATATACTGAATCGCATCTCCACGGAAGGAGGTGTCGTTTTGCCGGTTTGAATTTTTTCTGTATCTTCGCCCCCGCAAGCATGGATGGGATTTACACACACGGTGTAAGTTGAGTGATGCCCAAGGTAACTTAAACGTATAAAAATTATGAAAACGATTCAGGTAAATGCCGTTGAGCGCGGCGAGTACGGTAAGAAAGCGAGCAAAGCGGTACGCCGCGACGGGATGATTCCTGCGGTGGTGTACGGAGGTGGCGACACAGTCAGTTTTTCGGTGGATCCAAAGGAGATCAAGCCGCTGATCTACACACCCAATTCGTATATTGTGGATTTGACGCTGGGCGGCAAGACGGAGCAGGTGGTGTTGCGTGACACGCAGTTCCATCCCGTGCGTGAGGAGATTCTCCACATGGATTTCTACCGTGTACAACCCGGCAAACCGATCACGATCGCCATTCCGGTGCGCCT
>DBDB01000025.1:0-208 GCA_002293345.1 Alistipes sp. UBA943
CCCCACTGGTAGAAGGCACCGTAATCGGCTTCAGGACGTCCGTCGTTGAACCATCCGGGACCCGTGCCGGCACCGGTGATATGCGGATCAGGGCATGCAGGAGTTCCCACGTTACCGGCCATCCAACGCACTCCGTTAATCACCACATCCGGATACTGCTCACCCTTCACGCATCGGATGGAGAAGCCGGACCCGATGTCATCGGTAA
>DBDB01000025.1:283-11724 GCA_002293345.1 Alistipes sp. UBA943
CCCCGCCGCGGGGAGATAAATGGTATTCGCAGGAGTGGGGTTCGCGGCATTGGTGGTAAACATCCTACACGGCACACCGCCCACATTCACAAACCCTTGGGGGCTGGTAGAATTATTGACCAACGCCTGGAATTCATCGGGAGACGGTAGTCTCCATCCTTGCGGGCATACCACGAAGTTCGATGGGGCATCCAACGCATCTTGGAGGCGGAGGGGCGCACCACGGTAGAGACCGCGACGGTTCCAGTCCTCGCCGACAGCTCCGGCGTCAGTACGGCCGCCTGCAACGGTGGAATTGATCACGACCGGAGAAGCATTCCAGTTTGCAGGCGTAGCATTACCAGGCAATTCAAGCGCAGTAAGCGGACTATTCTGACCGTACTGGAAGAACGACCCATAGAACCCGTTCCCAAACTCAGGACCGGAGCCCGTGTTGGCGGGGGCCCATTCGACACCACCGATCGTCACACCAGTCGTAGTGGCGGAGTTGAACACCGGCGTCACGCTTGGCGTATTACCACCCTGCACACAGCGGAGGGAGAAGGCGGCCTCGACGGTACCGGCAAAATTCGCATTCGCACCGCCGGCATCGGTAATGAACCTTCGCGCTTCCGTGGCAGAGTACGCGTCGGAAGTCCAGTAGTCTCCGCGGGAAGTCTGATTGATCAGCTGACCATCGGAGTGGTAACGGAACCCCGACGCGGGGAAATAGAGGGTGTTAGCGCCGATCGTGAGTTGTTTACACGGCATGCCGTTATACATCACGGGGTTTGTATTGTTTACCGTGGCGACAGCCAACAGCGCGTCACACTCCTCCTTGGTCGGGATGCGCCATCCGGCGGGGCAAGGGCTGTTGGGGTTATTGTTCCACAGGCCGGGGTACGCCACGGATCCGACATTCGAGTTCCATCCCGCGGGAGCCGCCGTTCCGTACGGGTTCAGCGGAGTGTTCTGCCCATACTGGAAGAACGTGCCCTGGAAACCTACGGGTTGTCCGTCGATGGTCGTCCCTGCACCTACATTGGTACCGCTCCACGTCACGGCACCGACCGCCTCATTGGTCGATCCTGGAGCAGGAGTCACCGTCACATTCGGCGCTGCAATATCTCTTGCGCAGCGGATGGAGAAAGCACTCCTTGCGTTACTATTAGCCACATCGGTATCCGTCGACCAGAAGCCGAACCTTTGCGCATTCGGCAAGGAGGTCGCCTGACATGACCAATAGTGACCGTCGACACCTGAAACGTTCAGCACACCATCGGTGTTGCCACGGTCTCCCGACGCAGGGAGGTAGAGGCGATTGGCACCGTCGACGAACTCCATACAAGGAACACCATCTTTCATAATATATCCGCTCTTATTCGCCATTTGAGCCAAGGCGGCATACTCATCCATCGTCGGGATGTGGTATCCCGCAGGACACGGGTTGTTACCCATCAGGTTCCAAACATCCGTAGTGGCAAACGCAGGAAGATTAGCGTTCCAAGCGGAAGTTGTCGTGCTACCGCTCTGATCATAACCTGTTGCAGCGGTTCCGTATGGCGACCACACGACGTCACCCGCCACACCGCTCTTACCGCCGCGCGACCATTGGTAGAAGGCACCCATGAGGCCGAACGTTTCGTAACCTTGGTTGACCGCCTTCCACGTCACGCCATTGATCGTCACGTCGGGCGACGCAGCTGTCGGAGCCGTCGTGTCTTTCAATACGCAGCGCACGGGTTTACCGGACGAAAGATAGTCTGCATTGACGATTACCGGAGGAGTAGGGGCATTAATAGCAGGGTCAAACACAACCATTTGATAAGCGGTCGAATTACCACCACTCGGGGCATAAGAGTCGGAGATCCAATAGCTTGCGAGAATACCCTGGTCGGCCACGTCACCTCCGGGATGGGTCGGGGGACTGGGAACTCCCCAAAGTCCACCGTTGGCGGGCCAGAACATAGTATTGCCTCCTTGGGTAAACTCCGCACCCGAAACACCATTCTTGGTGGTCCACGCAAAAGTAACCGTACTGGCCGTGATAGCAGCATTCAGCGCATCGGCCTCCACTTTGGTCGGCACACGGTATCCCGTAGGACACGGCGTGTTGCCCAACACATTCCAACTGTTTTCCACATCGAGGTTAGGTACAGTCGTCCAGCTTCCAACGCCACCGGTAATTGCCGAAAACGCCTGGCTGCGCGACCACTGATACATGTTACCCATCAGTCCCGCGGCATCGTTGCTCGCACCTGCACCGGCATTACGTGCTTTCCACGTCACCCCGGCGATCGTCACGTCGGCAGTACCCACGGTTTGTGTGTCCTTCACACAACGGAGAGAGAAGGCATATCTGACGTCATCGGTATCCACAACTGCCGCCGTAGAAGTGAAGAACAGCCCGTGCGCCTCCGTAGCGGAGTCCGCCTGACAGGACCAGTAGGTACCGCTGACCGTCTGATTGTACAG
This sequence comes from Alistipes sp. UBA943, assembly GCA_002293345.1. Classification (GTDB taxonomy): domain Bacteria; phylum Bacteroidota; class Bacteroidia; order Bacteroidales; family Rikenellaceae; genus Alistipes. Next base: position 2,738 of record DBDB01000025.1, read on the forward strand.
ACTGCCATCCGTGTAGTTACGGGTTCCCGATGCGGGGAAGAAAACCGTCTGAGCGGGATCTCCTGCAGTTTGACCCGTAATCGTAAAGGCTTTATGCGGAATCCCGTCGATCAGTGTATAGGTGGTACCCGGAGAAGTCGTATTGGCAATCAAATGATTATACTCCGCCGCAGTCGGGATATGGTACCCCGTGGGACACGGGCTTGTACCCATCATATTCCAGTTCTGACCTGCGTAGGTCGTGATAGCGGACATCCCTCCCCATCCGGGATACGCACCCGTTGCCGGGCTTGTGGGGCTGATAGGTGTGTTGTCGGACCAGCGGTACATGGCACCGTAAGCGCCGAAGTCACTGTATCCGACGTTGCGCGCCGCCCATGTCACAGCCGTATCACCGCTACCGATCGTCACCTCTTGAGGCACGATATTGCTCGTCACCCAGATCTCCTCTGTCGCGGAGGGTGTCTGCATACCGTACTTACCAGCTGTGGCTCCCACTATAAATGTCCCCCTAAAATCACTCAAGGGAGCAGCGGGAAGACCGGGGCCGAAATTGACATTGACATCGAACTCGAACAATTTGGGACGTGCCTCAGTCGTCGCGGCATGCAATTCACCGTCAGGTGCGGCAGCCAACGTAAAACACGGATCCGAAAGGGGGAGTTCTCCCATCGGGAGAGATGCATCTTGATTCAGACTCAAGTCCGACAGCAGGATATTCGACACCACCTGAATGGCTTGCGTCACTACTCCGCTCGCTTGACGGATCACGGTTTGTCCGGCCGTAAAGCGGAGATAAGGATTCTCCTGAGTCATATTATACGTCTCCGTAGTGCTACCCGTCGCGACAACGATATCGAAGAGACGCTCCGCAGTAGTGTAAGCAGGATCATATTCCGCGGGATTCACCGTCACAGTCACCTCAGCGGTATACACACCGTCTACTTGCGGCACCGCGGCAGGCGAGAACGACACATAAGCAGGAGCCGTGAGCGTCACGGGATCCGCGGCAGCGATATGGAGGATCAGCGGCTCAGTCGCTGTTCCGTCGACACCTTCGGGATAGAGGTGCTGAGGGCCTTGCAGCGCGATATAGACACTTGCAGCCTCTTGCGAGATCACGAGGGGCGTATCGAAAGTTTGGTTATCCGAGATCACCCAGTTATCGGCCATCGCCGTTGCAGCTGCACCGATATTGGGAGATTTCTCGATCGAGAGAGTCCACAATTCACCCATCGCGTTACCCACACTTGCGGGATCGCGTTCGAGCGAGTAGACAAATCCGTTGTCACTGGTGTATGTAACAGCAGTACCGTTCGCATAATCCGGCGTCAACGTGTATGTACTATTGGCACCCGTACCGGCAGCCTCACCATCCAATTTCAGCACGAAATCGGGGATCGTCGTCCGAATCTCCACTTCCGCGGGACTTCCGGAAGATGCACCACCAGCGGTAATCGTCACATGATCGGGCGTATAGTTCAAGAATTGCGTACCGCGGAAGATGGTTTGACCCGACATTTCGGTCCAATCCACGACATTGAGCGAGATATTCATCGACTGGTTTTGATACGCCGTGAGAACATCGCTGAAACCGTCACCGTTCACCCCTGCGATATTGAACTGATAGAGGTGGTTGCGCAGGATAGCATCGAACAGATCGCCGCTATTCGCAAAGTCGAGACGGTAGAACGTTTCGGCATCATCCGCGAAACCGTCACCTCCATCGTCATATTTACCACCGACCACAACCGCCATACGGTTCGTATGATCGTCATCGCCGATCGTTCCGTTATTGGACGCACCATTGACATCAGCCTCGGGAACGTACATCTTCATCGAGATACCGTTATTGGCCACCGTGGGCACAAGCGGATTGTTATCCCCCACTCCGTACGCCGAAGCCTCCGCATTAGTGGTTGCGAGGAACGGATTCGCTTGGGAGGGGACGTTCAACGACGAAGCATCGTTGCTGTCGTTAGTCGGCATCAACGCATACGCATCGTTCGGACGAACCACATAGAATTTCGTCAACTGGAACGGAATAGGATTGTGGGCAGGCGTATTGTCATTCCCATCCCACTCCCATGCACCGGTAGCGGCGTTCACGGAAGGTGTACCTACACCTACGTCCACACGTACCACAGCACGATAGAGATTGATCGTTCCGATCGTAGCAGCGCTCGTAACCTCCACACCAGCACCGCCATTGTTGAACATCCCGTACATAGGGATGCGCGCAGTGGCCGTTTGGTCGTCATCGCCACCATACATGATTGCGTTGATGTCTCCGTAGAGTGCCCCCATAACATCATTGTAGGAGACGGCCGGAGCGCCGTCGGGCAATGCGTCGAACATCGTTTTGTAGGTCGACACGATGGTCCCCGTATTGGCCAACACAACCAATTTATAGGTTACGCCTCCGGGCTGGGTACGGGGCAACATCACACTGAAGTCAGCCGAACCAGCCGCCGTAGCGCCGTTCATGTCGTTCTCGATGGATCCCGTAACAGCTTCCCTGATGTGGAGCAGATCTCCGGTCGAGTTATCGAACACCAAGACATAGACGTCATCGATCAGCGTTTCGCTATTGATATCCAGAAAACGGGTCGCTTGCGAGGAGAACCCTCCCGGCATACGCAGACGCAACAACACGTCGGTTTCCATGCTGTGGGGCGTGAAGATATCTGCCGGCTCGATATCCCTATCGCGCTGACAGGATATAGCGGAGAACGCCACAAACCCGGCAAGAAGTGCAAAGATTAACTTTTTCATATGGGTAGCTTTCATTTTTAATTATCTCTTTATTGAACCGACAAAGGTTGTATGTCGGAAACTTCGACCTCAATCACCTGATATCCGTTGATGATCACAATCACACTGAGGTACACATCATCGTCACCGGGATCTTCCTCCTCAAAACGTATTTCAATATCAAATTCGTATGCGTTATCGAGAGCAGTTTGGTCTGGATAGAGCAATTTCCCATTGATATCTTTGAGGGACAGGATATAATCCACCACATTCATGGGTTCGATCAAATCGACGTCCGACCCTTTGAATCGCACGTGCAACAGGATGGGATCGACGAATCGGCGGGTCATATCGAGACGCAACACCTTGAAATCAGACTCATACGTAGTCTCCGAGGGCGCCCCTTCGTACATGGGAATATAGTGCAGCGTGGGTGCATTGGGGTCGATCGTATCGTCGAACATATAGACACCGTTCTTACCCTCGACATACACATCGAACGCCGACGCACGTGTCACCACAGCGTTATCCGTATTGATCAGCGTCACCCTGAGAACGTGCGAGTTGCGCCTGAAATCAAACTCCACATTGCTCGTTTTCCCATCCTTGGAGACCACCACATGTTCGGAGATGGCATAGTACACATCCTCAAAATCCGTCACTGTGGGCGTCGTCGTACCGTCACTATTCTTTTGGGCCTCCAACATCATACGGAAATCCTCTTCGGTAGTCACCCCCTCCTTGATGTCGATATATTCCTGCGTGGTACCGGATTTCAACTGAGCGTCATGGAAATCGCTCAAATCGGGCGAGCTACCGCCCCACACCACGAAAGTATACTCTCCGGGAGGCAGTTTCGTTTCGATCTGGCCGGTCTCAAGCTGCTCACGAGTCACTTTCTGCACCTTGACCAAGAGGCCATTCTCGTCGAAGATGTAGAGCTTCAACCCCTCCATCTCTTCAGGCTCATACTTGGGCACGACCCCCGGAGGATTGACCGGATCGGGAGCCGGCACGGACACAACCGGCACAGACACATCAATAGGGTCTTCAGGTCCGACAATTCCTCCCCCTTCACCTGGCCCCATTCCGCGTCGCGAGCACCCGGCGATCGCCAGTGCCAAGCATGCTATAAGAAATAATTTACGATACATATCGTCACGAATTTGTTAGTACCCTGCGAGGCGATCAAGCCTCGCAGGGTGGTGAAAATCATGTAGTGATGGATTACAGAACAGGAGCTACAGTAACAGTCGTCCAAGGAGTAACCGATACCGTAACGTTCAACGCTACGTTTTCGGGGTTCGGAGTCAAGCCCAAGTGATCAGGATTGATGCTCACGTCACTCACCTTGTAGATGTTAGCAGGCAAGAAAGAAGCAACGGGAGTAACAGGCATACCCTGCGTGTAACCGGTGATCGACACGTAGAAGGTCTCAGCTGCAAGCTCAGCTGCAGTCTTCGCGACTCCACCAACCGTCATACCTCTGGCTGTAGTGGTACTTCCATCGGTGATTTTGATGTTGGTCAAACCGATAACGATACGAGGAACACTGGTGAATCCCGAAGCTACCTGATAACCCCAAACTTCACCTACTCCAGGTGTAACCGAGGGGTCGGATACCTGAGCATTCATCGCGTTACCCGCATCGAACTGCCAAGTGCCGGCAGCTGCCTCGTCACTCAACTCGTCAGCACCACCGACGAAGTTAACCGTCAGGTTGTTACCCACGAATGGGCTACCCGCATAGCTACCGCCGTAAGTGAACTCCGAATGCCAACCGTCCACATATACACCGACTACATCGAAACGCGCCAGATACATCCCAGTCGTAGAGGCAGCTGCATCAGCACGCACACCCAAAAGTTCCAAGCGAGACACCACTGGAGCTACAGCAACAGATACTGCAATCTGACCCTGAGTAGCACCAACAGCAGTGATGACGTCAGTAGCAGCATCGTAAGGATCAGAACCCATCAAAGCAACATCCAGATAATCAGACTGTTGCGTCGTGATGTCACTCGTAATAGCCAGAAGATCAGCCACAGTAGAGCCAGTCACACCGGTAGCAGCCACGTCGATCGAGCTGAATACAGCCAAACGAGCAGCCTCATCAGCACCGGGAACGTTACCGACTACATACACCGTACCAACCTGAGGAGCCAGTACAGAAAGGAGCTGGCCACCAGAAGTAGCGGTAGTAACATCCAAGGCCTCTTTACCTACACACTCGTCACCGTCGTACACGAAAACGACACCGTTGTTCAGATTGGCATCGGAAGCCGTTCCGGCTGCGCCAATGGTCTGAGTCGAGAATTTGTTGCCAAGCGTGAGCTTGAACACCATCTCCTGACGCTCGCCGCCTTCCGGAGCCGTTCCTTTCTCTTTCACGCAGCTCGAGAGGCCGAGGCCCATCAGCGCTGCAACAGCAAATAAAAGTACTTTTTTCATAATAATTAAAATTGGTTGATTAAATAAAAAATTTGTTTTTCTTAACGTGTTAATACTCAGTGAATAATCTGTTTTGGCATAACGCTTTTTTCAATAATATATTGTCCTTTCGTGACGGTACACTGCAGGAATATACGGTGCAAACGTACGAAAAAAATCTTTTTCTACAAAAAAACGCTCAAATTTTTGATTTTATTGCCATGCCGGATTTTCGGATTTAATTCGGGGACTAACGGGAGGTTTCCTGAAAATATTATCCGTTGGTGCAAAAAAATTTGGAGATTTGCCTAAAATAATCTATACTTGCACTCTCAAATGGTGCCATAGCTCAGTTGGTAGAGCAACGGACTGAAAATCCGTGTGTCCCTAGTTCGATTCTTGGTGGCACCACAGTGTAGAACGAAAACTCCCTGAAACTATTGTGTTTCAGGGAGTTTTGCTTTTGATATACGTCACCTACCGTCCTTTCGGCAAGATCTTTAGAGTCCCTTTGAGATTGGTGAACGACCCATCGGGAGCGGCGATATTGGTATAGGCAACCCCTTGCCCGAAATCCTCGACATGCACCACATGAGTATTGTCACGCTCCGTCCAGTAGACCATATATACGTTCATCGCCACCTCGACCGCTTTATACTCGACCGTATCTGTCGCCGGACGCCCTTCGGCACGCGGTTTGAGTCCCGTGAACGTCATTGTGTGTTCGTTATGGAAGTCGAGTTCAAAATCGAATTCACCTCCAAAATCCACTTCCGCCTTGCGTGCAATGGCGGGAAACGCATGCACGGTTTTCCACATCACGTCACCCATCAGCACTTTGGCGGTCATATCGAGATTCGACTCGCCCGGCAGGTTGGGATAGCGTATTTTCATCTTTTCGATCACCTCGCCGCTCGTCTCCGAACCGGACAATGCGTCGGCTAATGCCGTCAAATAGTCACGTGTAAACGCGATCGGCGATTTAAAATCCGTTGTGGTAAAGTGTGCGGGGATCGTGACGTCGGGATTCAGTTTCCGCATTGCCTCCAATGCCATCTGCCACTTGGCATGCTCCTCGGGAGTTTGCGAATCGGCAGCCCAAACGTGCTGATTGTCAACCAGATACACACCTCCCAGGATCGTCCGCACGGACGGAATCCACAGAAACGCATGTTGCTCGTCATCCGTGAGTTGTTTGATCTCGACGCGGCGCCCATCCCACAGAAAGTGATCCCCCTCTATGGATGTCGGCACGATGATCCGTTGCGGCGCCTTATCACCCAGCTGGGGTGCCCAGACATTCATTTTTTCCCCTCTCGTGGCTTCGATCAGGTACGCGGTTTGCGGCGTGGCACAGATTTTCGCATCCGGGAACGCACGTGTAATTGCATCGAGCCCGAAATAATAATCTGGATCGGAATAGCTGATAAAGATAGTCGTCAGGGGTTTCCCCGTACGTCGGATCAGCTCCACGACACGCTGCGCATTGTCCGCACTGAACTGTGCATCGACGAGTGCCACCTCTTTTTCACCCTCCAAAATAACCGATGCCACCTGAAAAATAACGGGTTCGGAGAGGTAGACGTGCATTTTTAGGTCGTCGCGTTCGATAGTATGAATGTTCTGTGCCATAGCTGTATGTGCGGCGAAAAGTGACGCCACTATCCAAATTATTCTCTTCATACAGACGTCACTTCCAAATTTCGCACCAATCTCAACTCCTTGTCCCGCCCAACTTCCGCCAAGCCGAGCGGGGAGTCGAAGCTTGCTTGGACTTCTCCGAGGGTTGAAGTCGAACTTTCTTGTTCCACCCTACATTAGATCTTTATACAACGAAGAGAGAAGCCGGTCCCGACGATACTGGTATCCGTCGTACTCGTGGCGCCGGCACGGAAATAGAACCTTCGCGCATACGTCGCTGACGAAGCCGAGAGCATCCAATAGTAGCCGTAGGAAATCTGATTTCGCAGTTGACCATCTCCCCACTCACGATCCCCCGCCACGGGGAGGAGAAATTACAACTTGTGATAGTGGCAATACATGAGTTTACCGTCATCGTCCCGCAGGTGCATGCCGCCCCCGAGACAGAACTGCCACATTGAACACTCACCACACGCATCTTTATGCATCCACGCGCGATTGCGAAAGGGTTGGAACCTGTTCGTCCACACGTCCCAAAATTTATCGGTATAGATATTCCCCTGATGCAGGTTGGCACGAATGGAGGTACATCCCGATATGGCGCCATCGACACGCACCGAAGCGATCGAAACCCCTGCTGCACATTGGTAGAACTGATCCCTCACGCGACCTTCGTACGGCCCGAGGAACCCTTCGCATGCATACGATAGGCCGATTTCCCCCTCGCGACGGGTCCGTTCGATAAAGTCCAGCACCGTGCGAAACTCCTCATCGGATAGTGTGAGGGACGGGTCATCCTTGGCCCTTCCCGCGGGAAAGATGGAGAAGATACGCCAGTGCCGCACGCCGTTGGCGATGAGCATCTCTTTGAACGCATCGAGACGCGGCACGAGCTGCGAGGTGACGCACGTCACCACATCGAACGCCAGTTCGTTGTGTTCGGCGATGAGCCGAACGGCAGCGAGTGCGCGCTCGAAACTGAGCGGATTCTGACGAATGAACGTGTGTGTATCTTCAAACCCGTCGAGACTGACGGAGATACTCCGCAGGCCGGCTTTCATGAGGGACTTAAGTCGAGCTTCGTCGAGCGCCAGACCGTTCGTCACCATGCCCCACGGATACCCGCGCCGGGTCACTTCCCGCCCTGCCTCTTCGAGATCGCGACGCACCAACACCTCGCCCCCCGAGAAGATGATCAGCACTTCGGAAGGGTCGACATGTGGCGTAACCTCCTCGTCGAGCACTTTCAGGAAGTCCGCCAGGGGCATATCGGGAGTGGATGGTTCGACACGACAGTCGCTGCCGCAGTGACGACACGCCAAGTTGCACCGCAACGTACACTCCCAGAAGAGGGTACGCAACGTGTGCTTCTCTACCTTCTCGCGATAGAGTTTTTGGAACAGTTTGAGGGCGAGAAACCTTCGCCAGCCGAGCTTTTTACTCAACGACGGTGCTCTCCTCTACCTCGACCACTTCGACAGCTGTGGTGGCATCCTGCACGGGCACAGGCGGCCGCACGCCGTACATCGCCACGAACGGCAGCTCTTTCTCCTCGACTTGCGGATCTGTGGCACGCGACTCGGGTGCTTTTTCGATCACGCGTCGCGTCGGGAAACAGGCGGACGAAAACCCAAGGACGGCCAACAAGGCAAATATGACTCTCTTTTTCATGGTGTCAATGTTAGTTGTATAGAGGCGAAGGTAGGCATAATAAAAAAATATTGCAAAAAATTTTGCATTTCAGCGAAAAATGTTTTCCTTTGCCGGCAACGTAACACTAATTTTATTTAATACTTTTATGACAGGTACAGTAAAGTGGTTCGATAGCAAGAAAGGCTACGGATTCATCACAGGCGAAGACGGCAAGGAAGTTTTCGTGCATTTTTCAGGAATCGTATCGGATTCTTTTAAGACTCTCAACGAGGGACAGAAAGTGAACTACGATTTGGGTAACGGAGCAAAGGGAGAACAGGCGATCAACGTTACCGCTATCGGTTAACATACGAGCAACTCCTAAACGAGAGTCCCACCGTCAGGTGGGGCTTTTTGTTTCCGCCGCCCACTGGGCGCTCGCGGCGTCGCCCTCCTTGTCCCGCCCAACTTCCGCCAAGCCGGCCTGGCACCTCCTCCCCGCCTTTCCCCTCCGGGACTGTGCCATTGGG
>DBDB01000026.1:0-4932 GCA_002293345.1 Alistipes sp. UBA943
AAGGAAAAGTAGATAGTTCACGTGAAGAAGAAGTAAGAAATGTCAGTCAATTGGAATCCATGGCACGGATGTGTTCGCATCAGTGAGGGGTGTCGGCACTGCTATGTGTATCGTCAGGATGCGGCGTGGCAGATAGATTCGAGTCGGGTACGTAAGAATTCATCCTTCAACCTCCCCGTGCGACGCCAACGGAACGGACGTTGGAAAATCCCTGCCGGGGAGATGGTCTACACCTGCTTCACGTCCGATTTTTTGTTTGAGGGTGCCGATGCGTGGCGTCCGCAAGCGTGGGAGATGATGCGGCTGCGTCCGGATTTGCAGTTTGTGTTCTTCACGAAACGCATCCATCGCCTGGAGGTGTGCCTTCCTCCCGACTGGGGCACGGGATATTCGCATGTGGCGATCGGTTGCACAGTCGAGAATCAAGCCATGGCCGATTACCGGCTTCCCATCTTCAACCGCCTCCCGATTGCACACAAGTTGATTATTTGTGCTCCGCTGATCGGTCCGTTGGACTTAACACGCCACCTGACACACGATATCGAGGAGGTATCGGCAGGTGGTGAATCGGGTGTGGAGGCACGTCCGTGTGATTTCGACTGGATCGTATCGTTACGCGAACAATGTGTGGCGGCGGACGTGCCATTCAGTTTCCACCAGACGGGCGCACGCCTCATCAAGGATGGACATATCTACCGCATCCGTCGCCAGTTTCAACACTCTCAGGCCCGTAAAGCCAACATGGGTTTCAAACCGAAAGAGTGGCCATTCTGATCTTTTCTTTCCTAACCGTCCCTTTTTTAATTTTAAAACCTTCGTTATCTTTTAAAAGGTAACGAAGGTTTTATTGGGACAAAGGAAGAAAAAAGATTATCTTTGCATCGTCATGAGTGATTTCATCGTATCGGCACGCAAATACCGTCCCGCCACCTTCGCATCGGTGGTCGGGCAACGCCATGTCACCGAAACACTCAAAAATGCCATCGAACGGAGCCAACTCGCACATGCTTACCTGCTGTGCGGTCCCCGTGGCGTCGGCAAAACCACCTGTGCACGCATCTTCGCCAAGGCGATCAACTGTATGGATCCGCAAGGTGCGGAGGCGTGTAACACGTGTGAATCGTGCCGTAGCTTCACTGAAAACCGGTCGCTGAATATCCACGAGTTGGATGCCGCGTCGAACAACTCGGTCGAAGATATTCGGTCGCTGATCGAGCAGGTGCGCATCATGCCGCAAACGGGACGTTATTCGGTGTTCATCATCGACGAGGTGCACATGTTGTCGCAAGCGGCCTTCAACGCGTTCCTCAAAACACTCGAAGAACCACCCGCACACGCGATTTTCATCCTCGCGACGACCGAGAAACACAAGATCATACCGACGATCCTGTCGCGTTGCCAGGTGTACGATTTCAACCGGATCCGTGTCGAGGATGCAGTCGAGTATCTGAAATATATCGCCACCGAGGAGGGGGTCACGGTGGATGACGAGTCGCTGAACCTGATCGCCCAAAAAGCCGATGGCGGTATGCGCGACGCGCTCTCGATGTTCGACAAAGCGGTGTCGTTCTGTGGCAGCACGCTCCAGTACCAGCAGGTGGCACAGACGCTCAATGTGCTCGATTACGACACTTATTTCCACATTACGGACCTGCTGTCGGAGGGCGATTATGTGCAGGCGCTGTTGGCGTTCGACGAGGTGTTGGGACGCGGCTTCTCGGGACAGACCTTCATGTCGGGGTTGAATCGTCACTTCCGCGATCTGCTCGTGGCACGTGACCCGGCGACGCTCCCGCTACTGGAGTTCACCGGTTCGTTGACCGAAAAATACCGTGCCCAGGCGACTAAAACACCAATGGAGTTCCTATTCGGGGCCATCGCATTGCTCACCGATGCAGACGGGAAGATACGACAGTCATCCAATCAAAGATTGCTTGTCGAACTGGGACTGATGAAAATCGCGGGTCTCGGTCAAAAAAAAAATAATCCCGACGGTATAACGGAGGAATCCTATTCATTGCCTCCGCTGGTCACGGAAAAATTCGAGACTCCGGCCGTTGAGCCCGCCACATCCGAAACAAAAGAAACGTCCGCTCCGGCCGAAAAACCCGTCGGGGCAGTTAGGGCGGTGGCGAGTGTCGATGCGCCTCGCGTTAGCGAGTGTGCAGACGCCGCCCCGAGTGAGACACCGGCTACAACGCCGGTCTCTAAATCCGAACCCCGTAAAACCCTCGGCCTATCGCTCTCGGCATTGGTGAATGAGCCCGTCGCAGAGGTGAAATCCGAATCTGTGGCGGCGGAACCGACCTTCGACCCGGATAGCGAGCGGAAGTTGACTTTGACACGTGACGAGATCCTTGCTCTGATACATGAAAAACGTCCCCGGTTCGAGGCATCGTTCGAGGAGATGACTTTCGAGGGTCACGTGATCCGTATCACTGTGCCGTCACAGTCGTTACAAGAGGAGATCCTGCGACAGAAAACGGAAATGCTGCATCGGTTTGCACAGATCGCCGACATTCACGGGATGCTCGATCTCGAAGTTTCGATCAATGAGGCGATCACCTCCTCCAAACCGATCAAACCCGAAGATAAAATGCAATACCTGACGGATAAAAACCCCCTCCTGACCGACCTCCGTCAAGCTCTCGATCTCGAAATCGAATAACCTTTTCTTTCTAAACCCTTACTCCTTGCTGATACTGTCGCTTTTTTGGAAAAAAGCTCCGGCAAAAAACTTCGAGAAGTACTGACGTACTTCCATAATTTGCGCTCCACCAAATCTCTGCTGACTGCGTCAGTTTCCGTCTGAAATCTATACAGCTGCTTTCAAGTGAACTTGTCGCAGCCATATAGCTTTCATCCGAATCCCTTCGGGATCTGAGATTTGTTGTCGCGAAGTCAAACCGCGCGGAGCGCGGTGGGGCATTTGGCGGGGAGGTTCGACGGGAGCTCGCTCACGAAAGAACAGACACGGCAAATGAACTGAAACGCTGAAAGCGTTTGGCTTCGCGCCCATGTTGCGACACATCATGGAGATACAAAGTATCTCCCGAAGTTTTTTGCAGGAGCTTTTTTCCAAAAAAGCGACAGTTGAGTAAGAAAAAGCGAACAGTCGGGTAAAGGTGAAAAGAAGAAGGGACGCGGGGTAGGATTAGGAGGACAACGTTACACTCACGCATTCGATTTTCCCGCCGAGAGGTGGGGCCAACTTCGCGACACGACACTGTATGTGCGTGATCTGTGGGAAAGTGGCGCGAAGGGCGTCGATAATATTCATCGCCACGCGTTCCAAGGTGCGTTGCGTGATGTCCATCTGTGTCTGCACGACCTCGTAGGCCGTGAGGTAATTCACGGCCTGGTCGACGGAGTCGACACGGGCGATCTCGCCCAACGAGGTCGTGATGTCGAGATCCACCGTGAAACGGTTACCCACTTTTTGTTCCAGGTCATAGCAACCGTGGAAGGCGCGAAAGTGCATCTGTTCCAGCGAGATACGGTAATCCATCAGGCAGATATAATGAGGTAATAATTCTTTTTCCCCTTCTGCACGAGCAGGTATTTATCGGCAATCAGATCTTGTTGCGTGAGGGTGTATGCGGGGTCGGCGATCTTTTCCTTGTTCAGTGACACGCCACCTGCCTGTACCATCTTGCGGCACTCGCCTTTCGACGGGAAGATATCCGTTGCCTCGACACACAGGTCGATGAACGACATGCCGACAGGGTTGACCGTGTATTGTGGCACACCCTCGAAGATCTGCAACAGGGTGCTTTCGTCCAACTTGCGAAGTGCCTCGGACGTGGCGCCGCCGAACAGAATTTGTGACGCCTCGACAGCTTTTTCGTACTCCTCGCGCGAGTGAATCATCACGGTAACCTCTTCGGCCAGACGTTTTTGCAGCAATCGCAAGTGGGGTGTCGTGTCATGCTCCGCGATGAGCGATTCGATGGTGTCGCGATCGAGCACCGTGAATATCTTGATGTAACGCTTGGCGTCATCGTCACTCGTGTTGAGCCAAAATTGGTAAAATTTGTAGGGGGACGTGCGTGCCGGATCGAGCCACACGTTACCGCTTTCCGTCTTGCCGAATTTCGTGCCGTCAGCTTTCGTGACGAGCGGACAGGTCAACCCATATGCCTCCTTGCCCAACTTGCGACGGATCAATTCCGTGCCTGTGGTGATGTTGCCCCACTGGTCCGCCCCACCCAATTGCAACGTGCAGTTTTCGTGCTCGTAGAGGTACAAAAAGTCATACCCCTGCACCAACTGGTACGTAAACTCGGTGAACGACATGCCTTCATTGCCCTCGCCGCCATCGAAACGTTTCTTGACAGAATCCTTGGCCATCATGTAGTTGACGGTGATCAACTTGCCGATGTCGCGAATGAATTCGAGGAACGTCATTCCCTTCATCCAGTCGTAATTGTTGACAAGTTTCGCGCCGTTGGGCGAGCTCGATTGAAAATCGAGCAGGCGCATCAGTTGCGCCTCGATGCCCTGCTGATTCTTCAGCAGGGCATCCTCGCCCAACAGGTTACGCTCCTGCGATTTACCGCTCGGGTCGCCGATCATGCCCGTGGCACCCCCGACGAGCGCCACCGGACGGTGTCCGCAAAGCTGGAAATGTTTGAGTATCATCACACTCACCAGGTGTCCGATATGTAACGAATCGGCTGTCGGGTCGATACCCACATAGGCCGTCGTCATCCCTTTTTTGAGTTGGTCCTCCACGCCGGGCATCACCGTGTGGATCATCCCGCGCCAGCTCAGTTCTTCGATAAAATCTCTGTTCATCTTACAAAGATACATTTTTTCTTTATGCAACATGTCCCAACTGTCCCTTTCTTAGAAGAAAGTGACCCAAAGAATTTCGGGAGATACGTTCGTATCTCCATACTTTGCGCGAGGACAAACGCTTTCGTTTAGTAT
>DBDB01000026.1:4975-23192 GCA_002293345.1 Alistipes sp. UBA943
TAAAGGTGTCGCGACAACAAATCGCAGATCTCGAAGGGATTCGGGAATCAAAACCCGAACCATCTCAAGCTTGCTTGAAAGATGGAACGGGGTTTGAGAACCGAGAACTTCCAACGGAAGTCGCGAGTTGTGTCGCGTACATAATGGAGATGCAAAGCATCNNTCCCGAAGTTTTTTGCAGGAGCTTTTTTTCAAAAAAGCGACAGTATCGTCAAGGCGAAAAGAAAGCGGCGGTCTTAGAAAAAGGTTTTAGGAAGAAAGATTCTTACGCGACGGAGCAACTTACCCCCAACTTCTCGACACGGGATGCGATAGATGCGAGATCTTCACGTGATACTTTTTCCAACGTCTTACAGGGCGTGTCGCGATCCAGGGAGTAGACCATCACCTGACGAGGGTGTATCTCGTCGATGAGTTTCAACCATGCCGATACCTCATGTTCGGTCGTGTTGTCGATGGGTGTGCCGTTGCACTCGCCGCGAAGGAGCATCGTCTGCACGATCAAACGTCCCTCGAAACGCTTCATCTGCTCCACCACACGGGCAACCGAATAATCGCTCTGTTGGGGGTTGTTGATGAGCCTGACGGTGTCATCGAACGCCGAGTCGAGTTTCAGGATATTGTTGTCGACACGCGACAGCGCCCGCACGACATCCTCACGTCCGAGTTGCGTGGCGTTGCTCAGGACGGAGATTCTCGCCGACGGCGAAATCTCGTCACGCGACACGATCGTGTCGCCGATGATCGCCTCGAAATCGGGATGCAGGGTCGGTTCACCGTTACCGGCAAACGTAATCACATCAGGAGGCGTGCCCTCGGCGATCATCCTGAGCAACGCCACGCGGAGCTGCTCGCGCACATTGTCTCGTGTGTTAAATTTACGTTGTCCTTCATGTTCCCCATTCCATCCGCATTCGCAGTACACACAATCGAAACTGCATATCTTGGCGTGCGTCGGGAGCAGGTTCACGCCCAACGAGAGTCCCAAACGTCGCGAACGGATGGGGCCGAAAATTATGTCGTTAAAAAGTGCCGTCATGACACAAATATAGAAAAATATTCCTACCTTGGGGTCGCCGATAATAATTTAAAAACGACAAATAATGGCTAACATCAATCTGAAAAAGTACGGCATCTCGGGTGCCAAAGAGATCATCTACAACCCCTCGTACGACGAGCTCTATCGCGAGGAGACTCGCAAAGGGTTGCGCGGGTTCGAGAAGGGACAGGTCACCGAGATGGGTGCCGTGAATGTGATGACGGGTGTCTACACCGGACGCTCGCCCAAGGACAAGTTCTTCGTCATGGACAAAACGACGAAAGACACCCTTTGGTGGACGTCGCCCGAGTATCCCAACGACAACAAACCCATCACACCCAAAGCGTGGAAGGAGTTGAAACGCATCGCCGGCGAGGAGCTGTCGGGAAAGAAACTCTATGTCGTCGACACGTTCTGCGGTGCGAATGAAAACACACGCCTCAAAATCCGTTTCATCATGGAGGTGGCGTGGCAGGCGCACTTCGTCAAGAACATGTTCATCCGTCCCACCGACGAGGAGCTCGAAACGTACGGTGAACCCGATTTCGTGGTACTCAACGCGTCGAAAGCCAAGGTGCGCAAGTACAAAGAGCTGGGCCTGAACTCCGAAACGGCCGTGGCGTTCAACCTGACGGAGAAGATGCAGATCATCCTCAACACGTGGTATGGCGGTGAGATGAAAAAAGGAATGTTCTCGTACATGAACTATCTGCTGCCGTTGCAGGGGATCGCGTCGATGCACTGCTCCGCCAACACGGATCCCAAAGGTAAGGATACGGCCATCTTCTTCGGTCTCTCCGGTACGGGTAAAACCACCCTGTCGACGGATCCGAAACGCGAATTGATCGGCGACGATGAGCACGGGTGGGATGACGACGGTATCTTCAACTTCGAGGGCGGTTGCTATGCCAAGGTAATCAACCTGTCGCAAGAGAACGAACCCGATATCTGGAACGCGATCCGTCCCAATGCGCTGCTCGAAAACGTGACCGTGAATCGTCGCGGAAAGATCGACTTCAGCGACAAATCCGTGACGGAAAACACACGTGTGTCGTACCCGATTTACCACATCGACAACATCGTACGTCCCGTGTCGAAAGCCGCCGCGGCAAAGAAGGTGATCTTCCTCTCGGCAGACGCGTTCGGCGTGTTGCCTCCCGTGTCGATTCTCACACCCGAGCAGACGAAGTACTATTTCCTCTCCGGATTCACCGCCAAACTCGCCGGTACGGAGCGCGGTATCACGGAACCCACACCGACCTTCTCGGCATGTTTCGGAGCGGCATTCCTGTCGCTGCACCCCACCAAATATGGTGAGGAACTGGTCAAGAGGATGAAGAAGTCCGGCGCGAGGGCATATCTCGTCAACACGGGATGGAACGGCAGCGGCAAACGTATCTCGATCAAGGACACGCGTGGCATTATCGACGCCATTCTGGACGGTTCGATCGACAAGGCTCCGACGAAAAAGATGCCGATCTTCGACTTCGAGATCCCCACATCGTTGCCGGGTGTCGATCCGAAGATCCTCGATCCACGTGACACGTATAAGAAACCTGCCGAGTGGGATGCGAAGGCACAAGATCTGGCAGGACGTTTCGTGAAAAATTTCCAGAAATTCACCGGCAATGACGAAGGCAAAAAACTCGTCGCCGCAGGCCCGAAACTGTAACCGTTTTCTCTCCAAGAAGAAGCCCCGCTCGATGAGCGGGGCTTCTTTATTCGGACATCTCTTTGAAAAATTCCGACAGCGGAATATCATAATAGTCGCAAAGTCTGTATAAGGTAGCTATCGAGATATTGGTTTTGCCATTCTCGATTCTGCTTATTGTCGTATTGAGGTCTAAATCGATACGATATTGGGATATTTTTTCACGTAAACGAACCTCTTTCAGCTGCTTGCCAACCCTTTCGATGAAAGCCTGATCCATATTCTGCTTTGCCATACTACAAAAAAGCACA
Organism: Alistipes sp. UBA943; assembly: GCA_002293345.1. Classification (GTDB taxonomy): domain Bacteria; phylum Bacteroidota; class Bacteroidia; order Bacteroidales; family Rikenellaceae; genus Alistipes. The sequence continues at coordinate 7,977 of DBDB01000026.1, forward strand.
TTTTCTAATTTTATTATATAGATAATTTGCAGGACATGAAAACTTTACATATATTTGCAGCAGCAAACAACCGTTAAGGTCACGGGCTCCCTCCACATGACGAAATTCACTGAAAGCTGATAGGTGGATTGTGGAATGGGGCCTTTTTTTCTCCTCCCCGCTTTGGCCCCGCCCAAGCTATCGCCTTCGGCGAAGCACCCCCCGGGGCAAAGATGTTTTGATTTTGGAGTTTTTGGGGCGGGATTTTTGCCGCGCCGCCGCGAGGAGCGGATGGGATGTACAATGGTACTTCCCCTTCGCTCGGCACAGGCATAGGTGGCACACGAACCGTTCGCCCAGAGGCAACGCCCCTTCACCGCGCGACATCCGCCCCTACAACCCGTATCCTCGGGCGCGACACCGAACAGTTTAGCGGCACGTGCACGGTATTCGGGCGTGATGTTCGCTTCATGTGCCGCACAGTTGAAGCAATCGAGTCCGCACGGGGCCGTCGATGCGATCTTTTCTTGGGTGGTCATTGTTTTGTTTTTCGGTTTAACTCTTCGAAACTCTGCTCGGCGGTTTTACCCGCCGTGTCGATGGTGATATGGTCGGTTGTCCATGGGTGATATTCGCGCGCCTCGACATCCTCCCAAGTGGGCAGTTTCAGCCCCGCAACTTCCGAAGCTCGCGCTTCGACCCGCTGCCGATGTTCTTCACGGTCAGAACAAACAACCTCGATATTCACCGCCGTCACACCGTTTTCGGCAGCTACCGCCTCCCACTCGCGCCGTGTCAATTCGATAGGATTGCAAGAATCGGCAACCACGCTCACGCCTACCCGCAAGTTATCGGCGGCAATCCCGTACGCCAGCCTGTACCCTTCGCCCTGCGGCTCGAACCCGCACAAATCCCTCAACCCCTGCTCGATGGTGTCTACGCGCAACCACGCCGCACCATATTCAGCCGCAAGCAACCTCGCCAATGCCGACTTTCCTGACCCCGGCAGGCCTGAAAAGATGAATAGTGTGGGTTTCATGCCACAAAGATAGCGAAAAATAAAAAAGGACTAAACATTGAGTTTAGTTCCCGTTTTAGTCCCCGATTGGTGTAAGTTGCTGAAAATCAGCATAGAGAGCGGAGAGAGAGGGATTCGAACCCCCGGTACAGTTGCCCGTACACCGCATTTCGAGTGCGGCCCGATCGACCACTCCGGCACCTCTCCTTATTTTTGTCAGTCGAGCGACAAATATAGTGCAAGTTGAGCGCAATCGCAAATTTATTTGCGTTTTGCCGAAACGCAGCCTATAGTCGAGCGAGGCGAGAAATGTAGCACTTTTTTTGTTACTACACATGAGAAACACAAAAAAATCGTTATGTTTGTAAAAATGAGACTCTCATGGCCATGAAAAACTTACAGCTCAGAACACTACTCCTGTTACTGCCCCTGTTTGCGGCAGGGTGTTCGTCCGTGATGTATCAATCGTCCGCCTACGCCGTCGATGACCTATATGGCAAGCATGATCCCGTCGCGATTGCACAACAGCGAACCGCCGAGGCGGAAGCACGTCAGGCGGAAGCCGAGGCACGTCGCGCGGAGGCTGAAGCGTACCGTGCCGAGTTGCTCGCCACGCAAGCTTATACCCAAACCTCCTACCAGGGCGAAGGTCCGGTGTACGACAATGTCGAATATGTCGGTGGCGGTAAATACACGCGCCTGCTTTACGCGTTCGACGAACCCGTATATGTCGTGCCAGGAAGTTATTACGATCTCTATTACGACGTGGCGTTGGTCAACAGCCTACTGTGGCGTCCGGCATGGAGTTGGAGCTGGACACTCGCCTACAATTACGGATATCCCGGTTTCGGTGGGTTTTACAGTCCGAACTGGAGTTGGGGATACCCCTCCTGGTACTACGCACCGTACTATTACGGATACACGTGGGATTGGGGATGGCACTCCGGCTGGGGATGGGGGCATCATCACCACTATTATGACTATTACTATGGGCACTATTGGGATCGCAATGTGACCCATCGCCGCAATACGAATTCGAGGCGCGGTGAAGTCGCGTCGGGCAGCTTCTCCAATCGCGGTAGAAGTACGGGCAGCGTATCTCGTGGAGGCGGCAGCACGACAAGCCGTACGAGCCACGTGGCAGGTGCGGGTGCCTATACGGGTAGAACCATCTCGAACGTCAATCGTGGCAGCGTCTCCTCGTCGCAAGGATCTTCCTCGACCTCGTCGGCACCCTCGTCGAGGGTAACGACTGCTCCCTCATCCAACCGCGGATCGGCAGCCACGACACGTCCGTCGAGCTACTCCGGATCGACAAGCCGCAGCACGGCGACACCTTCGCGTGGCACATCGACCTCCTCATCCTCACGGAGTTCATCGAGTTCGAGCCGTTCGTCGTCGAGTTCCTACACCCCGTCACGCAGCAGCAGTTACAGTTCGGGAGGTTCGTCGAGCAGGAGTTCGTCGTCATCCTCAGGTGGAGGCGGACGTTCGTCCGGAGGCGGCGGACGCACGAGGTAGTTTCACACTTAACGCATTGTACGCATGAGAAAGTTTTTGATCGGTATCATAAGCGCGGTGACCCTCACGGCGACCGCAGCGCACGCACAAGAGATCGGCGGCCTGGTGATGGATCGCGATATTGTCACCCCGGCCGATATGTACGCCATGTCGCACAACCCGTTCACGTTCGGCACGGCGAGGTCGATGTCCATGGCAGGGGCGTTCACGTCGCTCGGCGCGGATTTGTCGTCAATGGCACAGAATCCCGCCGGATTGGGATTCTACCAGCGTCAGGACTTGTCGTTGACACCCCTGATGACCTTCAACAGGGCGAAAAACAGTGCCGGACTTGCCGTCGACGGAGGTAACCGCATGAATCGTTTCGGGTTCGGAAATATCGGTTACGCGTTCCCCGTGTATCGTGGCACAGGTGCCGTGACGGGCGTAACGGTCGGGGTCGGGTTCAACCGCATCACGGATCTGAATTACAAATATTCGTTCGGATCGGACGGCAACATGTGGAGTGTGGCGGATGCGATGTCGGGACTGTTGCAAGACAGCGGACTGACACCCGGCGACCTGATGAACAGCACCGATATTTTCTGGAACGACATAGATCCCCGTTTTTGGGGTGCGGCGATGGGTTATCGCAACGGGTTGACCGACTATGTCGATACGGACAGCGACGGCGAAGCCGACACGTGGATCCCCACCTGGATCGGCAACAGTGTCGATGCGGGTCACTATATGGATGTCATCAGTCGGGGTTCGATCGGCGAATACGACCTGTCGTTCGGAATGAACTTCAACAACAAGTTTTATCTCGGTGCCACGTTCGGCATTCAAGCCATCTCGCAACGACTCTCCTATTACTACACCGAAGATTATTTCTACGAAAATGCAGACTCGAACAACCCCAACGGCATAGATCCATCGTTGGACTATCAGTTGCGTGAGACGATGTTCGACCAGGAGGTGCGTCTGACCGGCGCGGGGGTCAACTTCAAGGTGGGTGCGATCTACCGTCCCGTGTCGAATCTACGCATCGGTTTGGCTTTTCACACACCGACCGCACGTTTTCTCGACCGCACCTACTACACCGCGATGAACACGTTCGTGCAGGCGAATAACGACACGGATCCCGAAGGATTCGGCGTGGGTCGCGGCGACACTTTCGAGCGCAGCTGGAGCTCCATCACGCTTGAAGATCTGGGTGAGAACGGTTGGGATTTCGCAGATCCGATGCGCCTGATGGCGGGTATCTCCTACACGTTCGGGAACCGGGGCGTGATTTCGGTCGACTACCAACGCGACTGGTACAACGACATACGGATGAACGAGAATCCGGCAGGGATGTCGAACAGCTTCTGGAACGACACGTTCCGCGACTGGTTCAAGGGATCGAACACGATACGTGTCGGTGCCGAGTTCAAACCAGCGCCGTGGTTGGCCCTGCGTGCCGGTGCCGGATACATGGGCGGTGCGTTGCGCGACTACGGACAGATCATGTCCGAACCTGTGACACGCGAAATGTACTACTATTCGGGCGGTATCGGGTTCACGCTCTCACCGAACGTCTATCTCGACCTCGCCTACTCGTACACGGACCGTAAAACGACCGATTTTGACCTGTTCTACTACGACACTCCGGACGGTATCGCCGGCAGCAGCCTCTACAACACCCGTCTCGTTCGACATACGGGAGCCGTAACGCTTGGGTTTAGGTTCTGATTTTTTCGCCCTTCGCTTTTGTTTCTTTCAGACCTTCGCTTTTTTGTAAAAAAGCGAAACCAAAAAACTTCGGGAAGTACTTGCGTACTTCCATTATGTGCGCTCCACCAATCGCGACTTCCTTACGGAAGCCCTCGGTTCTCAAACCCCGTCCCACCCTTCAAGTAAACTTGAGGTGGTTCGGGTTTTGATTCCCGGATCCCTTCGGGATCTCGCGCAAAGTATGGAGATGCAAAGCATCTCCCGAAAGGTTTTGGGGTACACTTTTCTCCGAAAAGGGTACAGTTGGGTCTTAGGAAAGGAAAAGTAGATAGTTCACGTAAAGAAAGCGGCGGTTTGAAAAAACAAAAAGGTTTTAGGGAGAAAAAGTGTATCTTTGTACTGGAAAAACAGATATAATGGCAAAGGAGCTGAAAGACCTGACAAAGGCGGACGATAACTATTCGCAATGGTACAATGATTTGGTGATCAAGGCCGGACTGGCTGAAAATTCGGCCGTACGCGGCTGCATGGTGATCAAGCCGTATGGTTATGCGATCTGGGAGAAAATGCAGGCCGTGCTGGACAAGATGTTCAAAGACACGGGCCACGAGAATGCCTACTTCCCACTGTTCATCCCCAAGTCCTTCTTCTCGAAGGAGGCGAGCCACGTCGAGGGATTCGCGAAGGAGTGTGCCGTCGTGACGCACTACCGCCTGATGAACGATCCCGACGGTAAGGGTGTGGTGGTCGATCCCGATGCCAAGCTGGAAGAGGAGTTGATCGTGCGTCCCACGTCGGAGACCATCATCTGGAATACCTACAAGGGATGGATACAGTCGTACCGCGACCTGCCGATCCTGTGCAACCAATGGGCGAACGTCGTGCGTTGGGAGATGCGGACACGCTTGTTTTTGCGCACCGCGGAGTTTCTTTGGCAGGAGGGTCACACAGCCCACGCCACGCGTGAGGAGGCCCAGGAGGAGACCCTGAAAATGATTCACGTCTACGAGAAATTTGCGCAAGAGTGGATGGCGATGCCCGTCGTGGTGGGACACAAGTCACCCAACGAACGCTTTGCCGGTGCGGAGGACACGCTCTGTATCGAGGCGATGATGCAGGACGGCAAGGCGCTCCAGAGCGGCACATCGCACTTCCTGGGGCAAAACTTCTCGAAGGCGTTCGACGTGAAATACCTCGACAAAGAGGGTAAATTGGAGTACGTGTGGGCATCGTCATGGGGCGTGTCGACACGGTTGATGGGGGCGCTCATCATGGCGCATTCGGACAACAACGGTCTCGTTCTGCCTCCCAAACTGGCACCGATCCAGGTGGTGCTGATCCCGATCTACAAGGGCGAAGAGCAACTCGCCACGATGGTCGAACGACTGGAAAAGATCGCCGCGGAGTTGCGTGGACGAGGCATCAGCGTGAAGATCGACGGACGCGACAATGTCCGGTCCGGTTTCAAGTTCGCCGAGTATGAGTTGAAAGGAATCCCCGTGCGTCTGGCGTTGGGACCTCGCGATATGGAGAACGATACGATCGAATTGGCACGTCGCGATACGTTGACCAAGGAGGTGGTGCCGCAGGCAGGCCTGCCCGAACGGGTGGAGAAACTGCTGGATGAGATTCAGGAAAATATCTACAAAAAGGCGCTCGATTTCCGCAACTCGATGGTCACACCGGTCGACACGTGGGAGCAGTTCCAGGAGGTGCTCGACACGAAAGGCGGATTCATATCGGCACATTGGGACGGTACTCCTGAGACGGAGATCGCGATCAAGGAGGCCACGAAAGCCACCATCAGGTGCATACCGCTGGACGCTACACCCGAAGACGGAGTCTGTGTGTTCAGCGGCAAACCATCCAAACAACGCGTCTTGTTCGCCAGATCCTATTAAGATGGAGCAGCGTACCCGTAAAATATACCGCGTCACGTGCGTCGGGTTGGTGGTGAACGTTCTCCTGGCGGTGGGCAAACTCATCGCCGGGGTGGTCGGACACAGTGGTGCGATGATTGCCGACGCGTTGCACTCGATATCGGATATGGCGTCGGATTTCGTCGTGCTGGCGTTCGTGCGTATCGCCAACAAACCTGCCGATGCGAACCACCCCAAAGGACATGCGCATTATGACAACATCGCCGCTATTATCGTGAGTGTCATCCTGATCATCGTGGCGGGAGGGATCCTGTGGGAGGCGATCGAAAATATCTGTCGTATCGCTTCGGGCGAGATCATTCCGCGTCCCGGTGCGATCGCTCTCGCGGCCGCTGTCGTGTCGATTGTCGTCAAGGAGTGGCTCTATCGTTACACCGTGCGCATCGGTAAGCAGGTCGACAGCCCGAGCGTGATCGCCAACGCATGGCACCATCGCAGCGATGCACTTTCGTCCATCGGCACCCTGATCGGTATCGGTCTGGCATTCTTCCTCGGTGAGAAGTGGCGCATCGCCGACCCCATCGCCGCGGTATTCGTTGCCGCATTGATCTTCAAAATCGCTGTGTCGCTCATTCGCGACGGCATCAAAAAATTAATGGGGCACGCTTCTTGCACCACACACCCTACAGAAACACACACGCATCATGGCAGAATCACCACACCAAAGTGACCGTGCACTTATCGAGGCCTATCACCGGGGTGACAAGGAGGCGATCTCACGACTGATCGAACGCCACCGTCGCCGCGTGCGCGACTACATCGACATGATGGTGCACAACCATGACCTGTCCGAAGACATTGCCCAGGAGACTTTTATCAAAGTCGTGAAGGTGATCGACGAGGGACGCTACATCGACAACGGTAAGTTTCTCTCGTGGGTGATGCGTATCGCGCACAATCAGGTGATCGACCACTTCCGTTCGCGCAAGCAGCTGGGTCTGGTCAACGAGAGCGACACGGGTTACCAGATGCTCGGCACGCTGAAATTTTCGGAAAAAACGGTCGAGGACGAGATGGTGATGAAACAGGTGGAGGAAGATGTGAAGAAGTTGATCCGTGAGTTGCCCGACGACCAGCGCAGGGTGGTAATGATGCGCTATTTCGAGGGTAAAAGCTTCAAGCAGATCGCCGAAGATTCGGGTGTGAGTATCAACACCGCGCTCGGACGAATGCGTTACGCACTGATCAACCTGCGGAAAAAGATCGTTGAAAAAAATCTTGTACTTTGTTAAACTATACCGTTATGAGCGAACAACCTATCAATTACTCTGAATACGAGAGTAACCCCGAAGAGCAAATGGTCAACGACCAAGTGTGTGACGGCGAGAGCTGCCTGAAATATCTGGATACCTATCTCTCCGAGGTCGGAGTAAACTCACCCGGCGAAAAGAGTGTCGACCTGACAGTGTAACTGCTCGCTTTTCTTTTCGCAACATGTCCGCACTGTACCCTTTTCGGAGAAAAGCGGCAGTTGGGTAAGAAAAGTAAACAGTGGCATAAAAAAATCCCCGCATTGCTGCGGGGATCCTTTTGTTTGAAGCCGATCCTTACTTCACCGTCACGTTACGGTTGGCAGCGGGAGTCGGGCGATTGGCGTTGTGGTCACCCAAGCCACGGTACGTCATGCGGTTGGCAGGTACACCCTTCGAGAGCAGGTACTCGTACACGTGTTTCGCACGCTCGTAGGCCAGTTCCGTGTTGACAGCTTCGGTACCGGTCTGCGGATCGGAGTGTCCTTCGATGCGGAATACTTTGCCTTTCGGTGCACGCATGATCTCAGTAGCCACGATGTCCAGACGTGTCTTGTCGTCGGCGCTCAACGCCGCACTTCCGATGTGGAAGAAGAGGATCGTCTCTTCGCCGAGGAGGATACCCTGTTGTGGAGCCGGATGTTTCTTCGCCTCAGCCAACTCGTGAGCCAACTTCTTGTTCTTGGCGGCGCAGGCAGCCAACTCGCGGTCACGCTCGGCCACTACAGCCTGGTAGGCCATGATGTCCTCGATGCCGTAAGGAGAAGCCTGTTTCCATCCGCGACGATTGAAACGGTATGCCAAACCGAGCGTGGCGCTCCAACCCGTCGACGTGTGGTCGTTGGCAGCGATGATGGTCGGCAGGTCGTTACTGCGCATCCACCAGCCTTTCAGCTCCAACTCGATGTCCAGACCGCGTGCCACACGGAATTTGTTCAATAAACCGGCCGTCGTAGCCCAACCTGCACGGGTGTGTTCACCCCACTTGTCCTCGAATTTCTTCGAGAAACCGGATACGTGGTAACCCATACCTCCGAACAACACAGCGTAATAAGCCCTGTCGTCACGTTCGCCGCCGATCCAGTTCGACATGTTCAACATTACGTCGAAGTGCGGGAACATCATCGGATTGACCACAAATTGTTGGTTGTCGGTGGTTTTGTTCTGATATTCGCCACCCATCATCTGGAAACGGATACCGACTACCGGCACGATCCACTTGGTAATGTTCACATCGGCCTGCCAGTTGAAGCGCTCCATTTTTTCACCACCGGCATCTTTCTTACCGAACGTGCCATGGATACCGAGAAACTGGGCACCACCGGCCAAACCTACCTCGAAGTTATCCCAGAAACGGTTGGTCTCGTAACCACGGAACCCACGTTTCTTAGGCATTTTTTTCTCGGCCACGAGAATGTCTCTCTCAATAACGGTTTGGGCCGAAACCGCAGATGCGCACAAAGCGAGTACTGCGATCAAAATCAACTTTTTCATAAAAATTAATTTAGTTAATAATAATAAGTTCATCGTTTTGTAGAACCTTCTCACAGAGGGTTATACAAAAGCTGGGCCAAACCAAATAAAAATTCCATCTTTCCGTTTGCTTATCAATATTATTCTGTTTAATTTTGTTTCATTAAAAATTTAATGACTCTGGATTATGTCAACAATTAAAATTGGTATCAACGGGTTTGGACGTATCGGACGCTTGGTATTCCGTGCCGCGTGCACCCAATCCGATGTCGAAGTGGTCGGGATCAACGACCTCATTCCGGCCGACTACATGGCCTATATGCTGAAGTACGACTCCGTGCACGGACGTTTCGACGGTACGGTCGAGGTATCGGGCAACGATCTGATCGTGAACGGCAAGAAGATTCGTGTAACGGCGGAAAAAGATCCCGCGAACCTGCGTTGGAGCGAAGTGGGTGCCGAGTACGTGGTGGAATCCACGGGCCTGTTCCTGACCAAGGAGTTGGCCGGTGCACACCTGAAAGCCGGTGCGAAGTATGTGGTCATGTCGGCACCCCCGAAGGATGACACCCCGATGTTCGTGTGCGGTGTGAACGACCAGACGTACAAGGGTCAGGATATCGTGTCGAACGCTTCGTGCACGACGAACTGTCTCTCTCCGTTGGCCAAGATTCTGCACGATAAATATGGTATCATCGAAGGTTTGATGACGACGGTTCATGCCGCCACGGCGACACAGAAGACGGTCGACGGTCCCTCGATGAAGGATTGGCGCGGTGGACGTGCCGTGGGTAACAACATTATCCCCTCCTCCACGGGTGCGGCGAAGGCTGTCGGTAAGGTGATTCCGGCCTTGGAAGGTAAGTTGACGGGCATGTCGTTCCGTGTCCCGACGACGGATGTGTCGGTGGTGGATCTGACGGTACGTTTGGAGAAACCCGCGTCGTACGAGGATATTAAGGCTACGGTGAAACACGCCTCTGAGAACGAGCTGAAAGGGATTTTGGGTTACACGGAGGATGACGTGGTATCGAGCGACTTCATCGGCGACGCGCGTACCTCGATCTTCGATGCGAAGGCCGGTATTGCGTTGAACGACCACTTTATGAAGCTCGTGACGTGGTACGATAACGAGTGGGGGTATTCGAACAAAGTCGTGATGTTGATCCAACGCATGGCCAAACACAATAAGTAACAAAAAAATCCCTGCCATGAGCAGGGATTTTTTTTTCTCCTCCCCGCGCCGGATTTTGCCCGTGACCAATTGGATGGTCATCTGTTTGATCATACCTCCTACAGTTACTTCTGGACCTCCCAGCCCGCCTCTACGACAACTGCGCATTGGTTCCGCTTCGGCATAAATGCCACGAACACGACGCTTTCCGAGCTCTTCAACTACGCCTGGTCCCTCCGTTGTATAAAGATCTAATGTAGGGCGGGATAAGATTTTGAAAAAGCTACATCAGTGGCGAGAAGAGCCTCATGAATGATTCGGCGAGGCGCTGTGGCCATGGGCGACGGAACCACCGCACGGGTTTGAGTCGTTCGCAGGCACGCAGGTCGTCAATGAAGGTCTGTTGCATTTGCTCGTTGAAGGATCGGTCGTAGACGAAGGCATTGCTCTCGAAATTGTGCTCGAAGGATCGGAAGTCCATATTCGCGGATCCGCATATGGTCAGTTCGTCATCCACGACGAGGAGTTTGGCATGCAGGAATCCGGATTTGTAGAACCACACACGCACTCCGGAACGCACCATATCGTCGATAAACGAGTGCATGGCTTTACCGACATACCACGAGTCGGAGTGTTTGGGCAGCATGAGTTGCACGTCGATACCGCTCAGCGCGGCGGTTTGCAGCAACATGTTCAGCCCCTCGGTGGGAAGGAAGTAGGGTGTTTGAATCCAGATGCGCTCCTTCGCGGCCGCAACGGCCAGCATGACTGCTTGCAGGAGCGACCGCCAAGGCCCGTACGGGCCGCTCGGCACGAACTGCATGACACCCTCAGTGTAGTCAGACAGGTCGGGAAAGAACTCGGCCGAATCGACGCGTATCTGTGACACGGTAGACCAATCGACCAGGAAGACGGATTGCAGTCCATACACGCCCTTACCTTCGATCTTGAAGTGGTTGTCTCGCCACGTGCCACCCCATTTGGGTCCCGCGATATAGCGATCCGCGATGTTCATTCCGCCGAAGAATCCGATACGTCCATCTATAACGACCACTTTCCGGTGATTCCGGTAGTTCATTTTGCGCGTAAAGAGCGGGAACCTCACCTCGAGGAACGGATACACCTCGATACCCCCCTCACGCATGCGCCGGAAGTGACGTTTCTTGAGCTTTTTACTCCCCACATCGTCATAGAGCAGTCGCACCTTCACCCCCTCGGCAGCTTTACGCAGTAGTGCGTCGATGAGACGGTTGCCGATCTCGTCCGGTTCGACGATGTAGTAGAAGATATGGATGTGGTGCTGTGCCCGTTCGATCTCTTCGAGAAGGGCTTCCATTTTGGACGCGCCATCGCAATAGGCGGTCAGTCGACTTCCGTGGAACGGCGTGGCGTGCGACAGTTTTTCAAGCATCGCCGCCATCGGTTTGTATTCGTCCGGCACGGGTGCCTCAGCACGCCGCACGCGCGCGGGCAGCGAGTAGACCATGATGCGCTTATAGGTACGCCGCGATATGAACCGTTGCCGCCGCAAGTCCTGCCCGAAAAAGAAGTAGAAAAAGAGTCCCACGACGGGCGCAAAGAGCACGAACAGCACCCACGGCGCGGCTTTTAGCGGATTACGGTTACCTGCAATGATGACCAGCACGACACCGATAACCGTCGCCGCGTAGAGGATCGAGAAGAGGGATGTCAGCAGCAGCTGCATGGCGTTATGGTTGCACAGGAAAGTGCATCAGGTATAGCAGGTGTTCCGTTTCGCGGAGGTAGTTGCGCTTGGGCTGCTTGGGAGAGAAGACGTACGTGTCGAGTGTCAGGACACGGTTCGTGGTCGTGTCGATGGTGGTATAGCTGACGAAGGGGCCTCCCATGAAATCACCCTCGACGTCCCAGAACCCCCGCATCTCGAACCACAGCCGTCCCTCCAACCGGAACATGCGGTATTGCGGTGCGAAGACCGTGGCGGTGGTCATGTACGATCCGTCGCTCGGTCCCGGGACACGTTTCACGAAGCGGTTGCGTGCCTCCAACAGGGATGCTTCGTCGATCGCCTCGGCACCTTCGTACGGGTACGAGTAGAGCATGAATCCCTGGCTCGCGGTGGGGAATTCGTAACGGAACCAAACGAAATCGTCACTCCGTTGTGCCAACACGTAACCTTGCGGCACATGCATCTCCACACCGAACATCTCACGGATGAGTTTTTCGTGTTCCGGCTGGTTGAACTGCCGCGCGAACGCAATGGAACGGTCACGTTCCGCCGCCTCGAAGAGGGCTGCCAGCGTTTCCCTGTTCAGGGAAACGAATTGCGTGAGCGCGGCAGCCGTGGGGCCCTGCAACGTGGCAACGATCTGTGGCGCTGCCGTGACGTTGTATCGCACACCCACCTCCGGCACCTCGACCGATGGATCCACCAACACTTTGAGTATATTCCGGTGGTCTGCGATCAACCCTTTGTAACTCGTGTCCGGCACACGCATCATCGTGAAATGGGGCTCCTCCTCCATCAGGTAGGGGATCGGAGCTTGGAACGTCTCACGCAACGCCGTGCCTAAATCACCTTCCCACAATGGTTGGTCGATCACCACGATCAATTCGTAGGGAGCCCCTTGCGACGTTTTGGTGGTGTCGGTGACTGAACGGAACGCCTTGCAACCCATCGACAGGCCGCAAGAGAGCAAAACAAGGCAGACGATTTTCTTCATAGCGATAAAGATACAATTTATTATGTATCTTTACAAAACCAAACCCGTGAAATGAGACCGCAACTGCTTCAATCGACCGTCAAGCAACTCCTTTGGGGTAGTGAATGTTGGGTGTGCACCCCGCCTTCGTTGCCGTTGCTTTTGAAGTATATCGACGTGCGCGACGACCTGTCGATCCAGGTGCATCCGGACGATGCATTGGCACGCCGCCGTCACGATAAGAGCGGCAAGACGGAGATGTGGTATGTCATGGACGCCGATCCGGGAGCGAGTTTATTGGCCGGTTTCGTGCAACCGATCACACCCGAGGAGTACGACCGTCGTGTCACGGACGACACGTTGCATGAGGTGTTGCAACGCTATCCTGTCGCATCGGGAGATGTGTTTTACCTGCCTGCGGGCACGCCTCACAGCATCGGTTCCGGGATCCGCATCGCGGAGATACAACAGCCTTCGGACGTCACGTATCGGATCAGCGACTTCGGGCGTTTGGATGCGGACGGACGCCCCCGCGAGCTGCATACGGAATTGGCACGTGAGGCGATGAACTTTGCGGCATGCGGTGCCAAGGTGACCTACACGTCACAATCCGACAAAGAGGTTGTGTTGGTACGTTCGCCCTACTTCACCACGTCGCTGTACGACCTGACACGTCCCATGACACTCACTCCGCAAGGCATTTGTGCCGTGATGATCGTGCATGGGGAGGGGGCAGTGGGTGATTTGCCTGTCAAGATGGGGGATGCTGTGTTGGTGTCGGAAGCCACCGAAATTTCCGGAAACCTACGATTTCTGTCCGTCCGCATCTCTCCTTATCCCGCCCTACATTAGATCTTTATACAACGGAGAGGGATGGCGACATTGAGATCATCGGGTCCGGATGACGGGTATGTACGATCTGCAGTGAAGTCGATGTTACACGCATACGCTGTGGTGGATACTTGTGCTTGCCAGTAGGATCCGAAGGTAGTCTGACGACTCAGCTGACCATCTTCCCAGCGACGATACCCCGCTGCGGGGAGGAGAAGGTGCAAAAAAAGACCCGCTGCAAGGGAGCAAACTTGGGCGGGGGGTGTTTGCAACCGAACAACGGGTCAACTTTGTATGTAGGAGGGAATTTTGACAGGCCCCTCTTGCGGCCCAGTGCGGATAAAGGGACTCGAACCCCCACGCCTCGCGGCACCAGATCCTAAGTCTGACGTGGCTACCAATTACACCATATCCGCCTTAGCGTGGGGCAAAGATAAGAAGAAATATTATCTTTGCCAAATCTTTTGGATATGTCGAAAAAAATCACGCTATCACTATCGCCGGCACAGGCTTCCGCCCCGAAAACCTACACCTCCATTGCGGCACGTCATGCGGGTGTCAGGGAGCAGGATGTGGCGTTGGTACGCGTCGTGAGCAGGTCTGTGGATGCACGTCGGGGACGGCTGAAGGTAAACCTGGCGCTGGAGTTATACGTGGACGGCGACGAGACACCGGCACCCGTGCATTTCGACTATCCGGATGTAACTCATAAAACGGAGGTGATCATCGTGGGAGGGGGTCCTGCGGGACTGTTCGCGTCGTTGCGGTTGATCGAGATGGGACTTCGTCCCATCCTCCTCGAACGAGGCCGCGCGGTGTCTGAGCGCAAGCGCGACATCGCGCAAATCAACCGCAACGGCACGGTAGACACGGATTCAAATTACGCGTTCGGAGAGGGAGGTGCCGGCACCTTTTCGGACGGCAAGTTGTTCACACGCAGCAAGAAGCGCGGCGACTATCACAAGGCGTTGGAGGCGTTGGTATTCCACGGTGCGTCGGAGGAGATTCTCTACGAGGCGCATCCGCATATCGGCACGGACAAGTTACCGGGTGTGATCACGAATATTCGGCGAACGATCGAGGCAGCGGGAGGCGAGATCGTGTTCGGGGCACGTGTCACGGATATTTTCGTCAAAAACGGTCGCGTCGCGGGTGTCGAGGCGAATGGGATACGTTATGAGGGTGCTGCGGTGGTGCTGGCGACGGGACACTCGGCACGCGATATTTATGAGTTGCTTCACGAGAGGGGCGTGCGGTTGGAGGCGAAACCATTCGCGATGGGCGTGCGTATCGAACATCCACAGGCGCTGATCGACGATATTCAGTATCATGGACATCGCGAGTTCCTTCCCGCGGCGAGCTATTCACTCGTCAGTCAGGAGTCGGGACGTGGCGTCTATTCATTCTGCATGTGTCCGGGCGGGATCATGGTGCCAGCTCTGACGGATGCCGCACAGTCGGTCGTGAACGGCATGTCGTCGAGCGCCCGCAACTCCCCGTTCGCCAATTCGGGACTCGTCACCGAGGTACGTCTCTCGGATTTTGAGCACTTGCGAGCTACCCGGGGCGCGCTTGCTGGAATGGAATTCCAGCAGCGTCTCGAAGAGACCGCGCGACGTGCCGGATCTCGACTTCCGCTCCGACCTGTATTCCC
>DBDB01000083.1:0-4842 GCA_002293345.1 Alistipes sp. UBA943
CCAAACGCCGCAAAGAATGTGCCGTTTCCCCCCGTCGGCCGTCTATCACGTCACAGATACGCTGAAACACCTCGTCGATCGTGCCGTAGCCATCCACGACGACATATTTACCCTGTGCGGCATAGTGTTCGGCGACGATGGCGGTTTGGCGGTGATACACCTCGATACGGTTGCGAATAATCTCCTCCGAGGCATCATCCGCACGTCCCGAGATTTTGCCGCGTTCCAACATCCGCTCCACGAGCAACTCCTCCGGCACGGCGAGTGAAATCGTCAGATCGACGTCGAGGTTATATTTGGCGAGGATCCTGTCGAGCGCTTCGGCCTGGATCGTGGTACGTGGAAATCCGTCGAAGATGCACCCCTTGGAGTCGAGATGCGACGCGACATAATCATCCATCATGTCGATCACCACCTGGTCGGGCGCCAGGCGTCCTTCGGCGATACAAGCCTCCATTTGCCGTCCGAGAGGTGTGTGTGCAGCGATTTCGGCACGGATCACCTCACCCGTCGAGACGTGTTCCAACCCGTAACGTTTCTGCAAAAGAGCAGCTTGGGTGCCTTTACCGCAACCGGGACCTCCGAATAGAATCAGGTTCAACATAGTAACGGCGAATGTAGGAAAAAAATCCTAACTTTGTCACATTATGTCGGAAAAACTATCGGAAAAGGAGCAGGGTCGTCAGCGTACGGAGATCGTCACGTTGGGGGAATTCGGCCTTATAGAACATTTGACACGCGATTTCGAGCCATCGCACGCATCGACACTGCGCGGTGTGGGTGACGACGCAGCGGTCATCGGATCGCCCGAGGGAGAGGTGCAGTTGGTGTCGACGGATTTGCTGTTGGAGGGCGTGGACTTCGATCTGACCTACTTTCCGCCCAAACATCTGGGTTATAAAGCTGTCACAGTGGGCGTTAGCGACATTCTGGCGATGAACGGACGTCCGTCACAGGTGATGGTGTCGCTGGGCGTGTCGTCCAAAATCCCGGTCGAAATGTTGGTCGAGGTATATGAGGGTATCCGACTGGCTTGCAGGGAGTTAGGTGTCGATTTGGTTGGTGGCGACACAAAGGCGTCTGTCACAGGACTCGTCATCAACGTCACGGCTGTAGGGCATGCACCGCGTGAACGTGTGGTGTATCGCGATGGTGCGCGTCTGAACGACCTGATCTGTATCACAGGCAACCTCGGGGCGGCATACATGGGTCTGCAACTGTTGCAACGCGAGAAACGTGCGCTCACCGGCGCGCCGCAGAGTCTCAGGCCAGAGTTCGAGGGGTACGAATACCTGTTGCAGCGTTACCTGAGGCCTGCGGCGCGCCTCGACGTAGTCGACATGTTGGCCGGGGAGCAGATCGTGCCCACGTCGATGATCGACCTGTCGGATGGCTTGGCGAGTGACTTGTTGCAGAACTGTAAGGCGTCGAGATGTGGGGCACGCATCTATCTGGACCGGATCCCGATCGCACGTCAGACATCTGCTTTTGCGGAAGAGATCCATGCCGATCCGGTCGTCGCGGCACTGAACGGGGGTGAGGATCACGAGTTACTGTTCACTGTGCCGTTGGAGATGCGTGACACCGTGGCACGTCTGGGTGGTATCGACATTATCGGCCACATCACGTCACCCGAAACAGGAGCATTCCTCGTCACTCCCGACGGCACCGAAGTGCAACTCCAAGCGCAAGGCTTCACTGCCTAATTTCTCTTTCTAAAACCTTCCGCCAGCACCCAACTGTCGCTTTTTCTTTTTTTCAAGACCGCCGCTTTTCACCAAAAAGCGGCGGTCTGAAAAAGGTCTTGAAAAACAAAAGGAAAATTGTATCTTTGTGGGGATGAGGATTTTGGATTGTCTGTCTGACCCTGCGGGATGGCCGGCGTTGCAGGAGGCGGCGAGGGAGATTGCCATCGCGAACTTCGGACATGGCGTTTTCCTGCGCGGGCTCATCGAAATATCAAACTACTGTCGCAACGATTGCCGTTACTGCGGCATTCGTCGCTCTAACCGATGTGTGGAACGGTACAGGCTGAACGGTGAGACCATACTGGCGTGTTGCGAAACCGGATACCGGATCGGCCTGCGGACATTCGTGTTGCAGGGAGGGGAAGATCCCACGATGACCGATGAGTTCCTTGTACCGGTGATTACACAAATCCGTGAAAAATATCCCGAATGTGCCATCACGCTGTCGCTCGGAGAGCGTTCCGAAGCGTCGTACCGTGCCCTGTTCGAGGCCGGAGCCAATCGCTATCTGTTGCGTCACGAGACGGTCAATCCGGTGTTATACGGAGATTTGCATCCGGAGGGTATGTCATTGGAGAATCGCCTGAACAGCCTGCGCACACTCAAAAAGATCGGGTTCCAGACCGGTACCGGTTTCATGGTCGGGGTGCCGGGACAGACGATCGAGGATATTGCCGAAGATCTGGCTTTCATCCGTGACCTGCAACCCGAAATGATCGGCATAGGTCCCTTCATCCCCCATAGCGATACGCCGTTGGGCCACGCTCCCGCAGGGAGCGTAGAGCTGACGCTCGCGTCGCTCTCGATCGCCCGGGCGATCTGCCCAACGGCGCTCATCCCCAGCACCACCGCCCTCGCGTCGCTCTCCACGGACGGACGGATCCGCGGCATACTGGCCGGGGCCAATGTCGTGATGCCCAACCTGTCGCCAGTCGAGGAACGATCCAAATACAGCCTCTATGACGGTAAAGCAGCGTTCGGTGCCGAAGCAGCCGAGGGAATCCACATGTTGGAACGAGAATTGAATGCCGTTGGATACCACATATCGTGGGACAGGGGAGATTATAAACATTGAAAATTATAATTAAAGAATAAAAATCATGAAAAAGATCGTCGTTCTACTGCTTGCCGCCCTGTTTTGCGGAAGTGCATTCGCACAAACCGTCCTCACGCCACACCTCACCGAAACGAGCAAAAAGATCGCCATCCCTGCCGATGCGGCCGTCTTCCCCGAGATCCATGACGGATTGATTACCGTCGGGGCATATCCCAACCTGTTCTATGTCAAACCGACCGGCGAGTACGTGTGGGGCAAAACGTTCCCGTTCTCGCGTGCCACAGACTACGTAACGCCCTACTTCTCGGGCGGTGCGATGATGGGATGGCGTACCAAGGAGGGGGCCTACTCCGCATCGCCGTTCATCCTGCATCCCGATGGAACGAAGTACGAATTCCCCACCGGTACGAAAAACGCTGCCGGAATGTCGTACGACGTGTTCGCCGCGTCGAGTTTCGTCGAGGGATATGCACTCGTGCGCCGCGGAAACATGATGTCATCCACGCAGATCTTTATCGACAAGAACGGCAAGGAGGTGTTCCCCGCCCTGAAAAGTTCCATGCGCGGCACGATGGGCGACATGACCGTATATCCGGTACGTGAGGGACGTCGCGTGTACTACAACGCCGAATTGAAAAAGTACGGATATGCCGATGCGCAGGGTAATATCGTTATCAAACCCACCTTCGACAAGGCGCACAGCTTCAGCGACGGGATGGCGGCTGTGATGATCAACGAGAATTATACCGAGAAGTGGGGTTTCATCGATAAAACCGGCAAACTGGTCATCCCCGCCACGTATCGCCTTGCACCCGGACGATTCAGTGAAGGCATTGCAGCGGTACGTATCGGTGACAGCGACTACGGCGCCACCATGAACTATATCGACAAAACCGGCAAGCTCCTCATGGCCGAGAGCCAGCCCTGGGGATTGAACGAGTTCCACGATGGTTACGCGTGGGTTGCGACGGGGTGCGACAAGCTGTTCGTGATGAATCGTGAGTTCGTCGAGACGGCTGACGTCACGAAAGCGTTCTATCAAAATGGTAACGGTATGGGAGTGTGCAGTTTCACGATGAAGAACGGCGATCTGTGGGGTATCGACTTCCCGAACGGCAGGCAGGCGCTCAACCAACAGGGTCTCCAAGAGGGGGATGTTTTCGCTTCGGACGGTACGTGGCTCTTCCATGCCGTGGATGCCAAAGGACGCATGGTGCTTCTCCACGCCCCCACAGCAGGAGGATTGATGTTCTGTAAAACGTGGTTCGACGACAAACCGCTCCAGTGCTTCATCAACGAAAAGGGAGAGATCGTTTACTATTTTGTAGAGGAGTAATTTCAGCATAGCATGTACAACCCCGCATCCCCCATAGCGACAGAGTTTATCGACGACACGGAGATTGTCGACACGTTGGCGTACGCACAGGAACATCGTGCGGACAAGAATCTCATCGGTTCCATCCTCGAAAAAGCAGCCCTCGGCAAGGGTATCACGCATCGTGAGGCAGCCGTACTGTTGGAAGTCTCCGATGCCGATCTCAACGAGAAAATCTTCTCACTCGCCAAAGAGATCAAACAGCGTTTCTACGGCAATCGTATCGTCATGTTCGCACCGCTGTATCTCTCCAACTACTGCGTAAACGGGTGCGTGTACTGTCCCTACCACCTCAAGAATAAAACCATCCCGCGCCGCAAACTCACCCAGGATGAGATCCGTCGCGAAGTGACGGCGCTCCAGGACATGGGGCACAAACGCCTCGCACTCGAAGCCGGAGAAGATCCCGTGAACAACCCCATCGAGTACATCCTCGAGTCCATCGCCACCATCTACTCGGTACACCATAAGAACGGTGCGATCCGTCGCGTGAACGTCAATATCGCCGCCACGACAGTCGAGAACTATCGCAAGTTGCACGAGGCCGGTATCGGTACCTATATCCTCTTCCAGGAGACGTACAACAAGGCATCGTACGAGGCACTCCATCCCACGGGTCCCAAGAGTAACTATGCGTACCATACCGAGGCGATGGATCGGGC
>DBDB01000083.1:4997-5125 GCA_002293345.1 Alistipes sp. UBA943
TTCCGCAAGATCGTGGCGGTGATACGTCTCGCCGTGCCATACACCGGAATGATCGTCTCCACCCGTGAATCACAACGTTCGCGCGAACAGGCGCTCGAAGTGGGCGTGTCGCAACTCAGCGGCGGGTC
>DBDB01000030.1 GCA_002293345.1 Alistipes sp. UBA943
ACGGAGGGAGAAGCCGCGCCCGACGTGGCTGGTACTCGTCGTACCCGTGGCGCCGGCATCGAAATTGAACCTTCGCGCATTCGTCGTAAACGAAGCCGAGAGCATCCAATAGTAGCCGTTGGAAGTCTGATAGCTCAGCTGACCATCGGAGTAGTTACGATTCCCTGTCGCGGGGAGGAGAAGGTTATTTCTTTGCCAATTCTTTAGGAAGCGGCAGGGACAATCGCGAGAAACTGATCAGAGATCCGACACCTGCGAGTCCCGCAGCGAGTAGGAGTGCGATGTGCGATCCTTGTTCGGAAGTGGTATGGAACAGGAGTGCCACGAGCGCAGCCCCGGTAGTTTGACCGAGCAGGCGCGCCGTTGCGAGCATGCCGCTCGCACTACCGCTCCGCTGTTGCGGAGCGGACGCGATAAGTATGCTATTGTTTGGCGACTGAAATAGTCCGAACCCGATGCCACACACGACCAATCGCCAAACAATACTTATCGCCGACGGCGCGCCGGGCATGAATGCGAGTAGCAGTAGTCCGGTCATCATGATGAGTAACCCGACACCTCCGAGCGCCCCTGCATGTACCCGTTCGACGAGCCTTCCGGCGATCGGTGCCACGATCATGATGATGGCGGGCCACGCAGTCATGAGGAGTCCGGTATGCACTTGGGTGTATCCGAACGCCTGTTGGAGGTAGAACGGCAGCGCGACCATGGCGAGCATCTGCGCGACGAACGAGCAGATGGATGTGACGACCGACACGGAGAAGATCGGTATTTTGAGCAGATCGAACGGCAGGATCGGGAACTCTTTTCTCAACTGTGTTCGTACGAAATAGGTGCCGATGACGATCAGGAGCGCTATGCCGATGAAGATATATTTCAAGTCGATGTTGTGCGAATACCCCTCGATACAGAGGATGAGCAATCCGAACGTAAGTGCATTCATCGCCCCGTCGCGCCAGTCGAATTTACGTCCCCGTACACGGATCGGATTTGGCGGCAGGAATCGTTTGCTGAGCGAGAATGCAACGATACCGATGGGGATATTGATGGCAAAGAGCCATGGCCACGTGGCGAAGGATAGGATACCCGATGCGATGGTGGGCCCTGCGACGGACGACACAGCGACCACCGTGGCGTTGATCCCCATACCTCGTCCGAGTTGATTTTTGGGATAGATGAAACGAATGAGCGTTGTGTTGACACTCGTGATGGCCGCCGCGCCGAACCCCTGGCAGATACGTGCCGTGACGAGCGTCGGTAGCGAGTTCGATAGCGTGCAACCGAGCGATGCGACGGTAAAAACGATGAGTCCCCCGAGATAGATCTTGCGATACCCGATCGTATCGCCGAGTGCGGAGAACGAGAGCAGCGAGATGACGATTGCGAGTTGATACGCGTTGACGATCCAGATCGAGTTTGCGGACGATATATCGAGCATCCGTGCCATGGTGGGCAGCGCCACGTTGGCGATCGTGCCGTCTATCACGGAGAGCGATACACCGAACGACACGGCGAGGATAGCCCACAGCCGTGCCGGCATCGGCAATCCGTTCCATTCCGTATTACCAACGATTTTCATGGGTTATTCTTGCGACTCTTGTGAGTCCGAGGATGTAGAGGACGAAGAGTCTTCTGATGAAGACGGAGATGACGAGGTTGACGACCTCTGAAGGGGCCTGAGACCGTATTGCGGCAGCGTGGCGATAGCATGCTCCATCACCTCCGACAGGATGTCTTCATACGCGAGCCACGCGGTCGTATCGGTGAAGAAGTATAGCTCTATGGGCAGACCGTTTTCGTCCGATTGGAGCTGCCGCACGAGGATGGTCATCTGTTTATTCACCTTCGGATGTGCGTGCAGATAATCCACCAGATGTTGGCGATAGTCGCGCAGATTGGTCTCCGTGACCATCGACATGTCGATGCTGATGGATCTTTTGACACGCCTGCCGCCCGAGGCTGTCATCCCCTCCCAGTTCTGAAATGCCTCACTGACAAGCAGGTAGGGTGGTATGGTGGTGATCGTGTTGTCCCAGTTACGCACCTTGACGGTGGATAGTGTCACCTCCTCAACGACTCCGTCGGCCGCCCATTTCGGCACGGTGATCCAATCACCGACATTGAGCATGTTGTTGGCTGACAGTTGAATCCCGGAGACAAATCCGAGTATCGAGTCGCGGAAGATCAACATACCGATGGCTGCCGACGCTCCGAGACCCGTGAGTACGACCGTTGGCGACTGATTGAAAAGTATCGACACGACGAGCACGAACCCGATCAGGAACGTGATCAGTTGCGCGGTTTGGAGCAACCCCTTGATCGGTTTCCCCCGCCACGTGCGCGTACGGCTCATGATACGGAACAGCCCTTCCAGCAGGGCATTGAACAACCGCACCACCGTCACCACGACAGCGATCCACAGCAGGTGCCTCACCGTGTTGAATATCCAAGTTGGGATATCCACCTCGCCCGAGAGCGACGTGAGCAGGTTGGGCAGCACGGTCGCAGCGGTGATACAAACTGCCGCGACACCGAGACGTACCAGTACTTTTTTACCGAACAGGAGTCGACGAATCATGACGCAAAGTTACAAAAATATTCCTCATTCGTCCTCTTCGTACGTTTTGGAAATCTTGTCGATATTGAGGCTGCGCGCCATCGCATCGAAAATATTGTGATAGATCCCGTGACGGTGATACAGCTCCTCGTGCGTGCCGTGTTCCGCG
This sequence comes from Alistipes sp. UBA943, assembly GCA_002293345.1. Taxonomy (GTDB): domain Bacteria; phylum Bacteroidota; class Bacteroidia; order Bacteroidales; family Rikenellaceae; genus Alistipes. Next base: position 2,727 of record DBDB01000030.1, read on the forward strand.
ATGCGTCCTTTTTGCATGACGTAGATGGAATCCGAGTCGATAATTTGCGATATCGAGTGTGAGATAATAATGACGGTACGGTTCTTTTTGATCGCGTCGATACTGTTTTTGATCTGTTCGGTGGAGATCGCATCGAGACTCGCGGTGGGTTCATCGAGGAACAGGATGGGGGGATTTTTGAGGAACATGCGCGCGATGGCGATCTTCTGTTGCTGTCCGCCCGACAGCCTCAATGCCGATGTGCAATAACCGTCGGGCATGGCAAGGATCTGATCGTGGAGGTAGGAACGTCGGGCGGCATCTTCGATCTCTTCGGTTGTGGCATCGGGTTTCCCGTACCGGATGTTCTCCTCGATGGTACCGTTGAAGATGTGGTTTTTTTGCAACACCAGCCCGATCTGTTCGCGCAGGAAATTGGTGTCGTACTGTTCGAGGGGCACGCCGTCGAGGGTAATCTCGCCGCTATCGGGACGGTAGAATTTATCGAGCAGGTTGATGAGCGTGCTTTTACCGGCACCCGAGAGACCGACGAGTGCCGTGATGGTGCCGGGACGCACCTCCATGTCGATGCGTTCGAGCGTCGGGGCGGCGTTATCGGGATAGGTGAAGTTGACGTCGCGCATCACGAAATGCCCTTGGATCGTCGCCGGGCGATACACGCCTGATTGTTCGGTTTGGTTATCGGCATCGAGCGTCTCGAAGAACGATTCGGAGTAGATCAGCGCGTCGTTGATCTGGTCATAGATACGGTGCAGCTGGCGGATGGGAGCTGTGACGTTGTTGAAGAGCAGGATGTGGAACATGATCGCACCGATGGTCATCTGTCCCGACAGGACGAGCCACGCCGTGAGGATAATGATCAACACCACGCCGATCTGTTCGATAAACGATTTGAGTCCGTCGAACAGGAACGTGATGTTGCGGGTCTTCATCTGGGTGTCGGTGAGGTTGTTTTGGAGCGTGAGTTGCTTCGCGGCCTCGGTCTGTTCGGACGTAAAGGATTTAATGACGGTAATCGAGTCGAAGATCGACAGGATGCCTTGCGATTTCGTTTCGCGCAGGTCACGGATGTTGCGGCGCTTGCCGCGCAGTTTTTTTGCCTGCAATGTACTGGCGTAGAAGTATATGGGGAGGATGCAGAGCCCTACCAGGCCGACATAGACGTTGGCATTGAACATCATCACGAGCGCCACGACGGCACTGGCGAACAGCGGCAAAATGTCGATAAAGAAGTTTTGCACCAACCGACTCAGGCTCTCGATACCGCGGTCGATGCGTGTTTGGAGTTTACCGGGTTGATTGCCGCCCGTAGTGAAAAATGCCAACTGATAGGTCAGCACCTTGACGATGACGGCCTGAGCCAGGTCGCGCGACACGAGGATGCGGAGTTTCTCGCCATAGAATTTCTGCCCGAACTGGATGAAGAAGTTGAGTATCTCCTTGGCGATGAGGATGGCCGAGATCCACAGAATGATGGATATCCCTTCGGCGAGGGCTTTGTGGGCATCCAGCAGTTGGGTGATTCGATCGACCGTGTAACGGAGCACCCACGCGTTGACCTGGGCCGTGAGCGACCCGACCAGTGTGAGCGTGAGGGTGAAGAAGACGAGCCACCGGTATGGCTTCACGAAACGCGCGATGTGACGAAACAGTTCTACGAGTGACATAACCGTCGGGGTAGCAAAAACAGTGCAAGAGTTACCGTGCCAGTGCCTCGAATACCGTATTTGCCTTCGCGGGTCCGATCAGTGCCGATATCTCTTCGAGCGGCGCAGCCTTGATCTTCTCGACGGTACGGAAGTGCTGCATGAGCGTGCGAATGGTCTTGTCGCCGATACCGGGGATATCTTCCAATTCGCTGTGAATGAACGCTTTGTCGCGCTTTTGGCGGTGGAATGTGATGCCGAACCGGTGCGCCTCGTCACGGATGTGGCGGATCACACGCAACGGTTCACCCGTCCGGCTGAGGTAGTATGGTTCCGGATCGTTGGGGTAGAACACCTCCTCGATACGTTTCGCCAGTCCGACGATCGGCACGCGGTCGGCAATTCCCAGACCTTCGAGTACGGCATACGCGGAGGATAGCTGTCCCTTACCGCCATCGACAATAATCAGGTCGGGGAGCGGCGATTCGTCATGCAGGAGACGCGAGTATCGCCGATATACGATCTCCCGCATCGACGCGAAATCATCGGCCCCGACGACGGTCTTGACATTGAAATGGCGGTACTCCTTGCGCGATGGTTTGCCGTCGCGAAACACCACACACGACGCTACGGGGTGCGTCCCTTGGAGGTTCGAGTTGTCGAAACACTCGATGTGGTGGGGTGGACGCGGCAGACGCAACTCCTTCTGCATCGCCGCCATGAGACGTTCCGTGTGACGTGCCGGGTTGTGTATGGCGAGGTTTTTCAGCTGTTCGGCGCGATAGATACGTGCCGACCGGAGGGAAAACTCCAGCAGTTCGAGTTTTTCACCGCGTTGGGGCACGGTGAACTTTGTGTCGCCGAACGGGATGCTCGGTTTGAGAGGCACGATCACCTCACGGGCCAGCGTACCACCGATATTTTCGATGATATGTTGAATCGCGAGCGACAGCATCTCTGCCGGTTCGGCATCCAGACCGGTGGACAGACGCACGGTATGAATCCCGACGATGGAGCCGTGACGGATGCGCAGGAAGTTGCAGAACGCTTCATCCCCCGCCCAAGCTACCGCCTCTCTGTTGTTCGGCGGAGCACCCCCGCGGGGGGCTCTGTCCTCGATCAGGAGCGAGAAAACGTCGATATCCTTGATACGCGGTGACACGATGACGGATTTGGAGGTGTAGTTATCCAACGCATCCAGACGCCCCTTGAAGTGCGCGGCCAGTTCGAACTGCAACCGTTCGGCGGCGGCCTCCATTTCGTGCACCAGATAGGTTCGCACGGGACGCAGGTCGCCCCTCAGGATGGCACGTACCATGTCGATCACGGCGTTGTACTCCTCTTCGGACTGACGCCCCACGCAGGGCCCCTTGCAGTTACCGATGTGATATTGCAGGCAGACGGAGTATTTGCCGCTCGCGATACGTTCGGGTGCGAGATTGAGTTTGCAGGTACGCAGCGGGACGACATTGCGCAGAAACTCCAGGATGGCATGCTGCATGACCCCGGATCCATAGGGGCCGAAGTATTGCGATCCGTCGCGAATGAGCGTGCGTGTCGACTGCACACGTGGGAACGGTTCGTTACGCACCACGATCCACGGATAGCTTTTGTCGTCTTTGAGCAGGATATTGTACCGTGGTTGCAACTCCTTGATGAGCGAATTTTCGAGCAATAGGGCATCGGTTTCATTCTTGACGACGGTGTACTCGATCGCGGCGGCGTGTCGCAGCATGATGGTTACTTTCGGCGCATGATCCTTATGCGCCAAAAAATAGGACGCGACACGCCGCCGCAGATCCTTGGCCTTACCGACATAGATCACCGCACCGGATCTGTCCATGAAACGGTACACGCCCGGAGCGTGGGGCAATGCGGCAGTGCTTTCACTATTTGCAGGCAGGGTCACGAGGACAAAAGTATTAAAAAATTTTGTGTATCTTTGTGTCGCGTTTTAGTATGTAATATTGTAATAGAGATAAATATGAAAAAACTATTTTTTGGAGTGTTGTCGATGGTGTGCCTGACGGGCTGCATCGACAAGGCGTACGATCTGAACAATCTTGAGGCAGGGGAGGTAACGATCGGTAACGACGAGAGCGTGTTCACGATTCCACTGGCGACGATCACCATGTCGGCACACCAGATGAAGAGCGACAGCGCCGACGCGCAGAGCATTTTTGAGGAGGTTGACATCTGGATGCCCACGACCCTTCCGGGCGGTGTGGATTACGTGGAGATCGAACGCATGAAGACGGACCGTCCCTATATCGACAGGATGATCGACGCGTTGTTCGCCGAGATGATGGTGCGCGAGCAGAAGATGAACGACGTGGTGAACCTGATCTGGTCGAGCGAGGAGTACATGAATTTCTTCCGCAACTCGCCCCAGATCACTGCTCTCGGTATCCCGACGGACAATGAGGTTGGGTTTAAGACGGCGTTTAAGACCCACTTCGGTGACGACGGCCCGGTGGGCGAAGCGCTTCGCGATGCCACGCGCGGCCGTGCCGAGTTTTTCATGCCGTCGATCCACATCGACAAGGTGCGTTTCGACGCCCCGATCGACATGGACGGCATGATCGTCGACATGTTGAGCGAGTCGGGCAACGTGTCTATCTATGGCGTGATCCGCAGCGAATTCCCGATCAGTTTTCTGATCGCCCCCGAGTTCGAGGGTACGGGCACCACGACCGAGGCGTTCATGATCGAACCCAACCAGGAGAGCGAATTCCCCGAGACTACTTTCGATGGCGAGGGCTTGCGCCATCTGCTGACCGATTTTGCGGTCGACGTGGCGTTCACGCCGGAGAACTACTTCCCGGCGATCGGCGTGCAGGAGGATCAGACGATCCGCATCGAGTTGTTCGTTCGCAAGACGGGCGGCATGACCATTGAACTCGGCGGTGACGATAATGAATAAGTTTAAGGCTATGAAAAGAATCATATGGACGGCGTTGGCCGTAACGATTTTGGGAACGGGCATCGCATCGGCACAGACACGCGCCGCCTACTTCATGGAGGGATCGACCCTCCGCACACAGATGAACCCGGCCTTCGCACCCAGCAACAAGGGTTATTTCAACATCCCCGGCATCGGTGCCGTGCAGGTCAACACGAGGGGTAATTTCGGCCTCGACGCACTGCTGTATCCGCTCAATGACGGACGTCTGGTGACGATATTCGACAAAAATGTGTCGGCCGACATGGCATTGGGTAAGTTGAAGACACAAAATATGCTGGGTGTCGACACGCGGGTGAACATCCTCGGATTCGGTGCCTACACGGGCAACCGCCGCGATTTCTGGTCGTTCGACCTGAACCTGCGTGTGAATGCGGATCTGAATATCCCCGAGTCACTCTTTTCGTTCATCAAAAATGGTGACAACCACGCCGTGATCGAGAATCTTTCTGCTGAGGCCGAGGCATACGTCGAGGTAGGCGGATCGTACTCGTGGCGCGTGATGGATGGATTGTATGTCGGTGCGCGCGGTAAGTTTTTGGTGGGTGGCGGCCGCATGCGCATGGCCATCGACAAGATGACGATCGACATGGCGGAAGCAGCCTGGACGGTCGAGGGCGAGGGATCGCTCGACGCGGTTGGACTCCCGCTCCGGACATCGCGACGTAACGACGGATCGGAATATTACGCCTTGGGCGACTTCGGGGGTAATTATACCGTGCCGAACGGCTACGGATTCGGATTGGACCTGGGTGCCACGTACGATGTGTTGGAGGACTTACAGGTGTCGTTGGCGGTGAACGATCTGGGTATGATGTTCTGGGGTAAGGACGAACGGAGAACGGGACGTATGAATCGCCGCGAGAGCTATGCGGGTGTCGAGATCGTGGACGGCGAACCGGAACCGGTATCATTTAACTTCTCTGACTTGCATTTCGACAAGATTGACAACGTGAAGGGTCTGAACAACTGGTTGCGCACGTCGATCAACGCCGGAGGTGAATATAAGTTGTGGGATCGTCGTATCGGCTTGGGATTGCTGTACAACATGCAATTGGGTGGCACGAAGACGTACCACAACATTATGGCATCGGCCACTTTCACGCCGATCTGGTGGTTCACGTTGGGAGCGAATTATTCGTTCCTGCACAGGGGACATGGTGTGGGCCTGGCGATGAATATTTGTCCGAGCTGGATCAACTTCTTCGTTGCAACGGACGTGATTTTTGCACGCAAAACACCGCAATGGATTCCGCTTCGCGGCACGGACATGAACGTGACGTTCGGTTTGGGTATCCCGATCGCGAAGAAGGGTCATCGTTATATCAAGGAGCAAACCGACCCGAGGACATACTAAGCAAAACCAAGCCCCGCTCGATGAGCGGGGC
>DBDB01000049.1 GCA_002293345.1 Alistipes sp. UBA943
GCACCCGCAGACACAAGTGGGGGATTGGTGTATTATTGCAGCCCGATCCTGAGAATGTGTCGAAGTGAAGGGGCGGAAACGCATCGCTTCAATAGTCTAACTATCTAAAATTAAACAACATGCAATCAATTAAACTGAGCGCCAAAAAGCGCGAAGAGTTCGGAAAGAAGAGTACCAAAGCCGTGCGCCGCGAAGGCCGCATCCCCGCCGTGGTCTACGGCCAGGGCGAACCCGTCAATTTCTCGCTCGAGATCCCCGACGTCAAACCGCTCATCTACACCCCGGCGTCGTACATCGTCGAATTCGACATCGAGGGCACCAAGGAGGTCGCCGTCATGCGCGAAGTGCAGTTCCACCCCGTCCGCGAGGAGATCCTGCACATGGACTTCTTCCGCGTGCTGCCCGGCAAACCGGTGACGATCGCCATTCCGGTGCGCCTGACGGGTAACGCCGAGGGTGTGAAGGTGGGTGGTAAGTTGCAGTTGGCGACGCGTAAGTTGGTCGTGAGTGCGATGGCGGACAAACTGCCGGACGAGATTGTGGTGGACGTGACGCCGCTGGGCGTGGGCAAGACAGTCTTCGTGGGCGATTTGAGCTACGACGGCGTGAAGTTCATCACCCCCGCCACGACAGCCGTATGTGCGGTACGTGTGACACGTGCATCGCGTGGTGCCGCTGCCGAGGCTGCTGCCGGTAAATAAACCTTAGAATCATGAAGTGTCTGGTGGTTGGCTTGGGCAATATCGGCCCTGAATATGTTGACACCCGCCACAACATAGGATTCACCGTGTTGGACGCCCTTGCCGGGGCGTCCAACATCTGTTTTACGACGGGACGTTACGGCGACACAGCCACGTTGCGACACAAAGGACACACGTTGGTACTCCTGAAACCGTCGACGTATATGAACCTGTCGGGCAAAGCGGTACGTTACTGGTTGGAGGCGGAGAAGATCGACCGTGAGAACCTGTTGGTCGTGGTGGATGATATCGCGCTACCGTTCGGCACGTTGCGTTTGCGGGGCAAGGGCAGCGACGGCGGCCACAATGGCCTGCGCAATATCAACGAGTTGCTGGGCACGAACGACTATGCACGGTTGCGTTTCGGCATCGGCGGCGACTTCCCACAAGGATTTCAGATAGATTATGTCCTGGGCCGCTGGACGCCAGAGGAGCGTGATGGACTATCGACACGGGTAAAAGAAGCGTGTGACGCGATTCTGTCGTTCGCCACGCAGGGTCTCGCCCGCACGATGAATATGTTCAACAAAAAGTGAGGGCAGAGAGGATGGAGAAGATGGAACAACCAATTATTGCATTGGTATACGATTTCGACGGTACGTTGGCTCCGGGCAACATGCAAGAGTACGATTTCATCCCTGCCGTGGGGAAGAGCAACAAGGAATTTTGGAGCGAGTCGAACGAGATCGCACAGGCACAGGATGCGGATATGATCCTGACCTACATGTCGCGAATGATCCAAGCGGCACGGTCGAAGGGGCTGTCGCTACGCCGCGAGGCGTTCAATGCGTCCGGAGGCCGCATCACCCTTTACAAGGGTGTGCGCGAGTGGTTCTCGCGCCTGAACGCCTACGCCGCGACACGGGGGATGCAATTGGTGCACTACATCAACTCGTCGGGATTGAAGGAGATGATCGAAGGGACGGATATTGCACACGAGTTTCGTAAGATTTACGCCTGCTCGTTTCTGTACGATGTGGATGGGATTGCGTACTGGCCCGCGGTGGCAGTGAACTACACGAACAAGACGCAATTCATGTTCAAGATCAACAAGGGTATCGAGAGCGTGTATGACAGCAAATTGATCAACAAGTTCGTCCCGGAGGAGAAGCGTCCGGTGCCGTGGCGACGAATGATCTTCGTGGGTGACGGTACGACGGACATTCCGTGCATGAAGCTGGTGAAGAATTTCGGGGGACACTCGATTGCGGTATACAATCCGGAGCAGCACAACGCGCGACGCCACCTGAATGACCTGATCGAGGACAATCGTGTGGATTATGTGTGCGGTGCGGACTACACCGAAGGGTCGGAGATGGACGTGCTGGTACGACGGATCATCGACAAGATCGCGGCGGATTACAAATTGGAAGAACTGGGGACAAAATGATTATAGCGACTAATAACAACCACAAGTTAGCTGAAATTCAAGCCATCCTGGGCCCCGACTTCAGGCTGACGACGCTCCGCGAGGTGGGTATCGAGGAGGACATTCCCGAGACACAGCCCACGATCGAGGGCAATGCCCTACAAAAAGCGAGATATGCCTTCGACAGGATCAAAGAAAACCCAAATTTACGTTCAAAGTGCGACAGTTTGGGCGGAGTTTTTGCAGATGATACAGGGTTGGAAGTAGAAGCATTAAACGGAGAACCCGGCGTGCACTCCGGGCGCTACGCGACGGAATCGGGCCCACACGATTTTCCGGCCAACAACGCATTGCTGCTAAAGAACATGGTGGGGTTCCACGGGCCGGAAAAACGGCGGGCCCGATTCCGCACGGTTATTGCTTTGGTAAGGGATGGACAGGAGTACACGTTTGAGGGCATCGTGGAGGGACACATCACCGAGACGCCTTCTGGGAGCGAGGGTTTCGGTTACGATCCGCTGTTCATTCCGGATGGGTATACGAAGACGTTTGCCGACATGACCCCGGAGGAGAAAAATGGGCTGTCGCACCGTGGCCGTGCGGTGGAAAAACTGAAAAAATTCCTGCAAAATGGATAAGACACAAAAACTGGCACACCATTACAAAGCGATCCTCGACCTGCTGGGCGAGGATGTCGAGCGTGAGGGATTGTTGCAGACACCGGAACGCGTGGCGAAGGCAATGTCATTCCTCACGAAAGGTTACGATGAGGATCCGATGGAGATCATCCGCTCCGCGACGTTCCGCGAGGAGTACAAACAGATGGTGCTGGTAAAAGACATCGAGCTCTATTCGCTGTGCGAACACCACATGCTGCCGTTCTATGGCAAGGCACATGTGGCCTATATTCCGGATGGGTATATCACGGGCTTGTCGAAGATCGCCCGTGTCGTGGAGACCTTCGCGCGACGGTTGCAGGTACAGGAACGCCTGACGGTACAGATTCGCGACTGCATCCAGAACGCACTCAATCCGATGGGTGTGGCGGTGGTAATCGAGGCGAGTCACATGTGCATGCAGATGCGCGGCGTGGAGAAACAGACCTCCGCAACAACCACCTCGGCCTTCACAGGTATCTTCCTGTCACACCCTCCCACCCGCGAAGAGTTCATGACCCTCATCAGCCACAAATATAGATAATCTTTCCTGTCCCCACTGTCGCTCTTTTATTTTTCAAGACCGTCGCTTTTTAGTGAAAAGCGACACCAAAAACTTTTCTGGATACTTCGTATCCCTCCTTCTGCGCGACACAAATCTCAAATTCTTTCAGAATTTTTGTGCCCAAAACAGAATCATTTGTTTTCAAGCAAGCTTGAACCAAACTTTTCTGTTTCGTGCACGATCCCTTGGGGATCTGAGATTTGTTGTCGCGAGGACAAAATCACCGTCAGGTGATTAGGGCGTTTTATGAGAAAACCGTCGAAAACTCGTTTTCGTAAAGGTTTGCGAATAAAATGACCAGAACGCTGAAAGCGTTTGTCCGCGCGGAAGAAGTGGAGATACGCAAGTATCTCCCGAAGTTTTTTGCNNCCAAAAAAGCGACAGTTGGGTCTTAGGAAAGAAAAAGAGAACGGTCTTAAAAAAGGTTTTGAGAAAACAAATCCCCGCTCGGTGAGCGGGGATTTCTGTCGCTAACTTCACCAATTACTTTACTGAGAAACCTTCATCGGCACGGTTCGGCATTGGCAGATTGGCGTAACCGCCATTGACGAGTTTGTCGCGTATCGCTTTGAAGGCGTCGAGCGTCACTTTCACGTCGTCCAGCGTATGCACGGCCGTGGGAATGAGACGCAGGATCATCTCGCCCTTCGGGATCACGGGATACACCACGATCGAACAGAAAAGATTGTAATTTTCACGCAGATCGACCACCAGGTTCGTTGCCTCCTCGACGGTACCCTTCATGAATACGGGCGTCACGGGTGATTGCGTCACCCCGATGTCGAAGCCGTTCTCCTTGAGGCCGCTTTGCAGGGCACGCGTGATCTCCCACAGTTTCTCCTGGTACTCCGGATGCTTGCGGATCAGGTCGAGACGTTTCAACGCACCGATCACCATCGGCATCGGGAGTGATTTGGCATAGAGTTGCGAGCGCATGTTGTAACGGAAGAGGTTGATCAACCACTTCGGGCCGCAGACGAACGCACCGATACCGGCCATCGACTTGGCAAACGTGTTGAACAGTACATCCACACCATCTGTGACACCGAAATGTGCGGCCGTACCGCGTCCCTCCGGACCCATCGTGCCGAACCCGTGTGCGTCGTCGACAAGCAGGCGGAACGAGAACTCTTCCTTCAACGCCACAATGTCTTTGAGGCGTCCCAAGTCACCCTTCATACCGAACACACCCTCCGTGATCACCAGCACACCGCCATTTTGTTGCTCGGCCAAGTCGGTGGCGTGTTTGAGTTGGAGACGCAGCGAATCCATGTCGTTGTGACCGTACACGAAACGTTTGCCGTTGTGCATGCGCAGTCCGTCGATGATGCAGGCGTGTGCCTCGGCGTCGTACACCACCACATCGCGGTGGGTCAACAGGCAGTCGATGATCGACAGCATACCCTGATACCCGAAGTTGAGCAGGAACGCGTCGGGCTTACCGACGAATTCAGCCAATTCACGTTCGAGTTGCTCGTGATATTTGGTCTGTCCGCTCATCATGCGTGCACCCATCGGGGCAGCCATACCGAAACGTTTCGCCCCATCGGTATCCGCCTCACGAACCTCGGGATGATTCGCCAAGCCGAGATAGTTGTTCAGGCTCCAGTTCAGCACGGGTTTGCCGCGGAACGTCATGTGCGGACCAATGTCGCCTTCGAGTTTCGGGAAGGCATAGTAACCGTGTGCATACGCCATGTACTGACCGATCGGGCCGCCGGCGTTCTTCTCTAATCTGTCAAAAATATCTACCATAATCATGTTTAGTTTATCGACTTTCTGTCGATCGCTGCTTCGGGAGCCGCGAGTTCCATGTCGTTTTGCAACCGCACCATACGTATCGCCGCTTCGGCAGCCTCGCATCCCTTGTTGCCATATTTACCTCCCGCACGGTCGAATGCCTGTTGTTGCGTGTCGACGGTCAGCACGCCGAACGCGATGGGCATGTTCCACTGCACCTGCATCTGCATGAGTCCCTGCATGGCACCCTGACACACGTAATCGAAATGTCGCGTTTCACCCTGGATGACACACCCGAGGGCGATGACGGCATCGACTTCCGTGTATTCGGCAAAGAACTGACTCCCCAACGGCAGCTCGAACGTTCCGGGGACATACTTGACCTGGATGGCAGTCTCGGGACACCCTGCCGCGAGAAGCGTCTGCACGGCTCCCTCGAGAAGTGCCTTGGTGATCTGCCCGTTCCACTCCGATACCAGGATGCCGAATTTCATGTCCGACGCCGAAGGCAGCGGAAGTTCGTAGGGCGAGTTGGCGAGTTTGGTAGCCATTACTTCTGCAATGAACCGATCAAACGTTCCGCGTCACGCGCCTGTGTCGAACGGGGAAACCCATCCGTGATACGTTGCGCGTAGGCCATCGCCTTTTCGAACTGCCCGTCCGCCTGTGCCGCGAGGGCCGCTTTTTGCAGGTAGAGAGGGGTAGTCAACTCGTTTGTCGAGGCGTCGATCGCTTGGTCGAAGAGTGCCACGGCTGCCGTGAGGTCGTCACGTTCCACCGCCACGTCACCTTGCAGGGCATAGTTTTGCGCGTTGATGATCTGTGCCGGCACACCTTTCATGGGCTTGTAGCGGGCGAGATAGTCGGCCGCGTTTTCGAGATCACCAAGGTGCAGGTAGCAGATACCGGCATAGTGCTTGGCGAGGTTGCCCGTGGGCGTGGATCCGTATTGGTCGATCACGTCCAGAAGGCCGTACGAGCCATTGCCGTAAGTCTGTGCATCGCTGTCACCCTCGCCGTTCAGGGCGAGCGTGTAGTTTTCGGCCTCGAAGTTGATTTGTGCCTGTGCGATCATCTCGGCAGCTTTTTTCTCACGCGGTGCGACGATCAGATAACGATACCCGAACACCAGTGCGGCCGCCACGATAAGACCCACGATCACGTAGAGAATCGTCTTGCTGTTGCGTTCGAGCCACGTTTCGGTCTTTTCGATCGCTTCGCCGAGCGTCTCTTGATTTTTATTGCGTTGTTGTTTCATGGTGGATGAAATTTTAGTGGAACAAAGGTAGTTTTTTATGTTGGAAAAAGCAAATCCGACATCCGATTAGCGGATGATGACGGCATTGACGAGCTGCATGCCGGAACGTTTGTTGATCTCCGCGACGAGGGCTTCGCGTTGGTAGAACAGTTCGTTGCGCAGGATACTCGACCGCATCCGCACGTGGAGGATATGACGATCGAGACGCAACTCGGCCGTTTCGGCATCGGCATGCGGCCCGACGATCTCGCGCCACGTGTCACGCAACCGTCCTTCGGCAATCTTGGCCGCGATGTAGGGACGGTTGAAGAACTCCGAAAGGAGATCGCCGATGGGGGTGGTTTTACTCCGTTTCATTCGGGGATGGGGAGATCACAGTTCCGTTTTTGACGGTAAAAAGTAAGTATTCGGCGACGGTGTTTTCAAGAATGCCCTGCAGGCGTTCGGCATCGTGATCGGTGATGAAGATCTGTCCGAATTCGGGTGTACTCACGAGACGGATCAGTTGCTCGACACGCGACGCGTCCAGTTTGTCGAACAGGTCATCCAGAAGCAGGATCGGCTTCTCCTCCTTGGCCCGGGCGACGAGTACGTACTGTGCCAGTTTGAGTGCGATGAGGAACGATTTCTGTTGCCCCTGGGAGCCATACTTACGCAACGGATGCCCGCCGATTTTCAGCGTCAGGTCATCGCGATGGATGCCGCAGTAGGTAAACTGGTTGACGTAATCGCGTTCGCGCGACGCGTACAGCAGCTCGTCGAACGAAGTGTCGTTCAGTTCGGATCGGTAGTGCAGTTCAACCGTCTCCCGATCTCCCGAGAGCAACGAGTATATACGCGACACTTCCGGTTCGAGACGCTCGACAATGGACGCACGTTTCTCGTGAACGTGCGTGCCATGTTCGACGAGCTGCCGGTCATAGACGCTCAGCAGGCTCTCGTCGCGCGAACACTTGAGGAACTTGTTGCGTTCGGCCAGCACGGCGTTGTAACGCACCAACGCATGGAGGTACGCACGGTCGAGTTGCGAGATAAAACTGTTCAGATAGCGACGCCTTTCGTCCGCCGCGTCACTGATCAATGCCGTGTCCGAGGGCGATACGATCACCGTCGGGATCAACCCCACATGATCCGACAACCGTTCGTACTCCTTGCCGTTGCATTTCAAAATTTTGCCACCCTTGCGCGAGAAACTCGCCACGACATTCTCCCCACTGCCGTCGTCCGTGGCATACTGCCCGTCCAGCAGAAAAAAATCTTCTCCATGGCAGATGCTTTGCCCGTCCGTGGTGGGGAGTGACGATTTGCCCATCGCCAGGTAGTACACCGCATCGAGAATGTTTGTCTTCCCGGCACCGTTGTCCCCCACGAAACAGTTGATCCCCCGTCGAAACGAGAGCGTCTCTTCACGGATATTCTTGAAATTAAGGATCGACAACGATTTGAGATACATTCCGCAAAGATAACTTTTTTCTCTTTCTAAAACCCTTGTCCCGCCCTACATTAGA
>DBDB01000036.1:0-9987 GCA_002293345.1 Alistipes sp. UBA943
CAAGCTAAGGGTCGCGAGTTTGAGCCTCGTCTTCCGCTCCAAGAGAGACCGATTCGTAAGAATGGGTCTTGCATTATAGGTTTTGCTTATAGAATTTTTTGATTCGATAGGCAAAACTTATAGGAATTTTAGAAATACAAACACTAAAATAAATTAAACGCTATGGCAAAGGAAAAATTCGACCGGTCGAAACCGCACGTAAACATCGGTACCATCGGTCACGTCGATCACGGTAAAACGACCCTGACGGCCGCTATCACGACTGTATTGGCAAAGAAAGGTTTGTCGGAACTTCGTTCGTTCGATTCGATCGACAACGCGCCCGAGGAGAAGGAGCGTGGTATTACGATCAATACGTCGCACGTAGAGTATCAGACAGCCAACCGTCACTACGCGCACGTTGACTGCCCGGGCCACGCCGACTATGTGAAAAACATGGTTACAGGTGCCGCACAGATGGATGGCGCGATTTTGGTGGTTGCCGCTACCGACGGTCCTATGCCCCAGACGAACGAGCACGTACTGTTGGCCCGCCAGGTGAACGTACCGAAGATCGTCGTTTTCCTGAACAAATGTGATATGGTCGACGATCCCGAAATGTTGGATCTCGTCGAGATGGAGGTGCGCGACCTGTTGAGCAAATACGAGTACGATGGCGACAACGCCCCTGTAATTCGTGGCTCGGCACTCGGTGGACTGAACGGCGAGGCTAAATGGGAAGACAAGATCATGGAGTTGATGGATAACGTCGACACCTACATTCCGATCCCTCCCCGTGAGAACGAAAAACCCTTCCTGATGCCTGTCGAGGACGTATTCTCGATCACAGGTCGCGGTACTGTGGCTACGGGTCGTATCGAGACCGGTATCGTACACGTCGGTGATCCCGTTGAGATCGTAGGTCTCGAGGAGAAGATCATGACGTCGACTTGTACCGGTGTGGAGATGTTTCGCAAACTCCTCGATCAGGGTGAGGCCGGTGATAACGTGGGTCTGTTGCTCCGCGGTATCGACAAGAAGGACATCAAACGTGGTATGGTTATCGCGAAACCCGGTTCGATCACTCCCCACACGGAGTTCCAGGCTGAGGTCTATATCTTGAAGAAAGAGGAGGGTGGTCGTCACACGCCGTTCCACAACAAGTACCGTCCTCAGTTCTACCTCCGTACGATGGACGTAACGGGTGAGGTTACGCTGCCTGCCGGTGTGGACATGGTGATGCCCGGTGACCACGTAACGATCACCGTACAGTTGATCTACCCTGTTGCATTGAACGAAGGTCTTCGTTTCGCTATCCGCGAGGGTGGCCGNNGGTGCAGGTCAGATCATCAAGGTATTGAAGTAACATACTATTTCGCGATGGAAGTAGCGCAGAAACCTGCGCTACTTTTGTCGACGAATCGGGGGCCGGAACTACTTCGGTCTCGATTTAGGAGCATAGTTCAAGGGTANNTTCGAATCTCTCTGCTCCTGCAAGGGGCCGACCAGGGGAGGCCCCCCGTGTGAAAGGTAAGGCCTGCAAGTGTTAAAACAAGACGTTATGTTTAAATATTTCAAGGATTCGTACAATGAATTGGTACACAAAGTTTCGTGGCCGTCGTTCCCGCAGCTGCAAAGTTCGGCTGTCGTGGTGATGGTGGCGTCGTTCATCTTTGCCGTGGTGGTGTTGGCGATGGATCTGTCGTTCGAGAATGTCATGGCGGCTATTTACAAGGGATTGGCGAACCTCGGACGCTAACGGGCCGCAGCCTCCATACAGCTCCTTCGGAGCGCAATGGAGGCACTGGCCCCCGCAACGGGGTGAAAAAGAGAGTAAGATGAGCGAAGTAACGAAACAGTGGTACGTCGTACGTACGATCGGCGGTAAGGAGAACAAGGTCAAGGGATACATCGAGGCCGAGGTTCGCCACAACCATTTGGAGGAGTATGTCTCCCAGGTGTTGGTACCGACCGAGAAGGTGTACACGATACGCAACGGCAAAAAAGTGTCGCGCGAAAAAGTGTCGTGGCCCGGGTACGTACTCGTAGAGGCCGTTTTCGACGGTCAAATCCCATTGATGATACGCAATACGCCCCACGTGATGGGCTTCCTCGGTGACACCAAGGAGGATGGGCGTAAGATGATCGCCACACCGTTGCGTCCCGCGGAGGTCGCACGGATTTTGGGGCGTGTGGATGAATTGGCTGCCTCGGACGAGCAGCACGAAATACCATTCTTTGTCGGCGAGACGGTCAAGGTTACGGACGGTCCTTTCTCGAGCTTCCAAGGTACTATCGAGGGTGTCGACAACGAGCGCAGGAAACTCACGGTATCGGTGAAGATATTCGGGCGCAAAACTCCCATGGAGTTGGGTTTCACACAAGTAGAAAAAGAATAATTAACCAAGGAAAACTATGGCAAAAGAGGTAGCTGCATTTATCAAATTGCAGATCAAAGGTGGTGCCGCCAATCCTTCCCCGCCGGTAGGTCCGGCGTTGGGCTCGAAGGGAGTCAATATCATGGACTTCTGCAAGCAGTTCAACGACCGTACCAAGGACAAAGCGGGTAAGGTGTTACCGGTGATCATCACGGTGTATGCCGATAAGTCGTTCGACTTCATCGTCAAACAGCCGCCCGTCGCCATTCAACTCAAAGATGCCGCCAAAATCCAATCCGGTTCCGCACAACCCAACCGTAACAAAGTCGGTCAGGTGACGTGGGATCAGGTGCGTGAGATTGCGAAGGACAAAATGCCCGACATGAACTGCTTCACCGAAGAGGCAGCCATGCGCATGATCGCCGGTACGGCACGCAGTATGGGTATCACCGTGACGGGAGAGTTTCCTACGAAGTAACGATTGAAAGATGAGTAAGTTGACAAAAAATCAAAAAAATGCCCACGCCAAGGTGGAGGCCGACAAAGCCTACAAACTCGGTGAGGCCGCGGCTCTTCTGAAAGAGATTACTTTCACGAAATTCGATGCTTCCGTGGATGTCGACGTGCGTTTGGGCGTCGATCCCCGTAAAGCGAATCAGATGGTACGTGGTGTCGTGACGCTGCCCCACGGTACGGGTAAAACCGTGCGTGTGTTGGTGCTCTGCACACCCGAGAAAGAGGCCGAAGCCAAAGCGGCAGGCGCCGACTATGTGGGTTTGAATGAGTATGTGGATAAAATCAAGGGAGGTTGGACGGATGTCGATGTGATTATCTGTACGCCGAACGTGATGGGTCAGGTGGGTGCGTTGGGACGTATTTTGGGTCCCCGCGGCTTGATGCCCAACCCGAAGACAGGTACCGTGACGATGGAGGTCGGTAAGGCCGTGCAGGATGTGAAATCGGGTAAGATCGACTTCAAAGTCGACAAGTTCGGTATCATCCACGCGTCGGTAGGTAAAGTGTCGTTCGCCCCTGAGCAGATCGTCGAAAATGCACAGTCTGTGATTTCGACCATCCTCAAACTCAAACCGACGGCCGCCAAAGGTGCTTATGTGAGGAGTATCTATCTCTCCACGACCATGAGCCCCGGTCTGATGATCGACACCAAATCAGTAGAAACAAAGTAAAACGAGGAAGAGATGACAAAGGAAGAAAAAAAGGTCGTCATTGACAACCTGACCGAGCAACTCAACACCTATCCTCACTTTTACGTGACCAACATCGAGGCGCTCAACGCCGAGCAAACGGCAACGTTGCGACGCAAATGTTTCGATGCGAATGTGAAGCTGATGGTGGTGAAGAACACGTTGCTCACCAAAGCGTTGGAGCAAGCCGATAAGGCCGATGCCGATCTGGTGAAGGTGTTGGAGGGTTCGACCTCTATCATGTTCGCCGAGTCGGGCAAAGCACCCGCGCTGTTGATCCGCGAGTTCCGCAAAACCAGCGACAAGCCCCTATTGAAAGCGGCCAGTGTCGAAGGATGCGTGTACGTGGGTGACAACCAACTCGAAGCATTGTGCAACATCAAGAGCCGCGAGGAGCTGATCGGCGATATCGTGATGCTGTTGCAATCGCCTGCGAAGAGCGTTATTTCCGCTTTGCAGGGTGCCGCAGGGCAGAAGATTGCCGGTATCGTGAAGACGTTGGAGTCGCGCAATGCCTAAGGGGCCGGAAAAGGGACCGAGAGTGTTTGGGGGAGACCCGCGAGAGTGGGCTCTCTGTATGGAAAATTAAAACAAAAACAAGAAAAAACTTATAGTTATGGCAGATGTAAAGAAATTGGCTGAAGAGTTGGTAAACTTGACGGTGAAAGAGGTAAACGAATTGGCAACGATCCTTAAAGAGGAGTACGGTATCGAACCCGCAGCTGCAGCTGTTGCTGTAGCCGCTGCTCCTGCTGCAGGTGGTGGTGACGCCGCTGCTGCCGAGAAGAGCACCTTCGACGTGATCATGAAAAACGCCGGTCAGTCGAAACTTCAGGTGATCAAAGTCGTGAAAGACCTCGCAGGTCTCTCCCTCGGTGACGCCAAAGCATTGGTAGACGCTGCTCCCAAGTCCATCAAGGAGGGTGTTTCCAAAGAGGAGGCCGAGTCGATCAAAGCACAGCTCGAAGAGGCTGGTGCCGAGGTTGAGTTGAAATAAGGTGCCGTAAAAGGGGAGAGGCCCACAAGGTGGGGCTCCCGAATTGGTAACAAGGGCCGGGAGGCCTTTGTTACTACTATTTGAAAAGTAATAAACTAATTTAGCCGATGACCACATCCAATACACCACAGAGAATTAGTTTTTCGACCGTCAAAAACCGGGTGCCATATCCCGATTTGTTGGAGGTTCAGTTGAAGTCCTTCCGGGACTTTTTCCAGATGGATACCACTGCCGACAATCGCAAGAATGAAGGGTTGTACAAGGTGTTCATGGAGAATTTCCCGATTTCGGATACACGCAACAATTTCGTACTGGAATTCATCGACTACTATATCGACCCGCCGCGCTACTCGATCGAGGAGTGTCTGGAGCGGGGTCTCACGTATAGCGTCCCCCTGAAAGCGAAGCTGAAACTCTACTGCACAGACGATCAACACGAGGATTTCGGAGTCGTTGTGCAGGATGTCTATTTCGGTACGATCCCCTACATGACCNNTCGCAGTTGCACCGCTCGCCGGGCGTATTCTTCGGACAGAGCACACATACCAACGGATCGAAACTCTATTCGGCGCGTATCATCCCGTTCAAAGGTTCATGGATCGAGTTCGCGACCGATATCAATAATGTCATGTATGCCTACATCGACCGCAAGAAGAAGTTGCCCGTTACGACGCTTCTCCGCGCGATCGGTTATGAGGCCGATCAGCAGATTCTCGAAATTTTCGACCTCGCGGACGAAATGAAGGTGTCGAAAGCCAACCTCAAAAAGGCCGTTGGACGTAAACTGGCTGCACGTGTGCTGTCGACATGGGGTGAGGATTTTGTGGATGAGGATACCGGTGAGGTGGTGTCGATCGAACGCAATACCGTGGTCGTGGATCGTGAAACGGTACTCACCGAAGAGGATGTCGAGAAGATCATCGACAGCGGGGTTAAAACCATTCTGCTGCACAAGGAGAACGCTTCCGGTGTCGATTTCTCGATCATCTACAATACGTTGCAGAAAGATCCGTGTAACTCCGAGAAGGAGGCCGTGGTCTATATCTATCGTCAGTTGCGTGCCTCCGAGCCGCCCGATGAGGCGACCGCACGCGACGTGATCGACAAACTATTCTTCTCGGATAAGCGTTACGACCTCGGTGAGGTGGGACGTTATCGGATCAACAAGAAATTGGAGCTGTCGATCGACCCGTCGACCCGCACGTTGACCCGTGAGGATATCATCGCGATCATCAAGTATCTGGTGCGACTGATCAACTCCAAGGCCGAGGTGGATGATATCGACCACTTGTCGAATCGTCGCGTACGTACCGTCGGCGAGCAACTCTCCAACCAGTTCTCGGTGGGATTCGTGCGCATGGCCCGGACGATCCGCGAACGGATGAATGTACGTGACAACGAGGTGTTTACGCCCGTCGACCTGATCAACGCCAAGACGCTCTCCAGCGTCATCAATTCGTTCTTCGGCACGTCGCAGTTGTCGCAATTCATGGATCAGATCAACCCGCTGTCGGAGATCACGCACAAGCGTCGTCTGTCTGCACTCGGTCCAGGTGGTCTATCGCGTGACAGGGCCGGTTTCGAGGTGCGTGACGTGCACTATACACACTACGGACGTCTCTGTCCGATCGAATCGCCCGAGGGACCGAACATCGGTCTGATCTCGTCGCTGTGCGTCTATGCACGCATTTCGGACATGGGATTCATCGAGACCCCGTACCGTACCGTGACCAACGAGACCGTCGATCTGAACAACAGCCACATCAAATATTACTCCGCCGAAGAGGAGGAGTACGAAGTGGTGGCACAGTCGAACGTGCCCATCGACGACCAGGGACACTTCCTGCAACCGGATCGTATTCAAAGTCGTGAGGCGGCCGATTTCCCCGTCGTGACGTCGCAACAGGTGACGTTGATGGACGTCGCGCCGAACCAGATCGCCTCCATCGCGGCCAGTTTGATCCCGTTCCTGGAGCATGACGATGCAAACCGTGCGCTGATGGGATCCAACATGATGCGTCAGGCGGTGCCCCTCGTGACCAGCGAGGCGCCGATCGTCGGTACCGGTATCGAAAGCGAGATGATGATCGACAGCCGTATCCATATCATTGCCGAAGGTGACGGTGAGGTGGCGTATGCCGATGCAAGCCGTATCGAAGTGAAATATGACCGTACGGAGGATGAGAATCTCTGCTCGTTCCGTCCGGATGTGACGACCTACGAGTTGCCGCGCTTCCGCCGTACGAACCAAAATACCTCCATCACGTTGAAACCGGCCGTGCGCCAGGGGACTCGCGTGACGAAGGGACAGATATTGACCGAAGGTTACTCGACGCAGAACGGCGAGTTGGCCTTGGGACGTAATCTGAAAGTGGCGTTCATGCCGTGGAAAGGGTACAACTTCGAGGATGCCATCGTGATCTCGGAGCGTATCCAGCGTGAGGATATCTTCACATCGGTGCATGTGGATGAGTATATCATGGAGGTGCGTGACACGAAACGCGGTGTGGAGGAGTTGACTTCCGACATCCCGAACGTGAGTGAGGACGCGACGAAAGATCTCGACGTGAACGGTATTGTCCGTATCGGTGCGAACGTGCATCCGGGCGATATCCTGATCGGTAAGATCACGCCGAAAGGCGAGAGCGATCCATCGCCCGAGGAGAAACTGTTGCGTGCGATCTTCGGTGACAAGGCCGGTGACGTGAAGGATGCGTCGTTGAAGGCACAGCCGTCGCTGCACGGTGTGGTGATCGACACGAAACTCTACAGCCGTGCCGGTAAGGAGAATAAACGTACGGGCAAGAGCTCGGAAAAAACACAGTTGGAGAAACTGGATGAGAAGTTCGTGTCGCAAATCACGGCCCTTACCAAACAGCTCGTGTCGAAACTCTACTCGCTGCTGCAAGGTAAATCGACCGTCGGCATCACCGATTACTTCGGTGTCGAGTTGTACGGTTCGGGTGCCAAATTCTCGCAGAAGATGCTCGAGGAGCTGTCCAAGAAATCCATGGACGAGAAGACGGGCGTGGCTACGGGATACATGAACCTCGGTTCGTACAAATGGACGAACGACGAGCGTCTGAACACGATGATCGAACGCACGATCAACAACTACACGATCGAGTGGAAGAAGATCGACGCTGCCGTGAAGCGCGAAAAATACAACCTGACGAACGGTGACGAGTTGCCACAAACGGGCGTGATCCAGTTGGCGAAGGTATATATCGCCAAGAAGCGCAAGCTGAAGGTGGGTGACAAAATGGCCGGACGTCACGGTAACAAAGGTATCGTGGCGCGTATCGTCCGCGACGAAGATATGCCGTTCCTCGAAGACGGGTCGATCGTCGATATCTGTCTGAATCCGCTCGGTGTGCCGTCGCGAATGAACCTCGGACAGATCTATGAGACGGTGCTCGGATGGGCCGGTAAGGAGTTGGGCGTACGTTTCGCCACGCCGATCTTCGATGGTGCGTCGCTCGAACAGATCAACGAATACACCGCCAAAGCAGGTATCCCGCGCAGCGGACGTACCTATCTGTATGATGGCGGTACGGGCGAACGTTTCGACCAACCGGCCACGGTGGGTGTGATCTACATGTTGAAACTCGGTCACATGATCGACGACAAGATGCACGCACGTTCCATCGGTCCCTACTCACTGATCACGCAGCAGCCCCTCGGCGGTAAGGCGCAGTTCGGCGGCCAGCGTTTCGGTGAGATGGAGGTATGGGCGTTGGAGGGCTTCGGTGCGGCGAATATCCTGCAAGAGATCCTGACGATCAAGTCGGATGACGTGGCGGGACGTGCCAAGGCGTACGAAGCGATCGTGAAGGGTGACAACCTGCCCAAACCCGGTATTCCGGAGGCAATGAACGTGCTGTTGCACGAGTTGCGTGGTCTGGCGTTATCTGTAAAACTTGAATAAGGGGCCGAAGGGGCTGGGGAGCAAAGAGGATCCGAAGGGGTCGGGGGGATTATGATAAAATAGAAAGGAGTTCAAAAATATGGCATTGAATATGAATGGCGGTTACAGCACGATCTCGGTTGGACTGGCGTCTCCCGAGGAGATTCTGGCACAGTCCAGCGGCGAGGTGCTCAAACCCGAAACGATCAACTACCGTACCTATAAACCCGAACGCGACGGACTGTTTTGCGAACGCATTTTCGGTCCCGTGAAGGATTATGAGTGCCACTGCGGAAAGTACAAGCGGATCCGTTACAAGGGGATCGTGTGCGACCGTTGCGGTGTCGAGGTGACGGAGAAAAAGGTGCGTCGCGAACGAATGGGACACATCTCCCTCGTCGTGCCGGTGGTGCACATCTGGTACTTCCGCTCGCTGCCGTCCAAGATCGGTTACCTGTTGGGTATCCCGACCAAAAAACTGGAGGCGATCGTCTATTACGAACGCTATGTGGTGATCAATGCCGGTGCTGCCAAAGAGTCCGGCGTGGAGCGCCTGCAGACCCTCTCCGAAAAGGAGTATCTCGATATTCTGGCCACCCTCCCCAAGGAGAACCAACAGTTGCCGGATGACGATCCGAATAAGTTCATCGCCCAGATGGGTGCCGAAGCGGTATACACGCTGCTGCAACAGGTGGAGCTGGATAAAATGTCGTACGCATTGCGTCACAAAGCAAGTATCGAGACTTCGCAACAGCGTAAAAGCGAGGCGCTGAAATGCCTCAACGTGATCGAAATGTTCCGTGCGTCGGAGGGTAAGAACAAACCCGAATGGATGGTGCTGAAGACACTGCCCGTGATCCCACCCGAACTGCGTCCGTTGGTGCCCTTGGATGGCGGACGTTTTGCCACGTCGGACCTGAACGACCTCTATCGCCGCGTCATCATTCGCAACAACCGCTTGAAACGCCTCATCGAGATCAAGGCTCCCGAGGTCATTCTGCGTAACGAGAAACGTATGTTGCAGGAGGCTGTCGATTCGCTCTTCGATAACTCGCGCAAGAGCAACGCGGTGAAGAACGAAAGCAACCGGGCTCTGAAATCCCTCTCCGACTCGTTGAAAGGTAAACAGGGACGTTTCCGTCAGAATCTGTTGGGTAAGCGTGTCGACTATTCGGCGCGTTCGGTGATCGTCGTCGGTCCGGAGTTGAAGATGCACGAGATGGGTATCCCCAAAGATATGGCGGCGGAACTCTACAAGCCGTTCGTGATCCGTAAGTTGATCGAGCGTGGCATCGTGAAGACGGTGAAATCCGCCAAAAAGATCATCGACCGCAAGGATCCTGTGATCTGGGGCATCTTGGAGAACGTCATCAAGGGACACCCCGTGCTGATGAACCGTGCCCCGACGCTGCACCGATTGGGTATTCAGGCGTTCCAACCGAAATTGATCGAGGGTAAAGCAATTCAGTTGCACCCGCTGTCGTGTACGGCCTTCAACGCCGACTTCGACGGTGACCAGAT
>DBDB01000036.1:10138-10268 GCA_002293345.1 Alistipes sp. UBA943
AGGCGATCATCGCCTATAACGAGGGACGTGCCGCGTTGCATGCCGAGGTGAAATGTATGGTCGACGATATGGACGAGACGGGGAAACCGGTGCGTAAACTCATCGAGACCACCATCGGACGTATCCTGTT
>DBDB01000037.1:0-4510 GCA_002293345.1 Alistipes sp. UBA943
AAAGCCGAAGGCTTTGTCCTCGCACAAAGTATGGAGATGCAAAGCATCTCCCGAAAGTTTTTGGTGCCGCTTTTCACCAAAAAGCGGCGGTCTGAAAAAAGGTTTTAAAGAAAAGAGAGAAGCATTATAAGCAAAACTTATAGTAATTTCAAAAACGATAGGTAAAACCTATGGATTGTTAATAAAAAAACTCCCGCATTTGGCGGGAGTTTTAACAAAAAAGGGGGATAAAAAGAGGGGTTACGCTTTCTTTTTTCGACCCATGATGAGTGATACGATCCACAGCAAAATAACGGCTCCTACGAGTGCTGTGACGAGATTCCAGATCAATCCGCCACCGGTGTGGATACCGAGCAGCGAGAAGATCCAGCCTCCCAAAATACCGCCCACAACACCCACAAGGAGGTTAATCAACAATCCGGCACCCGAACCTTTCATGATCAGGTTACCCAACCATCCGGCCACCAGACCGATCAGCAAATACCATAAAAATTCCATACGCACATAAGTTTTAAGTGAGACTTCTTACGGTGCAATACAAATTTGCCGCCAAACCTAAAACATTGTTTCAATTTTCTCAAAAACATCCTCCGATGTCGCTGTGAGGGGGAAAACGTGATCTGGCGTAGGATAAAAAAGGGTATGCCCCGCGGCAGTGTGTTCGTGCTTGAAACGCTCCTCGCCGCCACCCGTGACGTTCAGCATCACCGTCGCATCCTTCGCCACAACACCACTCTCCACGCTCTTGATCAGCGTCGCCAGAGCGATCCCCGCCGCAGGATGAATATCGATACCCTCCGTGTCCGCAAACAGGCGGCGGGCTCGCGCCCCTTGGGCATTCGTGGCGACGAGTACGTCGCCACACGATGCTTTCAAAGCATCGTAGAGACCGCCGACGACGCCATAAGGAGGCTTACGATTCGACAACACCTTCGCGTCGATGATCTGTGCGTCGCGGCGTGCTTTGTCGTCGTCGTAAGGTAACATGTCGCGTGAATCCACACGCCACGCATCATATATCGGTACGAACGGTGCATTTTGCGACACCATCAAGCGCATCAACGTGTCGCCGAAACGCCCGTCCTCTATCAAACGCATGTTGGCCTCCCATGCCGCAATCGCACCCGTACCGCTCCCCACAGCCTGAAAATAGTATTCCGGAATGCGGCCGATCGTCGTCACGGCACTCAAAACAGTCGTACCCATGCCGTCACGACGGGCAATGTTCTTGGCACCCCCCTCGGCATAAAAACGCCGGTTGCGGAGCACAAGATTACTCAGATGGATAGCATCGAAATAGTCCCCTCCCGCCGCGGCACAGATGATCTTCACGCATGGTTTCAACGGTTCGGCGAACCACAACGCACCCATATTGTCGTACGGTACGCACAGCAGCAACGGGATGTCGTTCTCCGAACAAACTTTTGCGAACGCCCGTGCCGTGTTGCCGGCGGATGCCACGACCAAAATCCTTTGGTCGTCGGTTTTGCCGTTGGCAAAACCATTCGGAGAATCCGAATGCATACGCCCCGTGACGGCATACGCTTCCGTCTCCTTGAACGAGCAGGTCGTCATATTCGCACCTCGCTCGGGCCAATAGCCACTGAACGTGATATAAAGATTCTCCATCCCGAGGTGCTTGGCCAGCCCTTCGGATTTGTACGTCACCGGTGCCGAAGAACCCTTCAACGTCCTTCGTATCGGCAGCCAGTCCGCAAACCGATAGATCCCCTCACTCGCGTCACCCACCTCGATCTGCCGTTTCGCGTACCTGGCACGGATCAACGTCGGTAATTCCTTCGCCCCGCCGGGGGTGCTTACTTGAGCGGGGGCGTCCAAGGTCCAACCCGTCTCCTCCACTTCGAGGCCCGTGGCCACGGAAAATAGTGTGTATTCTGTCTCTTTGTTCATGAGTCTACCCCATTCTTTTCTTAAAATCCTCGTATCCGAACTCTCGGATAACGTCCAGTGTGCCATCCAGTCGCGCGATGGCGATCGAGGGATGCTGCACGCCGTTAAACATTGTCGTTTTGACCATCGTGTAGTGTATCATATCCTCGAAAATCACCCTGTCGCCCACCTTCGGGTCGCGATCGAACGCCCAGTCGCCACAGTAATCCCCCGCCAGGCATGAGTTGCCTCCCATGCGATAATGTCGTTCGCCCTCGATCGGGTCGTGTGTCCCGATGATGGCGGGTTTGTAGGGCATCTCCAAACAGTCCGGCATGTGGCATGCGAACGATACGTCCAACATGCAGGTCGTAATCCCCGCATTCTCAACGATATCCTCGATCGTCGACACCAAATATCCCGTCTGCCACGTGAACGCACTCCCCGGTTCGAGAATCAGACGCAGGTGCGGGTGGCGTGCCTTGAAATCTTTCAAAACCGCGATCAATTCGTCACAGTCGTAATCCTTGTGCGTCATCAGGTGACCGCCACCCATATTCAGCCATTTGATATGTGGCAACAGGTGTCCGAATCGCTCCCCCACAGCATCCAGTGCCCGTTTCAGATGTTCCGGACGCGACTCGCACAATACATGAAAATGCAATCCCTCAACCCCTTCCGGGAGTTCTGTCAGGCATTCGGACGTCACACCTAAACGTGATCCCGGTACGGCAGGATTATAAAGGTCCGTCTCGACGGGCGAGTACCCGGGATTGATGCGCAGTCCGCACGAGATGCCTCGCGACATGGCCATCATGCCGAACCGCTGAAACTGTGCCACCGAGTTGAATGTCACGTGATTGCTGCAATCCAGTATCTCCGTGATGTTTTGATCCGTGTATACCGGTGCGTACGTGTGTGCAGGCGCGCCATACGCTTCGCGTACCAGCCGTGCTTCGGCAGCCGACGAGGCCGTGGCCCCGTCGGAGTGGCGCGCCAGCGTTGGAAAGACGCTCCACATGGCACACGCCTTCAACGCCACGATAATCTCTACCGATGCCTCTTTACGGACACGGTCGATGATCGCCAGATTGCGTTCCAACAGCACTTCGTCTAACACGAAGCAAGGGGACGGTATTTTACTGAAAACAACCATAGTTTACATAACTATCAATGCCGAAGTCGTCATCTGGCCCTATGAACAACGGGATAGAATCTTCAAATCCATTACATAACAACATCAGGCCCGACAAACCGTTCAATCCCATTTTTGTGTCGACGATCAATATGTCGCCATTGACAACATCAAACGAAAGGTATCTTTTTTCTACCGAGACGCTTTCAACGCCTTCAGCCTCAACCATGCGCCTTGTTTTCGCACCATAGTGTGCCCAGCCGTCTATAGCGGCAAAGTATTCCCGTGTATCTTCGGACTCCTCATCCTCAAACTCTCGCGTCTGAGGCCCCATCTCAATCAGGCACGCCCTCTCGACATGCTGGATACTGTCAGCGGGGATCACTCGATTTTCCTCAGGAAAGTTTATCACATAGAATGGCGTTTTCTCGAAGACATGATCGTAATCGATCACCGTCACCTTTTGATTGGTCACCTCGGTATCCGTAACCTTGAATTCTCCCGACTCAAGAACCTCCACACGACTGATTATTCTGTCGCCCCAAAAACATTTTGGCTTGTCGTCAAACATGTACATGTAATACGTCGACTGCGTCACTTCGATATGAGGTTTTGGTAACAGGTGTATTACAGATTCTTTACACCAGCAAGACCCCTCATCGTCACCAACCGAATGGTCGAGATAAATGATTATAGAGTCGATATAGCGGTGATTCGAATCATAATTCACGAGCCACCAAGTCGGATCATCATAAATCGAGGTATGATAAATAATCAGACTGGTAAGATTGGGATAGATATCGACCTTACCCACTATCACGAACGTCTGAGACGTCTCTTTATAGAGGGTTGGAAAATCCATGCCTATCGTTTTAACCACCTTCAGTAGGCCATATTTGGCATATTCAGAGGCCGTGTGAGCGACCACTCGCTTATCTGTCATTTGATACGCCGCTGCCCGATAGACACTATCAATAACTATCTTCTGAACGGCCGTCGCCACTTCTTTATCTGCCTTTTTCTCGTCAGCCTGCTGAGCGACCTTCACTCCCTTGCGCGGACAAGCACAAAGGAGAAGCACACAAAACACAACCCCAACTATCCTCATACCTCCAAATTGACATCGTGCTCCTCGATCCAAGGCAGTCCCTGTTCGCCCAACTCCGCCAGGAATGGATCGGGATCGAACTCCTCCACGTTGAATACCCCCGCACCGCGCCACAGACCTTTCGCCCACATCGAGGCACCCAAAGCTGCAGGTACTCCCGTCGTGTAACTCACCGCCTGGGTACCCGTCTCCTCGTATGCCTTCTCGTGGTCGCAGTTGTTGTAGATATAGTACGTGTGTTCTTTGCCGTCCTTGATGCCACGGATGCGGCAACCGATCGACGTCATGCCCTTATAGTTCTCTCCCAACGATTTCGGATCCGGAAGCACCGCCTTCAAAAACTGTATCGGTACGATCTCAACCCCGTTGTACATCAC
>DBDB01000037.1:4595-4731 GCA_002293345.1 Alistipes sp. UBA943
CGTGGTAGATCACGTACGACTCCTTCGGCCCGATCTCGGGATAGGTCAACGGTTTATGGATCTCGTGGGGTTCGGTCGTGATCCAACGTCCGTTCTCGTAGTAACGTCCCTTTTGCGTCACCTCGCGGATATTGAT